>NZ_JASHKY010000043.1:0-28936 GCF_030056935.1 Rhodococcus sp. IEGM 1302 | reverse complement strand
GGCGATCCGACGATGAAGGTGTCGGCACGCCAGCCCGAGACGACGTAACGACCGTCGGTCGAACGCACCGGTCGAGCCAGCCGAACGCCGTCGACTTCGAGGTTCTCTCGCACCTTCGCCGACCACGCTGCGCGGGCATGATCCGCGACTGCTGAAAGGACGACGTCTCCACACAGCCACCCGCCGTCCCAATCCGCACCGAGTGGGATGGGATCGACTTCACGGAGGCCGAAGGTGGAGCACACGTGCTGGGGAGGTTGGCCTGTGCTCACACCCCAACGCTACCGGTGCGCGGCGCCGCCTCCCGCGAGGCGCGCCTAGTAGACCGGCAGACTCGCATCCACCTGGTTCGCCCAGGCGATCGCGCCGCCTTGAACGTGGACCGCGTCGGAGAAACCGGCGTTCTTGAGAAATGCCAATGCCTCGGCGGAACGAATGCCGGTTTTGCAGTACAGCACTATCTGCTTGTTCTGCGGCAACGTCGCCAGAGCTTCACCGGACAGGATGCGGTCCTTCGGGATCAGCACGGCCCCCGGCAGATGCATGATGTCCCATTCAACCGGTTCTCGTACGTCGACCAGCTCGATCGACCGTCCCTCGCCGATCATGGCCTCCAGTTCGGGCGCCGTGATCGTCGAACCGACAGCAGCGGCACTCGCCTCTTCGGACACGACACCGCAGAACGCGTCGTAGTCGATCAAGGCGGTGACCGGCACGCGGGTCGGATCACGCTGAAGGCGGATCGTCCGGAACGTCATCGCAAGTGCGTCGTAGATCATCAGGCGTCCGAGAAGCGGTTCGCCGATCCCCGTGATGAGCTTGACCGCCTCGGTCGCCATGATCGAACCGACGGTCGCGGGCAGGACTCCGAGCACACCACCCTCGGCGCACGAGGGGACCATGCCTGGCGGCGGCGCCTCCGGGTAAAGATCGCGATAGTTCAGTCCCGCGCCGTCCGGGGCGTCTTCCCAGAAGACCGAGACCTGCCCTTCGAAGCGGTAGATCGAGCCCCACACGTACGGCTTTCCCGCGATGACGGCAGCATCGTTGACGAGGTACCGCGTCGCGAAGTTGTCCGTACCGTCCAGGATCAGGTCGTACTCGGAGAACAGTTCGACCGCGTTGGAGTTGTCCAGGCGGAACTCGTGCAACCGGACGTCGACGTGCTCGTTGATTTCGAGAATCGACTCCTTCGCGCTGAGCGCCTTCGGGCGTCCGACGTCGGAGCGTCCGTGAATCACCTGACGCTGCAGGTTCGACATGTCGACCTCGTCGAACTCGACGATCCCGATGGTGCCCACTCCTGCGGCCGCGAGGTAGAGCAGTGCCGGTGAACCCAATCCACCGGCGCCGATGAACAGGACTCGTGCATTCTTGAGCCGCTTCTGACCGGTCATGCCTACGTTCGGGATGATCAGGTGCCGGCTGTATCGGGCAACTTCCTCCCGGCTCAACTCGGCTGCCGGCTCCACCAGTGGTGGCAATACGACGGGTGTTGCAGACACCGCGAAACACTCCTAGTTCAAGACGAGATCAGGGATTCTCGATCCGGTCACGCTCGGGGGTACGGCCACGGATTGAAGCGGCACGTGAGTCCGTTCATCGGAACGACGCCCTCGGGATCAAGCCTAGCGATGTCGTTGTTCGCGGTTCCGAAGGTCTGCTGCATCATGATCGGTGCGAGTCCGCCTTCGGTCTCGCACGGCTGATGAGCGGCGTATCCGATGGCATGGCCGACCTCGTGATTGATCTGATACTGCCGATACGAGCCGATGTCGCCCTGGAACGAAATGGCGCCTCGCACCCATCGCGGTTCGTTGAGCAGGACTCGGTCCATGCTCGGGTTGTAGCAGGATCCTTCGAGTTCGATTTCGTATCCACAGCCTTCGCGGATCGTCATCTGTGAGGTCAAGGAGATCCGGAAGTCCGGCTCGCCGGCGTCGACGCGCCGGAACGCGACCTTGGGATCGTTGGTCCAACTCTTCGGATTGGCCAGTGTCTGGTCGACCATGCGTCCGTACGATTCGTCTCCGCCGAAGCCGGTCGTGTCGACGCCGTCCTCGATCTCGACCGTGTACGTGAACTCGCGTTCGGTTCCCTGTCCGACCTTGCCCGTCGTACCTGGTACGACGTGCCACGTTCCACCCCCCGCGACGGTGAACGGACCACCGTCGGGAAGGGCACCGGACGGTATCGACGAGGCAAAAGTTCCGTCTCCGGCCGGTGGGGCACCGATGACATCGGTTCCGTCGGTGCTGTGCGCGAGGTCGGCGGTGGCCGACGTCTTGCTCGCGGAGTCTGTGGCGTCCGGCCGCACCGCATCGACGATCACAAGAATGGTGAGCACCACGAGAACCGGAATCGCGTAGGCCCGCCAACCGTAGGTCGAGACGAAGCGCCCGAGCTTGCTCTGCTTTCGCGCTGCCCGGTCCGGTCGCGGATTACGCGGGGTTCGGCCCACTTCTCGTTTGGTCGGATCCCATTGGGCGCGCAAAGGCTGATGGGAGGAAATGCCGCGATAGTCGCGTTCGCCGTAGGCACGATCATCCGGCACCTCCGGCCGACGTTCGTCGCGAGGCGCTCCAGTTCCGCTACGCATTCGACGTTCCTCACGTTCAGGGTTCTGCGTAGTTCGTCCACGCATGCGCGGTCCCCCTGGGTCAGTCACGTCGTCCAGAATCTCACACACGGCAAGTCGCTCGCCCGGGCTGACCGAAACTTGCTGGTCCTGGCGTGTCATGGCAGCCCGTCCTGTAACGAGAAAGACCGCTGGTCTCGCTCACCGAGGCACGCGCGACTCGCCCGGGCGACACACGGTATCGTTCATTCGGCTACGACCGGTGTGACGGAGGATACTGGCGGGTACGCACACGCGACTCGCGGATCCGCGCGCCGACCGAATTACTTTTGCTCAGATTGGAAGCGACATGACAGAACTCGCGGATCGGACTGACTCCGATCGCGGTACAACGGCTGGCAAGCCTGCCGGAACACGTCGCAGCACCCGCCTCCCGCGCGATGCGCGCCGCCTCCAGCTCCTCGCAGCTGCAAGTGAGGTATTCGTTGCGAACGGGTACCACTCGGCCGGCATGGACGAGATCGCCGAATGTGCCGGTGTCAGCAAGCCAGTTCTGTACCAACATTTCCCAGGCAAACTCGAACTGTACGTCGCAGTCCTGCAGAGTTACGTCGACAGCCTCATCTCGGGTGTACGCCAGGCCCTGCGATCGACGACGGACAACAAACAGCGTGTCCGCGCCGCGGTCCAGGCGTTCTTCGACTTCGTCGACAACGACTCCCAGGGCTTCCGCCTGGTGTTCGAGTCCGACATCATGGGCGAACCTCAGGTCCAGACACGCGTCGAACAAGCCACCGAAGCCTGCGTCGACGCCGTGTTCGACCTGGTGAGTCAGGATTCCGGACTCGATCCGTACCGCGCGCGCATCCTTGCGGTCGGTCTTGTCGGTGCCAGCCAGTTCACTGCGCGGTACTGGCTCGAGGCCGCGCGGCCGATCCCGAAGGAAGAAGCCGTGGAAATCACCGTGACCCTCGCGTGGGGCGGTCTCTCACACGTGCCGCTGCAAGCCGAAACGAAGTAACCGGAACCCGAACGAGAATGGGCGGGCAGTCTCACGACTGCCCGCCCATTCTGCTGTTACGGCTACGCGTCAGACGGTAGGCGCGAATCCGACCTTGCGGATATCGGACGGACCGATCTCCACGTACGCCACACGAGAAGCCTGCACCAGGAACTTGCGGCCCTTGTCGTCGACGAGAGCCAGAACCGGCTCGCGGCCACCGAGGACAGCCGCGACCAGTGTCTCGACCTCGTCAGGGGTCTGTTCGCTGTTGACGATGAGCTCACGCGGGCTGTCGATTACACCGATCTTGACCTCCACGGTCAACCTCCGAACTGTTCGTGAATTACATCCGTTGTCGACGCAAGGCTAATGCAGCAACGACCGCCCACGCTCCTCTGCACGCTGTGCCCAGAGCGAACAGGCACCTAGACGAGTCCGAGAATCGCCATCCGCTCGGCATGCTTTGCCTGCATGCCGTCGAACAACGCGACAACTCCGTTGAGGTCGCCGGAGGCGGAGATCACCAGATCGGTGAGATCTTCACGCTGCGCCAGCACGAACTGTGCCTGCGTGATTGCTTCGCCCAGAAGACGGCGTCCCCACAGCATCAACCGGTCCTTGGCGCGAGTACTGGCCTCCACTGCTGCCTTCACCTCGAGCACCACGAACTCCGAGTGGCCCGTCTGGGACAGCACGTCCTCGACGATTTCCGCGACATCCGCCGGGAGGGAGTGCCCGATCTCGCGATAGAAGTCGGCAGCGATTCCGTCGCCGACGTACGCCTTCACGAGCGATTCCAGCCACGTCGACGGTGTCGTCGACGCGTGGTAGTTGTCGAGAGCTCGAACGAACGGGTCCATGACGGTGAAGATCTCGTGGCCACGTTCCGTCAACGCCGTTTCCAGAGTCTCGAAGTGGTCCATCTCGGCGGCGGCCATGCTGGCGAACGCCACCTTGCCTCGCAGGTCCGGTGCCATTTGTGCGTCCTCCGCCAAACGGTAGAACGCCGAAATCTCGCCATACGCGAGAACGGCAAACAAATCGATCACGCCAGGGTGATCGGAAGCGACTCGGCCTCCGGTTCCAGCGTCCGTCGAAGCATCAAGATCGTGTGCGCCCATGACTACGAACTGTAGTGCTTCGACGGCCGACGCGACCGGCAAGGACCGCATGTCCGATTCGGTGATCTTCGACATGTCATCGCGAGGGACGGACAACGTGCAGCTACAATGGTCTTGGGAGTTCGCCAGTTCCCCCGGGCCAATTGGTTAGCCGGGACGGCTGTATTCACACGAACCCCACCGATAATGTGCGCGCACCTGCATCGACGGTTGTCGCCCGCTTCGCCGAGATCTCCGGACGGTTCGAATTCGTCCGAGTGGAATTCAGTGCTGAGGCGTAGGCATGACCGAAGAAAAAGAGGGCATCGACATCGGCCGACTTACGGCCTGGCCCCTTACCTTGTGCGTGCGTACCGCCACGAGGAAAGGCTAGTCCCCTGAGCAAGATCACTGTCGACCACGAAGACGAAGCAACCGAGAACACCGTTTCCGTCCAGCTCGACGACACCCATGTACCCCCGAGCTTCGCCGAACTCGGTGTCCGCGACGAAATCGTCCGCGCACTGAACGAGATCGGCATCGAGCGCACCTTCGCCATCCAGGAACTCACCCTTCCGTTGGCTCTCGCCGGTGACGACCTCATCGGTCAGGCCCGCACCGGAATGGGCAAGACCTTCGGTTTCGGCGTCCCGCTCCTGCATCGCATCGTCACCGCCGAGAACGGCACGGCTGTTCTCGACGGCACGCCCCGCGCTCTGATCATCGTTCCCACCCGCGAGCTGTGCATCCAGGTCGCCCGCGACCTCGAGAACGCCAGCAAGTACCTCCGCGTCGGCGATCGTGGTCTCCAGGTTCTGCCCATCTACGGCGGCCGTCCGTACGAGGCGCAGATCTCGGCACTCCAGAAGGGCGTCGACGTTGTCGTCGGCACCCCGGGTCGCCTGCTCGACCTCGCCAACCAGTCGCACCTGATCCTGGGCAAGGTGGGCGTTCTCGTCCTCGACGAGGCCGACGAAATGCTCGACCTGGGATTCCTCCCCGACATCGAACGCCTCATGGGCATGGTCCCCGACAAGCGTCAGACGATGCTCTTCTCCGCGACGATGCCCGGCCCGATCATCACCCTGGCTCGCACCTTCCTGACGCAGCCGACGCACATCCGCGCCGAAGAGGCCGAATCCTCCGCGGTGCACGATCGCACCAGCCAGCACATCTACCGTGCACACGCGCTCGACAAGGCCGAGATGGTCGCCCGTGTTCTGCAGGCCGAAGGCCGCGGCGCGACGATGATCTTCACCCGCACCAAGCGCACAGCCCAGAAAGTCGCCGACGATCTCGCCGAGCGCGGCTTCTCCGTCGGTGCCGTCCACGGTGACCTCGGCCAGATCGCCCGTGAAAAGGCGCTGAAGGGCTTCCGTAACGGCAAGGTCGACGTTCTGGTCGCCACCGACGTCGCTGCCCGCGGTATCGACATCGACGACGTCACCCACGTCATCAACTACCAGTGCCCCGAGGACGAGAAGACCTACGTCCACCGCATCGGTCGTACCGGCCGCGCCGGACGCACCGGCATCGCCGTCACGCTGGTCGACTGGGACGACATCCCTCGCTGGCAGCTCATCGACAAGGCACTGAGCCTCGGAATCCCCGACCCGGTCGAGACCTACTCCAGCTCGCCGCACCTCTACGAAGAGTTGTCCATTCCGGCCGATGCCAAGGGCACTGTTCGCAAGGCCAAGGCCGCCCCTGAGAAGGCAGCAACGGACAAAGCAGCAACGGACAAAGCGGACGCGCCGAAGTCGACCGACTCGGACGGCAACGAAGAGAAGGCCGCTCCCCGCCGCAACCGGACCCGTCGCCGCACCCGCGCCGGCGCTTCGACCGACGCCGCGACGTCCACCACCGCCGGCGCCACCACAGCTCCCCCTTCGGCACCCGCGGCAACCGCTGC
Source organism: Rhodococcus sp. IEGM 1302 (assembly GCF_030056935.1). Lineage (NCBI taxonomy): Bacteria > Bacillati > Actinomycetota > Actinomycetes > Mycobacteriales > Nocardiaceae > Rhodococcus > Rhodococcus sp. IEGM 1302. The sequence continues at coordinate 22,343 of NZ_JASHKY010000043.1, read as the reverse complement.
CGAGAACTCGGACGAAGACGGAGCGGCCAAGCCGCGTCGCCGTCGGCGTCGTCGCCCCGCGGCTTCCGCGACGGCAGGCGCCGCAGAGTAAGCTGCCGATGTGCTGGCTCCCGAAAGGCGTACTCGCTCAGATGTGATCGGTGCGCTGGCAATCGCGCTGGCCGTAATCGTGGCGGTGACCGTTGTGTGGTTGCGCAGTGATGCGCGCGGAACCACCTCGGTCACCGCTGAATCTCCACTCCCACCTCTGTCGACGTCGGTGTTGTTACCCGACATCCTGAAACAGACGTGGGAATCTCCGAGTGCCGACTCGACGGCACCGATCACCGTCGGAAATGCCGTCGTCACCGCCGACGGCACCGAGGTGATCGGCCGCGATCCGGCAACGGGCGAAGAAGTGTGGCGATACGCGCGCAACATTCCGCTGTGCGGCGCGATCGGTTCGTGGGATCGCGTCGTCAGCGTCTATCAGGATGATCGCGGTTGCTCTCAGGTCACGTCACTGGTCGCCGACACCGGCGCCCGAAAGGACCAGCGCAACAGCGACGCCGATTCCGCGGTCAGCCTTTCAGCGGACGGCACCTACCTGATTTCGCGCGGCAGTGAGCGAATGGAGCTGTGGCGCTCGGACCTCGTCCGAACCCTCGAGTACGGCCGGGTCGACGCGAAGGTCAACCCCAACAAGCAACCCCGCACCGGATGCACGCTGCTCGACGCTGCGTCGAGCGCCAACCGAGTCTCGGTACTCGAACGCTGCCCCGGTGAAGCCTCCAACAGGTTGACGGTGATGAATCCCGCACCCAAGGACGCCCAGGAACCCGAAGAGTACGGATCCGCGATTCTCCTCGACTCCGAGGGCGCCCGCCTGCTTGCCGTGGCCGGCGAAAAGACGGCCGTCTACCTCCCTGCCGCCAACGGAACCGTTTCTCGCATCACTATTTTCGACGGATCCGGCAATCCGATCGTCGACTATCCGATCGAGGGAACGGTGACCGAAGGCGCCCGCACCCACGCCGACAAGGCTTCGATCACGTGGTGGACCGGCTCGCAGACCGTCAACCTGCGCCTGAGCGATCTGGCTCCGACGTGGATCGTCAACGGAACGTCAGGACCCGGAAGCATGGTTGCCGGTCAGATGCTCATCCCGGTTCCGGGCGGCATTGCAGCCGTCAGTCCGTCGGACGGAGCGGTGCAGCGCATGATCGCAGTCGACCGCGGTGAGACGACGACGCCGATCGTGCTCGCCAGTGCGGGCGAGACGATTCTGGAACAGCGCGGCGACACCTTGTTCGCGCTGCGCTAGAAGCTCTCACCTTCCTCAGAGCGCCAGTTCCGGCGCGAAAGTCACGACTTCATTTCCAGCCCAATGCTTTACGAGATTGTCGGCGAGTTCTCGATAGGCATCCGCGCCCTTGTTCTTTCGTCCGGCGAGGACCGTCGCACCCGACGCGGACGCCTCGGCGAACTTGACGGTGCGTGGGATCGGAGGCGCCAGAACGGCCAGGGAGTAGCGGTCGCTGACGTCGGCGAGCACGTCGCGACTGTGCGTGGTTCGAGCGTCGTACAGAGTCGGAAGTGCGCCGAGCAGAACAAGATCCGGGTTGGTGATGGCTTGGACTTCACGAACCGTACGCAGCAGCTGTCCGACGCCGCGGTGTGCGAGGGTTTCGCACTGCAGTGGAACCAGAACCGACTGCGCCGCAGTCAATCCGTTGAGTGTGAGCACACCCAACGACGGTGGGCAGTCGATGATGATGACGTCGTAAGAGCCCAGGAGCGGAGACAGCGCCCGCTTGAGCGCGAACTCTCGACCGGGTCGCATCAGGAGCAGCGCTTCGGCGCCCGCGAGATCGATCGTGGCCGGCAGGAGATCCATACCGTCGTCCGTCTTCAGCACGGCGTCGACCGCGTCGAGATCACCCGCCAGGACCTCGTTGACCGAACGCTCGAGGCGATCCGGGTTGTGTCCGAGCGAGAACGTCAGGCAGCCCTGCGGGTCGAGATCCACCACCAGAACTCGTTGTCCGAGCGCGGACAAAGCCGCACCGAGAGAAGCGACGGTGGTGGTTTTAGCCACGCCGCCCTTTTGATTCGCCACTGCGAGAACCGTCGTCACACGTAGATCCTTGCGCACTTCGCGCCAGGAGGCGAGCCACACACGCGAGGCAGCCTGCAATGATGGTCGACATGACGTCCCAGTCCGCCCCCTCGTCGATCCCCCTCGGTGCTCGCGTCGTACTCATGCGACACGGTGAAACCGAGTGGGCACGCACCGGGAAACACACGGGCCGGACCGAGGTTCCGCTGACTCCGCTCGGCGAGATGCAGGCAACCGCGACCGGAAATCGCTTGCGAACCCTCGACCTCCGGAACCCCATGATTCTGACGAGTCCGCGGCTGCGCGCACAGTTGACGGGTGATCTCGCCGGCCTGCCGGAAGAGCGAACCTGGGACGCACTGTCCGAATGGGACTACGGCGATTACGAAGGCCTCACGACGCCCGAGATCCGCGCAACGGTGCCCGATTGGACCGTCTGGACGCACCCGTGCCCCGGCGGCGAGCAGGCCGATCAGATCCACGCCCGCACCGACATGGTGCTGTCGATGGTGCGTTCGCAACTACCCGAACGCGACGTGATCCTGATCGGGCACGGCCACTTCTCACGCGCACTCATCGCCCGCTGGCTCGAGCTCCCGGTGACGGAAGGAAAGCGTTTCGCCTTGTCCCCCGGCGCATACTCGGTTCTCGGTTACGAGCACGGCGCCACCCACCTCGTCCATCACAACGTGCCGCCGCTCGTCGAGGCTTGAGGCCTAAGATTCTCCCTATGATCCGACGCGCCACGCCCGCAGACGTCCAGCCGATCACCGACATGATCTACGAGTTGGCCGACTACCAGAAGGCCCTCGACGAGTGCACCGTGAAGGCGGAACAGATCGGCGAGGCGTTGTTCGGGCCGGCCGCGACGGCCTTCGCGCACGTCGCTGTGAATTCGGCCGACGACGTCGTCGGCATGGCATTGTGGTTTCGCAATTTCTCGACGTGGGACGGCGCTCACGGCATCTACCTCGAAGACCTGTACGTCAAGCCCAGTCAGCGCGGATCAGGCCACGGGAAGGCTCTTCTGGCCGCACTCGCCAAGGAGTGCACCGACAACGACTACACCCGGCTGTCCTGGTCGGTGCTCAACTGGAACACCCCCTCGATCAAGTTCTACGAGTCACTCGGTGCCGACGCGAAGACGGAGTGGACCACGTATCGCCTGACCGGTACTCACCTCGGAGCTCTCGCCGCCGAAGCTGAGTAGAGCGGAAGCTGAGTAGGTCTGAAGCAGCGTAGGCGTTCCGTCCTACTTGTCCCGCGGCTCTTCGGTCTCGTCCGGGCGCCCCTCTTCCGGCGACACCTCGTCTGCGTACGCTCCGTACTCCGCTGCCATCCATCGAGACGTCGGAGCCGAGAACAGGCAGCCCAGAGCGCCGAGAACGACGACACCCAGAACGATGCCGAGTGGCACCTGATGCGAATCGGTCAGGAGCGACCAGGCGACCGGCAGGAGCAGCAACTGCGCGACGACGGCAATTGCCCGGCCCCACCGGCGGCCCGTCAGCAAAGCGATACCGGCAGCCAACACCGCGCCGCCGAGGATCGCGACCCAGGCGGCAAATCCGTATCCGTTGGTGACGCTCTGATCGTGGCCGGTTGCACCGCGAATCACTGCGACGATCGCGAACCCGGCGGCAACCAGCCCTTGAAGCGTCACGAGGGCACCTGCCCATGTGACTGTCTTGGGCAGGGCGTTCGGACTGGCGGTATTCGGCACGAGGCCAGCCTAGAACACGACACCGGATAGGCTCATGCCCCGTGCGCGCACTGCTGATCGTCAATCCCAATGCCACCTCCACCACCGCTGCCGGTCGTGACCTGTTGGCACACGCCCTCGAGAGTCGGGTGCGACTTACTGTGGCGCACACCACACATCGGGGTCATGCCGCCGAACTGGCGCGCGAAGCCCACGAAGACGGCTTCGGCTCGGTGATCGTCCACGGCGGCGACGGAACGGTCAACGAAGTGGTCAACGGACTGCTCGGGTCACCGCATCCCGCGTCGATGAAATCGGTTCCGGTCGGTCCGATCCCGACGATCGCTGTCGTCCCGGGAGGCTCGGCAAACGTTTTCGCGCGCTCACTCGGTATTGCCGCCGACCCGATCGACGCCACGAACCAGCTCGTCGACCTCCTCTCCGAACGGACCAGGCGCCGAATCGGGCTCGCACACTGCGACAACCGTTGGTTCACGTTCAACGCCGGAATGGGCCTCGACGCCGATGTGTGCGAGGCCGTCGACGCCAGCCGTAAGAACGGTGACGCCGCCACACCCGCCCGGTATGTCCGAACCGCGATCGCGGCGTTCTTCCGTGCCAAGCGAGCCGAACCAGCGCTGACCGTCCACCTTCCCGATCAGGATCCCGTCTCCGGAGTCCACTACGCATTCGTCTCGAACTCGAGCCCGTGGACATATCTGGAAGAGCGTCCCGTCCACACCAATCCGGGAACGACCTTCGACAGTGGACTCGGCATCTTCGCCATGACGAGCACCAAAGTTCTGCCGTCCCTGCGGGTTGTGCGGCAACTACTCGCACGCGGCGCGGAGCCGAAATCGAAGGTCCTCTTACGCACCGACGACGTCCCGACAATCACCATCGAATCGTCGCGACCGATCGGACTCCAGATGGACGGCGACTACATCGGACTTCGTGAAAAGGTCGAATTCACCTCGGTCCCGGATGCACTGGAAGTGTTCGCACCGATTACGACGTGAGTCAGGCAACACGTTTGACCTGCAAAAACTCTGGTGCCAAAAGGTCGAAATCGGGTAAAATGCCGGTGACGCCCAGGTGGCCGTCAGGTGTGTCACAAATTAGTGAGTTGGCCCACGAACCCGTTCAAACCTATTGACATACCGCGAGTTCGTGAAAGCATTCACAAGTAACAGTGCGGAAACATTGATGACGCACACACAAACTCATTGGTACCAAATGGTGTGAATACACACCCAATTAAGGAGCGAAAAAAGATGGACTGGCGCCACAACGCAATCTGTCGCGACGAGGATCCCGAACTGTTCTTCCCTGTGGGAAACAGTGGACCGGCCCTCGCTCAGATCGCTGATGCCAAGGTTGTCTGCAACCGCTGCCCCGTCACCGCCGAGTGCCTGTCGTGGGCTCTCGAGTCCGGCCAGGATGCAGGCGTCTGGGGCGGAATGAGCGAAGACGAGCGTCGCGCACTCAAGCGTCGTAACGCACGTACCCGTGCACGCACTTCCGTCTAGGTAGAACCGAGACGTTCGACTCGCGGCGGAGAACAGCCCCTCTGCACAGTCGAAGACGACAGCCCGGCACCACATGGTGCCGGGCTTTTTGTCTGCTCGAATCGCTAACGCGGCTCGAATCAGTAACGCGCAGAACGTCTACCGAGCGGCACACGCAGAACCGCGTCGGTACCGCCTCCGCTTCCCGGGTGCAGTCCGAGCGAGCCACCGAGTTCGGCGCCCAGCAAAGTCCGCACGATCTGGAGTCCGAGGCGATCGGATTTCTCGAGGTCGAAGTTCTCCGGCAGGCCGCGCCCGTTGTCGTGGATGATCACGTCCAACCAGCGTGCAGAACGCTCGGCACTGAGTGTGACCGTGCCGGTCACACCCGGATCGAAAGCGTGCTCGATCGCGTTCTGCACCAACTCCGTCAGCACCATGACCAGCGGGGTGGCGCGCTCGGCGGAGAACACTCCGAAACTGCCCTCACGCCGAATCGTCACCGGCACACCTACTCCCGCGACATCGGAGAGCATGGGAACCAACCGGTCGATCACCTCGTCGAGATCCACCTCTTCGTCCACCGACATCGACAAGGTGTCGTGAACGAGGGCGATGGACGTCACGCGTCTCACCGACTCTGTCAACGCTTGTCGCGCTTCGTCGTTGCCGGTTCGCCTGGCCTGTAGACGCAGAAGCGCCGCGACGGTTTGCAGATTGTTCTTCACTCGATGGTGAATCTCGCGGATGGTTGCGTCCTTGCTCAGGAGAGCGCGATCACGACGCTTGACCTCGGTGACGTCGCGGACGACGACCGCAGCACCGACATGCCGGCCGCCAGGCTTGAGAACCAGGGCCCGCAGCAGAACGGTCGCCCCGCGCGCCTCGATCTCCATACGGCGACCGGGCTTGTCCGCCAACGTATCTCGGATGTATCCCGCAGCTTCCTGAGACTCGAACGGGTCGGTGACCAACGAACGGGTCAGCGCTGCGAGGTCTTGGCCCACCAGATCCGAACTCAGACCCATCCGGTGATAGGCCGAGAGCGCGTTCGGGCTGGCATAGACGACTGTGCCTTCGGTATCGAGACGGATGAAGCCGTCGCCCGCACGTGGGCTCGAGTTCGTGTCGGAGCGCGATTCTCGGATCGGGAAGGTTCCGTCGCTGATCATCTGACACAGGTCTTCGGCGCAATCGAGATACGCGAGTTCGAGCGGACTCTGCGCTCGCTGGTGCGACAGGTTGGTGTCGCGGCTCAGAACAGCGATGACTCGCCCGTCCAGACGCACCGGAACGGCTTCCCGACGCGGCGGCATTCCTTCACGCCACGTCTCGTCTTCCCCGCGCACGACGCGGCCCTCCACGAGAGCGCGAAGAACCTGCGGGTGCTCGGACTCGGAAACGACCGTTCCGACCGCATCCTCCGGAAAAGCCGTCGATGCCGTTGTCGGCCGGCAATGCGCGACGCAGATGACCGTCCCCTCGGATCGGTTCTTCTCCGATTCGGTGCCCACCCACAAGAGAACGTCGGCAAAGGAGAGGTCGGCGAGCAGTTGCCACTCCCCCACGACGCGCTGGAGATGGTCGACCGCCGCACCGGGAAGGTCGGTGTGTTCGGCGAGGAGGTCGCTGAGAGTGGACATCGTCCGGCTTAGGAGATCACGGCGATCAGATCGCCTTGCTGAATCACGTCGCCGACCTTGACGCCCACCGTCGTCACCGTTCCCGGAACCTCGGCCAGGACGGGAATCTCCATCTTCATGGATTCGAGGATGACCAGGGTGTCGCCGTCCGCAACGACGTCTCCCTCGCTCACGACGACCTGGTAGACCGTCGAAACCATCTCGGCGCGCACGTCTTCTGCCATCGTGAACCTCACTTCTGTCGGAACTGCACTCTGACCACGAAAATACGTCGACGGATCACTCGATCGACCTGCCAATGGAACCACACCGGCATCGGCGTGAAACAATGACGCGAAAGAAACAGAAGGGAGACCAATCATGGGTAAGCGTGGTCGTAAGAAGCGCAGCCGTAAGGGCAACGCCGCTAACCATGGCAAGCGTCCAAACGCCTGACATGTAGCGCAACAAAACGTCCGAGGGGCGGGGAAGCATTGCTTCCCCGCCCCTCGGCGTTACTGCCTTCCGACTGCTGCCGCTCAGATCTTCGCTGACGGGCTAGCTGTCGGTTTCGGTAGTCGTTATGACGATGGTCCGACGCAACTCGACGGTGAGCCTCTGACGCAGGCTTTCCGGCGCATGGTCTCCGCCGCACTTACGGTTGATCAGGCTCTTGACCTTCTCTTCGATCCCGTAGGCCTCGAGGCACGATCCACAATCGTCGATATGACGCTGCAGGCGAGCACGACTTGAATCGTCGCATTCACCGTCGAGCATCAACCAGACGTCGGCGATGACTGCCGAGCAGTCGAGCCTTTCGAATTCGTCCTGCTCACTCATCGTGTGACACCTTCCGTCTCGGTGGCTGCGACTGTGGCTGTGTCGACCGCGCCGTCCCGATTGAATCCCCGGTCTTTTGCGACATCGGCCAAAAGACCACGCAATTGCTTGCGACCACGGTGCAGTCGCGACATCACCGTTCCGATGGGTGTGCCCATGATCTCCGCGATCTCCTTGTACGGGAATCCTTCGACATCGGCGTAGTACACGGCCATACGGAATTCCTCGGGAAGCGACTGCAGCGCCGCCTTGATGTCGTCGTCAGGCAACGCGTCGAGCGCCTCCACCTCGGCCGATCGCAGCCCCGTCGAAGTGTGCTCGGCGGTGGCGGCCAACTGCCAGTCGGTGATCTCGTCCGTCGGATACTGCGCGGGTTGGCGCTGCTTCTTGCGGTACGAGTTGATGTAGGTGTTCGTGAGAATCCGGTACAGCCAGGCTTTCAGGTTGGTACCGGCACGGAACGAACGGAAAGCGGTGTACGCCTTGACGTACGTCTCCTGCACGAGATCCTCGGCATCAGCCGGATTCCGCGTCATGCGCAGGGCAGCGCCGTACAACTGGTCGAGCAGCGGGAGCGCGTCGCGCTCGAACCGGGCAATCAACTCATCCGCAGTTTCGGGCGTTTCGGACACTGCGCCGTCGATAGGTTCAGCTACCCCTGACGGTTCGTCCTTGGGCCGGTCGTGTTCCAGCACTCTGATCCCTTCACTAGCCGTAGGGATCAAGGTTACCGCCAACTGAAGATCCGACCCACGGGCCGGTGGTGGCTCACACACAGCCAGCACGGTCGCTCCTTCGCTTCTCGGGACAAGTTTCATCAACTGGTACCAACACGGGAGTCAGCGACTCTGTTCCCGGCCTGGTCGAATGCACCTGTCGGCGATCCACATAGGGTGTTCCACATGGCCGGAACAGCGACCCCTGCGACCGTACTTCTCGACAAGTCGAAGACACCGCACCGCGTCCACAGCTACGACCACGATCCTCGCGCCGAATCTTTCGGCGACGAGGCGGTCACTGCACTGGCAGAGTCGACAGGCGTTGAGGCCGCCCAGATCTTCAAGACCTTGGTCGTCAAACTCGACACCGGCAAGCTCGCCGTCGCGGTCCTGCCGGTCCCGGACAAGCTCTCGCTCAAAGCTGCAGCCGCTGCCCTCGGTGCGAGCAAAGCCGTCATGGCCGATCGCGCCGAAGCCGAGCGCTCGAGCGGCTACGTCTTCGGCGGTATCTCACCGCTCGGCCAGCGCAAGAAACTGCCGACAGTGATCGATGCGTCGGCGCTCGACTGGGACCGCATTCTCTGCAGCGCCGGCCGACGCGGGCTCGAAATCGAGCTGGCTCCGACGGACCTCACGCAGCTCAGTGGCGCGGTCACGGCGCAAATCACGGCGGGCTGAGTATCCGGTCGCTACGGTCTCACCATGCGACCACACCTGAAAACTCTTGCACTGACCGCTGCAGCGGCAGCCCTCACCGTCTCGCTGACGGCCTGCGGGAGTTCGGACAATGCCGCCAAGGAAGTCACGGTAGTCGGATCAGGGCAGGTCCGCGGGGCGCCGGACATCCTCAATGCCGACATCGGCATCGAGGTGGTTGCCCCGGATGTATCGGGAGCGGTCTCGGAGGCGAATGACAAGGCCCGTCAGATGATCGACGCGATAGTCGCCGCCGGGGTTGCCCCCGAGGACGTGCAGACAAGCGATCTGTCCGTCCAGCCGCAGTACGACGCCAGCGGCGGACCGTTCGTCGGCGGCAACGTGACCGGCTACCGGGCGACCAACTCGGTACGAATCGTCGTCCGCGATCTCGACAAGGCCTCTTCTGTCCTGGACGCCGGCATCGCGGCGGGCGGAAACGCGGCACGGCTCGGTAACGTCGCCTTCGCCATCGACGACGACTCTCAGCTTCTGGCCGACGCTCGCACCCGTGCCTTCGAGGACGCGAAGAACCGTGCCGAGCAGTACGCGGATCTGTCCGGGACGTCGCTCGAAAACGTCGTGACCATCACCGAGGCACACGACACGAGTGGCGGTCAGACCATGCGCGCTCCCGACGCCTCGATGTCCGACATGGTTCTCGCCCCGGGAACCCAGCAGGTCTCGTTCGAAGTGACCGTCACCTGGGCTCTCGGCTGACTGCTAGAGCAGGCTGATCTGCTCGCCGGCACGGTCGACGTCCGGCTCGATCAACTCGTGCCCGTTGTTCTTGACACTGTTGACCAGCGGCCGGACTCGATCGACGTCGATCCGCTCGAAGAGGTCCGGTACCGGTTCGAGCAGAGCCGAATCGACGGTGTTGTCGGGATCGAGCCACGCCTCCCAGCGGTCACGAGGCAGGGCGAGGGGCATGCGGTCGTGAACCTGCTCGAGGTGACCGAGAGAGTCGACCGTGACGATCGAGCAGCTCAGAACGGGGCTCGCGTTCTCGACCCTCGGGTCCCGCCAGGCAGACCACACGCCCGCCATGAACAGCCGTGATCCGTCGTCGGGGTGCATGTAGTAAGGAATCTTCGCTGCCTTCTTCCCGCCGGTGGCCTCGGTCTGCCACTCGTACCACCCGTCCATGGGGACCAGGCAACGCTTGAACTTGAAGGCGGTCCGAAACGCCGGCTTCTCCGCCAGCGAGTCGGCGCGGGCGTTGAACAGGACCGGGCCTTTGCCCAGTTCCTTGGTCCACGACGGCACCAATCCCCACCGCATCCGCCGAATCCTCTTGGTCGGATCGCTGTCGGGGTTCTCCCGATCGTGGCGTTCGACGACGGTCAACACCTCGGTCGTGGGGGCCACGTTGTAATCGGCTTCGACGGGCGCCGAGTGGTCGGTCTCGTCGAGCGCGTCGAGTTCCACCGCCAGGGTGGCCGGGTCCGCTGTGGTCGCATACCTTCCGCACATGACACCCAGGGTGGCACGGTTTCGACCATTCCCCCACCGATGAGAGAAGATGGACCATGTGAGTCTGAGTCTGTGGAGCGCCCCGAGGGCCCAAGCACCCGTCGATGCAGTGGTGACGCTGCCCGGATCCAAGTCCATCACCAATCGAGCTCTGATTCTGGCCGCACTTGCGGATGGCCCGTCCACGATCACCGGTGCACTCCGCAGCCGTGACGCCGACCTGATGATCGCAGCTCTGCGTGACCTCGGCATCGGCGTCGAGGAAGCCGGTGATGCGACCACGCTTCGCATCACCCCTGGACCCCTGCGCGGCGGCGAGGTCGACTGCGGCCTGGCCGGCACCGTGATGCGCTTCCTGCCGCCACTCGCCGCGATGGCCGACGGCATCGTCCACTTCGACGGCGACGAGCAAGCACGCACACGACCGCTCGGCACCATCTTGGAAGCACTGCGCGGTCTCGGCGCTCGGATCGAGGGTGACGCACTCCCGTTCACCGTCACCGGAACCGGATCCCTACGCGGCGGGACGGTCACCATCGATGCATCCGGTTCGTCGCAGTTCGTCTCCGGTCTCCTGCTCTCGGCTGCTGCGTTCGAAGAGGGTGTCACCGTTCACCACGACGGCAAGCCCGTCCCGTCCATGCCACACATCGACATGACCGTCGAGATGCTCCGCGAGGCCGGAGTTTCCGTGACGACGCCAGCCACGGGCGGTGACGCGGACACCTGGCGTGTGGCACCGGGGCCGGTGCGCGCCGTGGACTGGGCGATCGAACCCGATCTCTCCAACGCCACACCGTTCCTGGCCGCTGCCGCAGTGACCGGCGGAACCGTCAGCGTCCCGATGTGGCCGTCGTCGACGACGCAACCCGGCGACGCGATCCGCGGGATCCTCGCCTCGATGGGGGCCGACGTCACTCTCGCCGATGGTGTCCTGACCGTCCGCGGCCCGGAGAAACTGCGCGGCATCGACATCGACCTCCACGACGTGGGAGAGCTGACCCCCACCGTGGCGGCCCTGGCCGCTCTCGCCGAGGGCACCTCGCATCTACGAGGAATCGCGCACCTGCGCGGGCACGAGACAGACCGTCTCGCCGCCCTCGCCGACGAGATCAACAAACTCGGCGGCTCCGTCACCGAAACCGATGACGGCCTGACGATCGTTCCCGCGGAACTCCATGGTGGACAATGGCTCTCGTATGCCGACCACCGCATGGCAACAGCCGGCGCCATCATCGGCCTGGTCGTCGACGGTGTCGAGGTCGACGATGTCGGAACCACGGCCAAGACACTGCCGGGCTTCGAGAACATGTGGATCGACATGCTCGAGAGTTCGCCGGCGACACCGAAGGCAAGCTTCTGAGTCCGCGGCAGTACGACGAGTCCGACGTCCGGGTACGCCCCGGGCGCGGATCCCGCCCCCGTACGAAGACTCGGCCCGAACATCTCTCGGCCGAATCGGGGATGGTGGTGTCGAAGGATCGTGGCCGTTGGGGTTGCGTCCTCGGCGGCGATCCCGACCGGCTGATCGTCACGATGCGCGCCCGCGAACTTGGCCGAACCCCCATCGTCGTCGGCGATCAGGTGGACATAGTCGGCGATCTGTCGGGCAAAACCGACACCCTGGCGCGCATTGTCCGGGTCTCCGAGCGTTCGACGGTTCTACGACGGACCGCCGACGACACCGATCCCTTCGAACGTATCGTCGTCGCGAACGCGGAGCAGTTACTCATCGTCGTGGCACTCGCCGATCCCCCACCGCGCACCGGCTTCGTCGAGCGCGCACTGGTCGCCGCCTACGTGGGTGGCCTGACGCCGATCGTCTGCCTGACCAAGAGCGACCTCGAACCGCCGGAGGAATTCGCGAGCACGTTCGCCGACCTCGACATCCAAGTGGTCGTCGCCGGTCGCGACGATCCCCTGGACGAACTGACGCAGATCCTCGAGCACAAGTTGACCGCCCTGATCGGACATTCCGGCGTCGGAAAGTCGACACTGGTCAATCGCCTTGTCCCCGATGCCAATCGAGCGGTCGGCATCGTATCCGGCGTCGGCAAGGGCCGGCACACGTCGACGCAATCGGTGGCACTCCCTCTCGCCGGTGGCGGCTGGGTGATCGACACCCCGGGCATCCGTTCGTTCGGTCTGGCGCACATCTCGCCCGAGAACGTGGTGGCGGCGTTCTCGGATCTCGCTGCGGCGATCGAGGATTGCCCGCGCGGATGCACGCACCTCGGACCGCCGGCAGATCCCGAATGCAAGCTCGACCTGCTGGAGGGCAAATCAGCTCGACGCGTCGTCGCTGTGCGACAACTGCTGGAAGCGATCAAGTCCAACGATCAGTACTGAGCGCCCCCGAGCGACGTTCCGGGCGAGAACAGCAAAGCGGCCCGACACCATCGAATGGTGTCGGGCCGCTTGCTGTCTACGGTCAGCGCAGTCGACGATCAGCGCAGGCCGAGGAGGCTGCGCAGCTTTCCGCTCTTGCGCTTACGTGCGATGGCGCTCTTGAGGCCACTGCGACGCCCGGTCACGGGATCGACAGTCGAGGTCAGTTCGCCGTCGAACATCCGCTCCGACGCCGTCTCGGGCGCATTGTCGACGGTGTCCTTGAGGTACTTGTTGGGCAGCGACAGCTTGGCGATGGTTCGCCAGGACTTGGCGTACTGCACGGCAAGCGGGCCCGTCGTGTACGGCAAGTCGTACTTGTCCGCGAGCTGACGCACCGTGACCGCGATGTCCTTGTAGCGGTTGCTGGGCAGATCGGGGAACAGGTGGTGCTCGATCTGGTAGCTCAGGTTGCCCGTCATGAAGTCCATGAGCGCGCTGCCCTCGATGTTGGCGCTGCCGAGCATCTGACGCAGGTACCACTGAGCCTCCGTTTCCTTGTCGATGTCTTCCTTGGTGAACTTCTCGGCACCGTCCGGGAAGTGGCCGCAGAAGATGACCGCGTTGGTCCACACGTTCCGCAAAGTGTTGGCGGTGAAGTTGGCCGACAACGTGCTCTTCCACGCCGGGCCGGTGATGGCCGGGTAGATGACGTAGTCGCGCAGGACCTGCTTGCCGATCTTCTCGCCGACCTCACGGAGCTTGCGCTGCGTCTCTTCCTTGTCGGCGCGGCCCTTGGCCACCTTGCCGAGCTCGAGGTGCTGAGCGGCGATGCCGTACTCGAAGAACAGCGCGAGCAGCGTGTTGTACACCAGGTTGCCGGCGTTGAAGGGCTTCCAGCGCTGATCGCGGGTGACGCGGAGGAGTCCGTATCCGACGTCGTCGTCCATTCCGAGGACGTTGGTGTACTTGTGATGCAGGTAGTTGTGGGTCTGCTTCCAGTGCGCAGACGGGCCGGTGACGTCCCACTCCCACGAGGTGGAGTGGATCTCCGGGTCGTTCATCCAGTCCCACTGCCCGTGCATCACGTTGTGCCCGAGTTCCATGTTCTCGATGATCTTCGAGAGCGTCAGCAGGCCAACTCCGGCGAGCCACGCCGGACGACGACGGCTGGCGAAAAGCACTGCGCGGCCGCCGATTTCGAGCGAACGCTGCAGACGAATGACGTTGCGCACGTATCGCGCATCCTTCTCGCCGCGCGACTCCTCGATGTCGCGACGAATCGCGTCGAGTTCGCGGCCGAGCGCTTCGATGTCGGCGTCCGTGAGATGTGCGTATTCCTTGACATCTGCAATCGCCATGGAAAGCCTCCTACCAGTGAGTTAGGCGCAAAGTAGTAAGTGCAGAACGATCATCGATTCGAATCGTTCAGATCAACTGCACCTACTGTAGCGTAACTTACGGCACCGTAGGTTAGGTTTTTCCCGATGTAACCTATATCACTTCCGGCGCTTCGGCATGCGGGAACGGGCCTGCGACTTGAGTGCGGTCAACAAACCGAGACGCTTACCGGTGATCGGATCGGTACGAAGGTCCTCGACCATCGCCATGGCTGCGTCCCGGAATCCCGAGTCGCGGAACCGCAGTTCCGAAGACGTTTCCGGAGCATTGTCCGAGGTTGCCGTCAGCCACTTGTCCGGCAAAGCCAACTTGTGGATGGTGCGCAGAGCCAGAAGATACTGCTTGAAGAGCGAACCGGTGGTGTACGGGAGATCGAACTTCTCGCACAATGCACGCATCTTCACAGCGATTTCGGGATAGCGGTTGCTCGGCAGATCGGGAAACACGTGATGCTCGATCTGGTAGCTCAGATTGCCGCTCATGAGTCCCATGAGCTTGCCGGAATTGAAGTTCGCGCTACCGAGCATCTGGCGCAGGTACCACTCGTGACGAGTCTCCTGCTCGAATTCGGCAACCGTGAACTTCTCGGCACCGTCCGGGAAATGGCCACAGAAGATGACGACGTACGCCCACAGGTTGCGCACGAGGTTCGCGGTCGCATTGGCCGACATGGTCGACTTCCACGCCGGCCCCGTCAGCGCCGGGAACAAGATGAAGTCCTTGCCCACCTGACGAAAGATCTTGCGCGCGAAGTCTTTGTTCGCCTGCGAGTTCAGCTGCCCCTTTTCCGCGCCCTCCAACTCGGCTGCCGCCGTGAGGTCGTGCAGCGCGATGCCCCACTCGAACGTGGCCGCCAAGATCACGTTGGCGATCGGCTGGAAGAGGTTGATCGGCTTCCACGGCTCGTCACGAGTCATACGCAGAATCCCGAAACCGAGATCCTCGTCCATACCGACGACGTTGGTGTACGTGTGGTGCTGGTAGTTGTGGGCGCGCTTCCAATGCTCGGAAGGACCGGTCTGATCCCACTCCCACGAGACGGAGTGAATCTCGGGATCGTTCATCCAGTCCCATTGCCCGTGCATGACGTTATGCCCGAGCTCCATGTTCTCGATGATCTTCGACAGGCTCAGCAGGGTCGTGCCGACCAACCATGCCGGTCGGTACCGACTGCCGAACAATGCGATACGCCCGCCGAGCTCCAACGCCCGCTGGACGCGAATGACGCGACGAATGTAGCGGGCGTCCCGGATCCCACGAGAGTCTTCGATGTCGAGTCGAATCTGATCGAGTTCACGTCCGAGAGCTTCGACATCGGCCTCGGTGAGGTGCGAAAACTCTTTGATATCGGTGATGGCCACCGTGGTCCTCCGTGTGCCTAGAAGCTATGCGTCCAGCGTACAGTCGCCGGCGGCGGCGGAGATGCACGTCTGGATGCGCTCGCCCTCCGCGTGCTGTTTTCCCGAGCGTAGGTCGATCGCGTGGCCGGCGACGAGAGGTACGACACACGTCTGGCAGATGCCCATGCGGCAACCGAACGGCATCAAGGCACCGGACTGCTCGCCTGCCTCCAGAAGCGTCGTCGCACCGTCGACGGTGATCGTCTTACCCGACTTCTCGAACGTGACCGTGCCACCGTCGGCCGAAGCATCGATGCGCGATACGGCGAACCGCTCCATGTGGAGTCGATCCTCGATGCCTTCCGCCTTCCAGACGTCTTCGAGCTCGTCGAGCAACGGTAGGGGTCCGCACGCCCAGGTGTGGCGCTCGCGCCAGTCGGGGCAGACCGTGTCGAGAGAACTGAGTTTGAACTTTCCGTCACGTCGCGTGAGTTGAACGTGGCTCACGAAGTCCTCGTGCTCGGCGTGCAGTGCTGTGAGTTCGTCGGCGAACATCACGTCGGATTCCGTTGGAGCCGAGTGGATGTGCATGACGTCGGGCAATTGACCGCGCCGGTTCATCGTCCGCAACATGCCCATGACCGGAGTGATGCCACTGCCGGCGGTGATGAACAGGATCTTCTCCGGTGGCGGATCCGGCAACGCGAAGTTGCCCGAAGGCGTGGCCAGTCGAACGATGGTTCCCGACGGCACGGCCCCGCTGACGAGGTGGCTCGAGAGAAAGCCCTCGGGCATGGCCTTGACCGCGATGGAAATGCGCTTGTTCTCCCAGTTGGGAGGCGAGGTAAGTGAGTACGACCGCCAATGCCAACGGCCGTCGATATGCAGACCGATGCCGATGTACTGCCCCGGCTGGTAGTTGAAGTCGAATCCCCAACCCGGCTTGATGACGATGGTCGCCGAGTCCGTGGTCTCGGGCCGGACTTCGACGATCTGGCCGCGCAGCTCGCGGGCCGACCACAACGGATTCGCGAGGTGCAGATAGTCGTCGGGAAGCAATGGTGTGGTCAGCCGAGCCGCCGCACCGCGAAGCAGATTGAGCTTCGACCGCGCTGCCGGAACTACCGACGCTGCCGGTGCCTCGATCCAGTCCTTCAGACCCATCAGACCTCCACCTCTCACCTTCCGAACCCACTGCCTACGGTACCGTAGGTTATCAGGTTACGGTACCGTAGGTTACTTCACGGTAAGCACATTCACAGCAGGTCGAGCAAGAACGGCAACTCCTGCGCGGCGTACCACGCCAACTCGTGGTCCTCCGCATCACCGAGCGTGAACTCGGCATCGGCGTCACCGAGATCCGCCGCGTCGACTATGCCAGCAGCGCGCTCGATGTCCGATTCTGCCTGTTCGAGGTCGACATGCACAGATGCAACCTGAGCCATCGTGACAGGGCCCGCCAATCGGACTACCGAATCGTCGAGATCGGGCCGTAACTTCACATCGGCATCGTCGACGTCGGCGGCAACGACAGCACGCCGGAAGGTGACGTCACCCTCGGTTCCGGCGATCAGTCGCAGCGACGCACGCGCAGCCTCACCCATGGCGACCTCGGCCAACTCGTCGTCGTCCCCCGCCGCGTACGACTCACGCAGAGTCGGGGTGACCGCAAAAGCCGTCCGGCTCATCGGGTCGAACTCCTGATCTGCGACCAACTGCTGCAAAATCTCGACCGTCGCCGGTACGTACACCCTCATGAGACCACCTTCATGCTCGTTCGTCACCGACTCGCATCCGTCAATTCCTCGAGTGACTCGAAGATCAGCGAACGAACGACGTCGACGTCCGACATCGCGTCACGGTCGGCATTCAAACCGTAGTAGACATTTCCGTCGTACGACGTCAGGGCGATGCTGAGTGTCTGATTCTTGAGCAGTGGCGACACGGGATACATCTCGAGCATCCGAGCACCACCGAGGTAAAGCGGAAATTGCGGCCCTGGCGCATTGGTGATCATCAAGTTGAACATTCGCTGCGACAGACTACTGGCCGCGCGGGAGCTCATCGCATGCAGCGTCGCCGGCGCAAACCCGGACATTCGCACCATCGTCTGCGCGGTGACCCGCCGACCCTGACGCGCGAATGCCTCCGTCGCATGGGCCACGTGCGAGAGCCGAACCACCGCGTTGGGTTCACCGACAGGCAGGTCGATGAGGAACGAGGAAACATGTCCGGGCGCTTGCGGATCGTCGACGTCAGGACTCTCCGGGCCGTCGGTGTAGACCGACATGGGCACCATCGCTCGCACGATGGTCGCCTCGGTCACCGGTTCACCGCGCGAGAGCAACCAGTTCCGCATCGCACCTGCGATGACGGTCAGAATCACGTCGTTGATCTCGCACCCGTACCGCGCACGAATGCGTCGATAGTCCTCCAGAGACGTCTTGGCCACCGCAAGGCGCCGATTGCGCGAAATGGTGGCGTTGAGCGGGCTCGACGGGGCTACCTGCGTCGCCGTTCGAACCACTTCCGCGAGTTTCCCGAGTGCACTCACAGCCTCGGTGACGGATGTGGTCACGTCGTTGAACGCTGCACGCGCCCGTGCGATCCCCTCCCCCGGGCTCGTCACGAGATCCGCCAGTGCACTGACCAACAAGCTGGTATCGCTCGGCGGCCTGGCGGGCATCCACAATTCTTCGGGGCCTGGCGCTCGATTCTTCTCCGGATCGAAGATCACCTGACTGATCTCTGGAGCCGCCTCGCCGTCCACCAACGACGAATGAGACTTCGTGAAGATGGCAAATCTGTTTCTGGTCAGCCCCTCGACCAGGTACATCTCCCACAACGGCCTCGTGCTGTCGAGTGGTCTCGACGTCAGCCGCGCGATCAGATCCATCAGCTGTTCGTCGGAACCCGGTTTGGGCAGAGCAGATCGGCGAACGTGATAGGTGATGTCGAAATCCGAGTCGTCCACCCATACCGGGCGGGCCAGACCGAACGCCACCTCGCGAACTCTCTGTCGGTACCGCGGAACCGATCCGAGCCGCTCTTCGACAAGTCGAAGCAACTCCTCGTGATCGATCCCGTTTCGCAGTTGCCTGAAGATCCCCAACGAGCCGACATGCATCGGCGTCGTCCCGGCTTCGAGGAAGTAGAAAGCGGCATCCTGAGTCGTCAGTCTGTTCACCATGGCTTCGTGTCCCCTCCTTCGCCGAGATCGAACAGAATCGACAACTCCTCGATGGTCGATTCCGAGCCGACGTGATGGACCCCGACCATCCCGACGGCCACAGCCGCCCGGACGTTGATTTCGAGATCATCCACGAAAACGAAATCCTCCGGCTCGACGCCCAAACGACTCGCTGCCAACAGATAGATCTCGGCGTCGGGCTTTGCCATCTCGACATCACCGGACAAGATCACGTCGTCGACCAAGACCCCGTCGCCGAGATCCCGCAACCACTGAGCACTGGCGCCGCCGGGATCGTTGCTGACGATTCCCGTCACGATTCCGCGGGCCTTCACCGCGCGCACGACCGCGCTCAAGCCGTCGAGATCCGATCCCGGACCGAACAGCACGCCACCGACATCCAACAGAAGTCCCCGCACGCCATCACCCTAAGTCGCGATGGTGATCACGGCGACATCTCGAGCGATTCGTGTCATGCTTCTCACCATCGCTCGGGGGAGCGAAGTCCGAGACAGCTGTCTCGGACGCAGGATCATCCGGGGGGATGTCATGGAGCAGGACTGCAAGATCGTTCTCGAGCCGGCGCCGCAATTCGAGCCTCACCCGCATACCGTCGTGCTGTCGCGGCCACAGTGCCGGCCAGACCGAACGCAGTGCCGAACAGACCGGATGCTGCGTCGCCCGCGAAAGACGCCACACAACGGAACGTCGCCCAGTACCGGGTTCACTCACGCTCCGGAACCGCGGCTGGTAGGTGCCGACATCTTCTGGAACCGATCACTACGTCTGGTTCTCGAAACCGTCGACCGACGACGAAATCCACGGCAACTCAAGGGCGTGTTGACGCCGTCCGTCCTGGAAGTTGTTGCGAGACTTTACACTTCGGATTTCTCGGCCCGGAAGCTGGGCGGCGCGGCCGTTCACCGCACCCACGTTCAAGCAGTGTCGGAGAGTACCGCCGAAGTCTGTGCGACGTACACACGAGGCACGCAGACTTTTGCCGTCGCAGGCCGGATCGACCACACAGACGAAACAGGCTGGACGGTCACCGCACTACACGTGGTGTGACCGTCCAGCCTGCCGAGTACTGACTGCGCTAATACCTCAGCGCTTGCGCTTGGACTTCGGAGCTCGATTGCTCTTCGACTGCGTCCGTGCGGCTTCACGACGTTCGCGACGAGAGGCGGCACCGTCGCCGGTGTCGGCAGCCGAGTCACGTGTTGCCTTCGCCTTGCCGTCCTCGTCCGGGCCGGTGTACGTCAGACGCGACGGACCTTCGTCGTCAAGTCCCTTGGCGCGCAACGCCGTCGGGGCAGCAGTTCCGGCAGTCCTGGCCGCAGCTTCCTGCGTGGGGAGCGGCTTGGGCGCCGTGGCGGACGCCGCGGCGGCAGAGCCCGCGGTGACGGAAATTCCGCTCGCGGGCTGCGCCGGAGCTGCCTCGACCTGCAGGTTGAAGAGGAATCCGACGGACTCTTCCTTCAATCCGTCGAGCATGCCGATGAACATGTCGTAACCCTCGCGCTGGTACTCGACCAGCGGATCGCGCTGGGCCATCGCGCGCAGACCGATTCCCTCCTTGAGGTAATCCATCTCGTAGAGATGCTCACGCCACTTACGGTCCAGGACCGAGAGGAAGACACGACGCTCGAGTTCACGCATACCGTTTTCGCCGGCGATCGCATCGATCTCGGCTTCGCGCTTCTTGTACGCCGCGTGGGCGTCTTCGAGCAAAGCGGTTCGCAGGTCGTCACGGCTCAGGTCACTGTTGATGCCTGCGCCGTCCTCCCCTGCCAACGTCTTGTGATCGATGCCGACCGGGTACAGCGTCTTCAGCGCCGTCCACAGCTGCTCGAGATCCCAGTCCTCGACGTATCCCTCGGCGGTGGCACCGTCGACGTAGGCGGTGACCACGTCAGTGATCATCTGCTCGACCTGGCCTTCCATGTCCTCACCCTCGAGGATCTGGCGGCGCTCCTTGTAGATGACCGTTCGCTGCTGGTTCATGACCTCGTCGTACTTGAGGACATTCTTGCGAATTTCGAAGTTCTGCTGCTCCACCTGGGTCTGAGCGCTCTTGATGGCCTTCGAGACCATTTTGGCTTCGATCGGGACGTCGTCGGGCAGGTTCAGGCGCGTCATGATCGACTCGAGTGCCGAACCGTTGAAACGGCGCATGAGCTCGTCACCGAGCGAGAGGTAGAACCGCGATTCGCCGGGATCACCCTGACGTCCGGAACGACCACGCAACTGGTTGTCGATTCGGCGCGATTCGTGACGCTCGGTGCCCAGGACGTACAGGCCGCCGGCATCGCGGACCTTCTCGGCGTCTGCCTTGACCTCAGCCTTGACCTCGTCCAGGACTGCGTCCCAAGCCGCCTCGTACTCGTCCGGCGTCGTGACCGGGTCGAGGCCCTTCTTGCGCAGCGCGATGTCCGCGATGATGTCCGGGTTACCACCGAGCACGACGTCGGTACCGCGGCCGGCCATGTTGGTCGCGACGGTGACCGCGCCGGAGCGACCGGCCTCGGCGATGATGGTCGCTTCCTTCTCGTGGAACTTGGCGTTGAGGACGTTGTGGGCAACGCCGCGCTTGGTGAACTGCTTGGACAGGTACTCCGAGCGCTCGACGCTGGTGGTACCGATCAGGACGGGCTGGCCGTTCTCGTGGCGCTCGACGACGTCGTCAACCACCGCGTCGAACTTGGCTTCCTCGGTCTTGTAGATGAGGTCACCGTTGTCGACTCGGACCATCGGACGGTTGGTCGGGATCGGGATCACACCGAGCGTGTAAGTCTGGTGAAGCTCGGCAGCTTCCGTCTCGGCGGTACCCGTCATGCCCGACAACTTGTCGTACAGACGGAAGTAGTTCTGCAGGGTGATGGTGGCAAGGGTCTGGTTCTCCGCCTTGATCTCCACCTTCTCCTTGGCCTCGATCGCCTGGTGCATGCCCTCGTTGTAGCGGCGGCCGACCAGCACGCGGCCGGTGAACTCGTCGACGATGATGACCTCACCGTCGCGGACGATGTAGTCCTTGTCCTTGGTGTAGAGCTCCTTGGCCTTGATCGCGTTGTTCAAGTAGCTCACCAGCGGCGAATTCGCGGCTTCGTACAGGTTGTCGATACCGAGCTGGTCCTCGACCAGTTCGACGCCCGCCTCGTGCACACCGATGGTGCGCTTGCGGATGTCGACCTCGTAGTGAACGTCCTTCTTCAGCAGCGGCGCGATGCGCGCGAACTCGCTGTACCACTTGCTGGAGCCGTCGGCCGGGCCCGAGATGATGAGGGGGGTTCGGGCTTCGTCGATGAGGATCGAGTCGACCTCGTCCACGATGGCAAACGCATGGCCACGCTGGACCAGGTCGTCCAGCGAGTGCGTCATGTTGTCGCGCAGGTAGTCGAAGCCGAACTCGTTGTTGGTGCCGTA
>NZ_JASHKY010000074.1:0-217 GCF_030056935.1 Rhodococcus sp. IEGM 1302 | reverse complement strand
CGTCCGGTTCGGGTTCCGTTGTCGTTGGCGCAGCAGCGCATGTGGTTCCTCAACCGATTCGACACCGATTCTGCTGTCAACAATGTCCCTGTTGCCGTTCGGCTCACGGGTGCGCTCGATCTGGCGGCCCTGAATTCGGCAGTTCACGACGTTATCGGCCGCCACGAGGTTCTGCGCACGGTCTACCCCGAGGTCGACGGCGTCGGCTACCAGAAGA
>NZ_JASHKY010000073.1:0-217 GCF_030056935.1 Rhodococcus sp. IEGM 1302 | reverse complement strand
ACGTCGTGGTCTCGACATCCACTGGAGCCGGATCCGACACGGTCACCGTCTGAGCCGACGCCGACGAGCTGACAAAGCCAGCACCCGCGGTGAAGTCGGCCGTAACACTTTGCGCACCAGCAGCATCGAACGCGTGCGGCAGAGTCGCAACACCGCCAGTCGCCGTGACCGGGGAGCCGATTGCCGTGCCGTTCGACTTGAACTGCACCGTGCCGAC
>NZ_JASHKY010000042.1:0-31445 GCF_030056935.1 Rhodococcus sp. IEGM 1302 | reverse complement strand
CGTACCCACCGGGGCCGGCTCCGAGGACAACGACGTCATAGTGTGAGGTCACGATAATTCTCAGGTAGTCGATTCAGATCAGGTCAGTGCTTCCACAGACTGGGGCTTTCGGCCGTGCGGCATGAGGAGAGTCGCGGCGAGTCCGACTATCGCCAGACCTGCTGCAACGAAATAGACTGTTGTGTAGCCAATTCCAGCGTAAATAGGCGTTCCGTCGGCAACCGTTGCAATGTTCAGGGCGAGGATGGCAAAACCAATCTGTACAGCAACAGCACTGCCGACGGATCCCACCACATTGACCGTCGAGGCTGTGACGGCCTGCAGTCGAACCGGCGCGGCGGCGATCACCAGGTTGGGTATTGCCGCACTGATCAGACCGGCCCCGAATGCGTATACCAAGTATGCCAACAGTATCGGCCAGAATTCCTTGTGGGAGAGGGCGAGTGATGCGGAGCCGATCGCCATCAAGGCGAAGCCGATCCAGTTCGGCAGGCGTGCGCCCCGACGTTCTGCGATTATGCCGACAAGCAACCCCATTGCGACGGTGGCCACGCCGGCCGGTGTGGTCAACCGCGCCATGTAGCTTGCGCTTTCCCCCAACCCGTAGGTAACGCCGAGGGCGATGGGTGTCTGAACGATGAAGGACAACAAGACGAATTGGAGAACGATGACGGCCTGGCCGGTAAATTGCGCGACCAGTGTCGTCACGACAGCGCGACCACGCAGCACCGCAATGTCGATCAGTGGGTTCTCGATTCGCTTTTCGTATCGAGCCCATCCGATGAAAATTGCCACCGCGGCGATGGCGCAGAGAAGTGTCTTCCACGACGTCCAGCCCCACGTTCCGCCTTCGCCGATGCAGTACAGGAGGAGTGCGATCGAGAGCCCGAGCATGATCCCACCAACCCAGTCGATGGACGTTTTCACTCGGATCGGGGACTCGGGAACAACGAGCATGACCAAGGCACCCAAGAGCACAGGGAAGAGTGCCAATGCGAAGAACACTCCGCGGAATCCGAAATTGTCGATCAAAACTCCGGCAATGACAGGACCGGTGATCGTGGTGACACCAATTCCAGCGGTTGTCATGCTGACCGCCATCGCCAGCATCCGCTTCGGGAAGATGTCGCGCATCAGCGAGTAGGTTATCGGCACGATTGCAAGACCGAGTCCTTCGACGGTACGGCCGACTAGTACTACGGAGAAGGTCGGCGCGATTGCGACGATCAGCGAGCCTGTTGCCATGCAGGCGGTTGCGATCAGAAGCCATTTCTTCTTACCGTCTCGATCTGCGAGCTTGCCGATCAACGGTGCGCTGATAGCGCCGGAGAGTGTGAACAGTGTTGACACCCAAGCGATGTTCGAGGTCTCGAATGAACCAGCCATGCTGGGGAGTGCGGGCGTCACCAGATTGAACGCGTATGCGACTTCTTCGGACAGAAGGCAGAGGATCAGGAGGATTCCGACCCAGCCGGCGGTTGATCGATTTCCCACGCCTTCTATCGCGAGAGTGGGGTTTGCGGAGGAAGATTCCGATGGAGTCGAGGAAGGATTATCCGTGGATGGAGCGGTCATCGTGGCTCCTGCATCTTTCTGACGGGAAGACGGGGCAGTGAGCGGGACAGTCGGCGCGGCGAGTGTGCAGACCCACTGAAGCATTTTGTGATGTGAGGCACAGTAAAATGGATCGATTGATTCTGTCAAGTGATCCACTAAATTTTTCCCAAGAAAATTGCAAAAGCGCGCACGGAGACGGCGCGTTCTGTGGATGGTGGATCCGCAACCCTACCTGGGAAGATCCATCCGCAAAGCTAGGTCCGGGTTGGATCCATGAGTGACTCGAGTCCGCCTGCGACAAAATCCGCCAGTGTGTCGAATCGACCGTTGGATAGCGCGCGAGATCCCTCGATGCTTGCGTCCGACCATCGTGCCGCCATCACGATCAGCGTGTTCACGGTGAGTGACCAGTTCAGTTCGATCGCGGTGTCGTCGGCTGCGGGGTAGGCGCGTTCGAGTAGTTTGCGCAGCAACTCTGCTGTGTCGTCCTTGACGGGGAATAGCCGAGGATCGTTGGCGAGGCTGAGTTGTCCACAAATAGTCAGCCACCGAACACCTTTGTCAGGTTCCTGATCGAGGAACTGGCGATACGGCAGTGCCAGGAGATCGACGATCTGCCTCGCTGTCGGAACGGTGTCGGAATCGACCATGTTCTTGGCCAGGCGATGAATGTGTGCGAGTACTTCGGCGCCGGAGTCGAGGAGGACGGCGTCGAGGATCGCGTCCTTGGATCCGAAATGATAGTGCGCGGATGCTGCTCCCAATCCGGCTTCGGCATTGATCGCTCGAATCGAGACGGCCTCGACTCCCTCTGCTGCGAACAGCTTTGCCGCTGAGTCGATCAGAGCACGGCGAGTTGCTGCGCCGTCGCGTGGACTGGATCGTGGCATTTCCGCAACCTTTCGGTTTGTTGACCCCATCATATCGCGATGTCGCGGCCTGATTTCCGGCCTGCTGACCCGGTGATGTCTGAGTAGATCTCAGTCGATTTAGAGAATGCACTTGATTGAATCACTTGATCCACATAGGGTGATGTGACAGCAGCCACACGAATGGCAATCGATGCCGGGTTGTCAAAGGCGCGAACCTCGTACTTGCATGTCGGACTGTCAGAAGGAGATCGGAATGGCCACGCACACAAGCGAACAGCTGACCGAAGTAGTGGAACCGGAGTCACTCGACCCACGGTTGGCGATCGACATTTTCACCGTCATGGCCCGTGCGCGTGCGATCGAGGACGCGGTGCAGATTCACATCCGGGACCACGGATTTGCCGGATTTTGGCATCCGGGCAAAGGGCAGGAAGGTGCTGTCGCTGGAGCGGTGGCAGCGATGCGAGACGACGACTATCTGTTCTATCAGGGAAGAGGAGCCACATGGCCGCTTGCCAAAGGGATGACGATGGGGCCGATCATCGGTGACCTGCTTGGAAAAGTGACAGGTTCTACCGGCGGAAAGGGTGCCGGCGTTCCTCACTGGGCTGATCCGGCGCTGGGAATCATGGGGGAGGGTGCGACGCTGGGTTCGGTGTATCCGGTGGCAGCAGGCGCGGCATTGTCGGCGCAAATGAGAGGCACTGGGCAAGTTGCGCTGGCGGACTTCGGCGACGGGACGGCGGCACGTGGCACCTTCCATGAAACTCTTCTCGAGGCATCGCGGTGGAAACTACCGCTGGTCTACTTCTGTGAGAACAATGGAATCTCGGTAACCACCCCATTTGAATCTGTGAGTCCGACACGCACTATCGCCGAACGCGCGACTGCATACGGGATTCCCGGCGTTCGCGTCGATGGTCATGACGCCGTCGCTGTCTACCATGCGACAAAGGCTGCGATTGATCGAGCGCGCGATGGTCAGGGGCCGTCGTTGATCGAGGCAGTCGTCACCCGTGTCGGTGGACACTGGGAAGGTGACGCGCAGAAGTATCGCCCGGAAGACTTCCTGTCGACGTACCGAGATCCGTTGGACATCATGCGTTCTCGACTCGATGCTTTGCTGGCCGACCAGATCGTCGCCGCAGCGCGTGCGGAAGTTGCCGAAGCGCTCGCCGAGGCAGAAGCCGCTCCTTTGCCTGACCCCTCCGTTATCATGAAGGACGTTTTTGCATGACTATCACTGACGACACGTCTGTCAACCGCACGGCTCCGGAAACTACGGTGCAAAGCTACGAGGCAGCACAGGGTGCGGCGATTGCCGAAGAGATGCGCCGTGACCCCTCGGTGTTTCTCATGGGGCAGGACATTGCCTCAGGCGGGTTCTTCGGCGGAACCCGAGGCCTGGTAGAGGAATTCGGCCTGGACAGGATCCGAAACACCGGAATCACCGAAGCATTCATGGTGGGTGCAGCTGCCGGTGCCGCCATGACCGGAATGCGTCCGATCGTTCAGTTGGGGTTTGCAGACTTCAGTTTGATCGCCGGGGACGAGATCTTTCAGAAACTGGGTAAGTGGCGCCATATGCACGGTGGTCAATTCGAACTTCCCGCTGTCATCATCATGCCGATCGGGCCGAGCGGTGGTGCAGGACCAGAACATTCGGGTTCGATGGAGATGCTACCGATGCATTTTCCGGGACTCAAAGCAGTTGTCCCGTCCAATCCTGCCAACGCGAAAGCCCTACTCAAGGCCGCAATCCGGGACCCAAATCCTGTTCTGTACTACCCGAGCAAGCAGCTCAACTTCAAACGGGGTGAGGTATTCACCGATCCCGAGTACGTAATGCCCTTGGGTAAAGCATCGATTCCACGGCGCGGCGACACAGTAACCGTCATCAGCTATGGATGTATGGTGCCTCGCTCGCTCGAAGCAGCACTCGTGCTGGCTGCGGAGGGTATCGAACTCGAGGTCGTCGACCTGCAGACGCTGGTTCCGCTGGACCACGACACGATCATCGCGTCGGTGATGCGGACCGGGCGGGCGATGATCGTTCACGAGGCGCCGAGAACCGCTGGTCCTGGCGCCGAGATCGCTGCGCTCATCCAGGAGCGTTGCTTCTACTGGCTCCACGCTCCGATCGCGCGTCTCGGTTCTGTGGATGCGCCGATTCCGGCGAGTCGGTTCCTCGAAGATCATTGCTTCCCAAGTGTTTCCGACATCATCGAGACGGCCCGTCACCTGGTTCGCGACTAATTACTCGACTACGAGGACATTCACCATGCTCACACTATTCGACGTCCACATGCCCCACATGGGGTCGGTGGAATTCGCGTTGCTCACCGAATGGCTGCTCAAGCCTGGGGACAGGGTCGCCGAGGGCGATCCGCTTTGTGAGGTGTCGACCGACAAGGTCGACACCGAAGTCGACTCGCCAACTTCGGGAATCCTCATCAGCTACGTTGCCGCAGTGGATCAGGAGGTTCCTGTCGGTGACGTCATTGCTCGATTTGCCTCACTCGACGCCGACCCGGTAGCCGTCGCGCAAGCCATTGCCGGTGAAGATGCAGTCGGTGAAGATGTCGCGCCGGCGGCGCCGACATCGGGTCCGATCGCGGGTCCGTTCCCGATTTCGCCGGATCGGGCTCTCGAGAGCGCGGCCCCGACAGTCGCCGCCGAGGGTTCTCGCCCACCCAACGATTCACTGGTGTTGGCTGCGTCGTGGTTCTCTCCGGTCAATCGTCCGCCCGAAGGAAGTCGACGCCTCCGCCTCGATTCGGGCTCGACTGATATGTCGCTGGAGAGCAAGAGCGAATTCTTGCCGGGAGCCAGGGATCGAGTACCGGAAGATGCTGACACCGTGGCGATTCCCGCCGGATACGAGGCGGTGACCTACACGGCTATCGAACACACTCGCCTGCGTAGGGCAATCGCCAAGAATCTGACAGAATCGTGGAATACGGCTCCTCAATTGACGGCGCAGGTTGATGTCGATTTCACTGCGGTCTCAGTAGCCCGAGCGAAGATCAACCGTGAGAGATCAGCTCGAGGTGAAGGGAAACTCAGTTTCCTTCCCTTTGTCGGTCACGCACTGTGCCGGGCGCTCGCAGACCACCCGGATGCCAATGCCACGTTCACGGACAAGCACCTCGTGCGATGGAACACTGTCAACCTGGGAATTGCCGTGGACACTCCGGACGGACTGATCGTCCCCGTCATACGTGATGCGCAGAATCTCGAACTGGAGGCACTGTCGGACGCAATAGTCGCGACCAGTAGTGCGATACTCTCGGGTTCCGCGCAGCCGGAGGATCTTTCGGGCGGAACAATTACGATCAGCAACTCGGGAAGTGTCGGCGGCGTGGTCTCGACTCCGATCCTGACTCGTCCGCAAGTTGCCTCGATCGGTCTCCCAGCCATCGTGCGTACCCCCGTCGCGCGAAAGAGCGTCGACGGTGAATCCGAGCTCCTCACCATCAGGCCCATTGCACGACTCGGATTGACCTTCGACCACAGGGCATTCGACGGCGCCGAAGCCTTGCGCACGCTGATGTCCGTACAGAAGTATCTCGAACAATGGCCGACAAAATCGTAGGCACTTCTCGACGTGAGGACATCAGATGAGGGCAGCAGTGCTTCGAGGTGGAGACGTCATACTTGCCGACATTCCGGAGCCGTCACCGGGACCGAATCAGCTTCTGGTGGAGCCGATAGCCACCGGGATCTGCGGCAGTGATCTTTCGGCCTGGCAGCACACCGATGATTTCCTGGCTGCGCATCGTGAGGCGGACGTGCCGGGAGCGCTGTTCGATCCGGCGCACGATGTTGTATTCGGACACGAGTTCACTGCAACGGTGACCGAGTTGGGAACCGGAGTGGTCGACTACGCAGTCGGTGACCGTCTGGTGGTTCTGCCGTGGGTCGTTGACGACGATGGATTGACTCATACAGTCGGATACTGCAATTCGAAGCCGGGAGGGCTGGCTGAAAGGGTTGTTATCCAGGCTGGAGGGCACCTGCACATCCCTCCGGACGTGGATCCGGTTACCGCTGCAGTGACCGAACCTCTCGCTACTGGTGTTAACGCCGCGCTGCGTTCACGAATCGTTGCCGGCGCCGCCGCAGTGGTGACCGGTTGCGGGCCTGTGGGACTCGGCGCAGTCATCGAATTGGCGCAACGTGGCGTTCACCCCATCGTCGTATCCGACCCTTCGGAACTTCGACGAACTGTGGCTTTGGCGTACGGGGCCGATGTGGCAGTCGATCCGAGGCACTCGGATCCACTGAGCACACTTGCAGGAATGATTCCGGCAGATACCGAAGTATTTGTCTTCGAAGCATCCGGAGCGCGGAATCTACTGGGTTCCTTGATGTCTGTCGTTCCACCGTTCACGCGCATTGTGATTGTCGGATCGGCAATGGAGCACGAGTCGATTCGACCCGTAATCGGGATTCTCAAGAATGTGAGTTTGGAATTCGTGGGTGGTCCGGGGCGTGGAGAACATACGTACCAAGCGTTTTCCCGAACTTTCGAACATATCGTGGAGCGTCGTTTCGATCCGGGATTGATGGTCACGGGCTTTGCCGGGCTGGATGCGGTGAGTGAGGTGTTCTCTGCGCTGCGCCCGGCCGCGGGTGACGAGATAGAGCACGTGAAGGTTTTGGTTCGGCCCGACCTGCCCGCCGGTGCGGGTGTGGTGCGTTGTGGCGTCGAGTAACGGACTATGGGATGAGGACGTTGTAATGAATGAGGTTGAATCAATAGCGGAGAGCGAGCAGTTCAACGCCGACTTGGTTCGGTCCAGGTTGGTCGAGATGGGCGAGTTGGGTACGGGCGAGGAACTGACTGTGCGACTATTGGCAGGCGGTCGATCCAACCTGACGTTCGAGTTGGCGAGTAAGTCGAGAAGATGGATTCTGCGTCGTCCGCCGATCGGTCACCGTCTGGAGACTGCTCACGACATGGGTCGGGAAGTGACCGTTCAGCGAGCCCTCGCGGAAAGTGCTGTCCCGGTTCCGCGGATCGTGTTCTCCGAGGAGTTCGACGCGACATCGGGTGGAAGTTTCTACGTCATGGACAAGATCGAAGGTCAGGTGTTGCGAACCGATGACGACTTCGCTTCCGTGGACGAGGGCAATCGCTCCGAGTTGGCGCATCGCTACGTCGATTGCCTGGCTGCACTGCACACGCAAGACTTTCGTAGCCTGGGTTTGTCTGGTTTCGGTAGGCCGGAGGGTTACCTCGAGCGCCAGGTACGGCGATGGAGCAAGCAGTTGGCGTCGTCGAAGTCCCGCGATCTTCCGATGTTGGAAAAACTGGGGGCGCGGGTCGCGTCGTCGATTCCGGGGCAGTCTGCAACCTCGATCGTTCACGGCGACTTTCGATTCGACAACATGATTGTTCGGTTAGGTGCCCCGTCGGACATTGTCGGAGTGCTGGATTGGGAGATGTCAACACTGGGTGATCCGTTGACAGACTTGGGTTTAGTCCATCTGTTCTGGTCGGGATGGGCGGGTATCGATAATCCGATTGCCGGGACGCCTTCTGCGCATGAGGGTTTCCCCTCGTTCGACGACCTTGTCGAAAGATATTCCCTAGGCACCGGGTTCGATACCGATGCGCTGCAGTGGTATTCGAGCTTCGCATTCTACAAGATGGCGGTGATTCTGGAAGGCATCCATCTTCGCTTCGTCAATGGGGAAACAGTCGGCGACGGTTTCGAGGACATCGGCTCGATGGTCGTTCCTTTGGCAGAGCGCGGGCTCTCGGCACTTGCGTAGCCGAAAATTGTT
The DNA here is from genome assembly GCF_030056935.1 of Rhodococcus sp. IEGM 1302. NCBI lineage: Bacteria > Bacillati > Actinomycetota > Actinomycetes > Mycobacteriales > Nocardiaceae > Rhodococcus > Rhodococcus sp. IEGM 1302. The sequence goes on along the minus strand of NZ_JASHKY010000042.1, from coordinate 23,223 downwards.
GTGAAACAGTAATTTCTGATCTCGGTCGTACTCGGCCCACGAAGGGTGAAGGTGTGTGACATGGACTTCGAGTTCGACGCGAAGACTATTGATTTGAAGGAACTCGCGTCGGCATTCATGGACGAGTTCGTTTTTCCTGCAGAGCATTTTTTCCACGACAACCCGGAAGCTGGGGATCGGCAGTGGGAGCGTCCGGCGGTGATGGCGGAGCTGAAGGAACACGCGAAGGCGCGGGGGTTGTGGAATTTGTTTCTTCCGCACGATCCGCGTGGTGCGGGACTGTCGAATCTGCAGTACGCACCGTTGGCCGAGGTAACGGGTTGGAGTCCTGAGGTTGCGCCGGAAGCGTTCAACTGCAACCCGCCCGATACCGGGAACATGGAGTTGCTGACGCTGTTCGGGACTGAGGCGCAGAAACATCGGTGGCTCGATCCGTTGTTGAACGGTGACATCAGGTCGGCGTATTGCATGACGGAGCCGGATGTGTCGTCGTCTGATCCCGCGAACTTGACCTGCTCAATCACTGATGAGGGTGATTGTTGGAGGATCAATGGACGTAAGTGGTGGTCGACCGGCGCTATGAGCAGCGATTGTGCGTTGTTGATCGTGATGGGGGTGTCAGATCCTGATGCGGATCCGCGGTCGCGCCACAGTTTGGTTCTGATTCCGCGTGAGACTCCCGGCGTGCGTATTGTCCGGGGGCTGAAGATGTTCGGCTTCACTCACGGTGCCCATGGCGGTCACGCGGAGGTGCATTTCGAGGACGTGCTTGTTCCCAAGGACCACATGCTCGGCGAGCGTGGTCGGGGGCAAGCGTTGGCGCAGGCCAGACTTGGTCCGGGGCGCATTCATCACTGCATGCGCATGATCGGGATGGCAGAGCGTGCGATCGAGTTGATGTGCCGCCGGGCGAACGAGCGTGAGGCCGTTGGTAGGTCTTTGGCGGATCAGGGGATCATTCAGCATTGGATTGCGCAGTCCCGTGTGAAGATCGATCAGTTGCGGTTGTTCGTTCTGCGGACTGCGTGGTTGATCGACACAGTTGGGGCGCGTGAGGCGCGTACGGAAATTTCGGCTATCAAGGTGGCTGCCCCGGATGCTGTGGGTTGGGTGATCGACAAGGCAATTCAAGTGCACGGCGCCGGCGGAATGACGCAAGACTATCCGCTGGCGATGTTGTGGGCGCAGGCTCGGACCATGCGTTTCATCGACGGCGCTGACGAGGTTCATCGGATGGTCGTCGCGTCACGAGAATTGCGCCTTCATCGATAGCGGTCCGGGTTTCACGAATGACGAATCGATGCCGAATGGGGATAACTGGTGGGAATGCAACTCCCATTCGATATCGGTGAGATTCGACGGCGTCTGATCGACTGTGGCGAGTTGGATCGGTACTCGCGATTCAGTGCTAACAAGGTTTCCAGTTCGCCGCCGGGTCAGGCCTACTCCTTGACCAGCGGTGAAGGAGCATGGATCTTGCGCTGTTCGTCGAGCAGTGATGACAGTCTTGGAACACGAGGAATTCGAGCGGAGGCCACTGCGCTGCACATGCTCGAAAAGAGCAGCATTCCAGTACCTCTCCTTGTCTACCGGGACGAAGTCTCTGGATTGGTCGTCTCTCGACGGGTGCATGGATCATCTCTCCGGACCGACATTCAGTTAGCCGACGTCGAGATCGGCGCGAGAAGCCTGGTAGCGAACTCATTTGCCGACACGCTTGCCGGGATTCATTCGCTCGAAGTCGGCCTCAACGGTGTGAGTGCTCTCCCCGGGATGTGCGGGGAACTGCACAACTACTTGTCCGAGATTGGAATAAGGCTCGCTCGGCACGAATTGAGTGTGAGGCCTGCGTTGAACGCGCTCCTCGATTCCCTCGCGCGATCGGTGCCGGCGCCGCAGAAGCCCTGCTTGCTCCACGGCGAATATCGTCTGGATCGAACGATTTTCGACCTCGCCGACTCCCCACTATTGCGCGCAGTGACAGATTGGCGTCGAGTAGGTTTCGGTGACCCGCTGTTGGACGTTGGTATCGCTTACGTTTTCTGGGCAGGTTTGAGAGGAATTCCCAGCGTTGTATCGGGTTGCCCTTCAGTTCATTTCGGATACCCGGCATTCGAGCAGTTGTTGTCCCGGTATCGAAGGTCAGTTACCTTCGATGTCGATACACGCGTGTTGCCGTGGTTCTACTCGGTGGGGTTTCTCGAGGTTGCTGCACGTGTGCTCGAACTGTGCAATGAGAGACGCGAATGGCTCTCGAGCACAAATAGATTCGGCGATGTGTCGGCCTTGGTGACACCATTGATCACCCGCGCAGTTGCAGCCTTGGAAGGCAGTCACCTTGCCGCATCCTTTGTGCTCACGCGATGACAGAGACCCAACGAATGCTTGGAGGAAAGTCGTGACGCACGACAATCGAACCACCGGGGAGGGGCGCAAGCTGCTCCGTCTCGAGATCCGAAACGCGGAGACGCCCATCGAACGCAAACCCAACTGGATCAAGACCCGAGCAAAGATGGGCCCCGAGTACACGGAGCTCAAGGGCCTGGTCAAGCGTGAAGGTTTGCACACCGTCTGCGAGGAAGCGGGCTGCCCCAACATCTACGAGTGCTGGGAAGACCGCGAAGCCACGTTCCTGATCGGCGGTGAGCAGTGCACACGCCGCTGCGACTTCTGCCAGATCGACACCGGCAAGCCCGAGGCTCTCGACCGCGACGAGCCCCGTCGCGTCGCGGAAAGCGTTCAGGCCATGGGCCTTCGGTACTCCACGATCACCGGCGTCGCCCGCGACGACCTCCCCGACGGTGGCGCCTGGCTCTACGCCGAGACCGTCCGCAAGATCCACGAACTCAACCCTGGCACCGGCGTCGAGAACCTGGTTCCGGACTTCAACGGCAAGCCCGAACTGCTCGACGAGGTCTTCGCCTCACGCCCCGAGGTACTCGCACACAACCTCGAGACCGTCCCCCGCATCTTCAAGCGGATCCGTCCGGCATTCCGGTACCAACGCAGCCTCGACGTCATCACCGCAGCACGCGACTACGGACTGGTCACCAAGTCCAACCTGATCCTCGGCATGGGCGAAACCCCTGAAGAGGTCACCGAGGCGATGGCAGATCTCCACGCCGCCGGTTGCGACATCCTCACCATCACCCAGTACCTGCGACCCTCGCCCCGGCACCACCCCGTCGAGCGGTGGGTCAAGCCCGAGGAGTTCGTCGCACACTCGAAGGCTGCAGAAGCGATGGGCTTCGCCGGCGTCATGGCCGGTCCGTTGGTTCGCTCGTCGTACCGCGCCGGCCGCCTGTATGCGCAGGCCATGGCACATCACGGCCGTGAACTTCCCGAGGCGCAGCGTCATCTGACCGAGGGCGGCGACGCTTCCCAGGAAGCCAGCTCACTCATCGCACGCCTCGTCGTCGATATCTAGTGCGCCGACGTCAGTTCGATACAGGAATTGGGCGACTCAGGTACGCGAACGGGCATCGCTCATCCGATCGAGCCCACTTTCCATGGATACTGCCAGTCGCTCGAGTGCGGCAAGGACCTTCCCCCGGTCCCGGCCGAGTTGGGTGAACAATTCACCGTGAGCGGCGAGTTCGCGAGGAAAGACGTCGTCGACGACAGCGTTTCCCTGGACCGTCATCGTGATCAGTGCAGATCGCCTGTCTTCGGGATTGCTTGTGCGGGAGACGAGTCCTCGCTTCTCGAGTCGCGCGAGTGCCTTGCTGACCCCGGCCCGAGACATACCGAGGCGTTCGGCGAGACGAATCGCGGTGACCGGTTCCTCGGCGTATCGCAGTGGCACAAGCAGTTCCACTTCCGACACGGTGAGATCCGCGGTTTGGTATACCGGTTCGACTGCTAGTTCGAGAAGCGCCGTAATCCGTTTGAGTTGCGCGACCACTTCCATGGGCGAGGTGTCGAGGTCGGGATTGTTTTCGGCCCAGAGGTTGCAGGTACGGGAGCGGAGTGTTGGTTCGTTCACGATTCCTCAACTTTGTTAACCGGTAAACAAATTTGCTAGATTGCCAGAATAGCCCACCGTCTCGGGTGGGACGATCTGCGGACTGGGGGAGCACATGAGGTTCGACGTGGTGATTGTCGGTGGCGGTGCGGCGGGGTTGAGTGCCGCGCTTGTTCTGGCTCGGGCTCGGCGGCGAGTGATGATCGTCGATGCAGGTAACCCGCGCAATGGTGTCTCCGAGCACCTGCACGGGTACCTGACGCGGGATGGTGAGAGTCCTACGCAATTACTTGCGGCCGGCCGCAAGGAGGTTCTCGAGTACGGCAGCGAAATGACGACTGGCACCGCAATCCGAATCGAGCGCACGGACGACGGTGGGTTTCTTGTGCAAACCGACGCGACTGCGTCGCTGGAGGCACGGACTGTTCTGGTTGCTACTGGGTTACGTGACGAGCTGCCGAACATCGCTGGGCTGCAAGATCGCTGGGGCGTCGACGTTCTGCATTGTCCCTACTGTCACGGGTACGAGGTTTGAGATTCCCCGATCGGTGTGCTCGGTGGTGGCAATAGGCCGTTCACCATTCATCAGGCGTCGTTGGTGCGTCAATGGTCGGAGGATGTCGTCTTCTTTCCCAACCGTATCGAGCTGACGGGAGCCGAACGGGAGCGGCTGATTGCCAGGGGGATTCGCATTGTCGAAGGCGATGTGGCTGGCGTGTCGGTTGGCGATGGTCGATTGGACGGCGTCGAACTGGCCTCCGGTCAGGTAATTCCGCGAAGCGTAGTGTTTGTCGGCCCACGGTTTGTTCCGCGAGGCGATCTGTTGACTGACCTGGGGTGTGAAGCCGACGAAAATGGTTGGGTGGTAACTGATCCTGCAGGCAGCACAAGTGTGCCTGGAGCCTGGGCCGCGGGGAATGTGTCGGATTCTCCGGCGCAGTTGATCACCGCCGCCGCTGCCGGATCAAAGGCTGCGATTGCACTGAATCACTATCTGCTCGAGCAGGATATCGTGCGAGCGGTTGCGATCGCAGCCGAACTTCAGCCGAGTGAAACCGGAAGCAACCCTCGCGGGGTCTCTTGAGCGATCTGGTTCAGCGCAGACTCCAACGTCGGAAATTGATACTGGAAGCCGCTGTCCGCGAGCACCCCTGGTGAAACCCAGCGACTCTTCGTTACCAGTTCAGCCTCGGTGCGGATGATTCGTGCGCCGAACTCGAGCATCCAGCCCGGCGTCGGAAACCCATATTGTCGGCCAAGTTTCGCTCGTACCATCCGCATCATGTCGGTGTTGGTTACCGGATACGGGGATGCGATATTGACCGGGCCTGAGATCTCCGGATTCTCGTAGACGTGGATGATCGCGCGAATGACGTCGGCGATGTGAATCCAGCTGAACATCTGTCGGCCGTCGCCCATTCGTCCGCCGAAGCCCATTCGGGCGAGGTTGACGAACGGATTGATCGCCCCACCGCCGGCTCCGAGGACGATCGACATCCGAAGTGCCACTTTGCGAACAGGCGTCGGGGCTGAGAACAATTCGTGTTCCCACGCTCGCGCGACCGCTACGGAGAATCCCTTACCCAGCTCTCCGTTCTTCTCGTCCATCGGTCGATCTCGTGCGTCTCGGTAGATCGTGCCGGTACTGGCATTCGCCCAGAGTGAGGGTGGCTGCGGCGTGCGGGTCAGCGCACGACCCAACAGTGCAGTCGTTTCCACTCGGGAGGAGAAGATGTCGTCGGCATTGCGCTTGTTGTAGCGGCAGCTCACGGAGCGGCCGGCGAGGTTGACGAGCAGATCCGTGCCGCTGAGTACATCGGCGACGCCGTGCTCGTCGGACCACGTGGCATCGCTCGTTCCTCCCCGGCCGATCGTCCGAACGTCGACCCCGTTGGATTCGAGCGTTCGAAGAAGGTGTTGGCCTACGTAACCCGACGCACCACAGACAACAACGGTCTTCATGGTTTTGTGTTCCCCTCTGCAGAAACGACTTTTGTCATCAGGGCGGCGACATCGCCGACCAGACCTCGTGCCACTGGCAGCCGGGCGAGGGTGAGCGCTTTCGCGATGATCGGTACCAGGCCGTCGACGAGGGATCGGGTACGAGTTTGCCCCGGAGACGCGTCGGTGACCCAGTGCAGCGTCACGCCCAGATAGCTGAGCCACAAGAGCGTGGGGAGCTGGGTCTCCAATGACGCCGGCGTCTTCTGCTTCGACGCCGCCAGTGCTTCACGCATCAGATCGACGGCCATCGATCTCGCATCGGTCGACTCGGCCGAGAACGGGCTGGACTGTGATGTGGTGGGCAGGGCAACGTGCAGAAACGTGCTGCCGAAGCCGTGATAGGGCCCCATGACATCGAGTCCGGTGTGCAGAACAATCCTGAGATTTTCTGTCAGTGACCCACCTTCGCGAAGGAGTGGAAGCGCCCGCGCGCGGTGATCGCGTTGGATGACGAGATACAGCTCGTGAACCAGTTCGTCTTTACTGGCGAAGTAGTAGTAGGCGTTCCCGAGCGAGACCTCTGCCTCATTTGCGATCTTGCGCATGGTCGTCGCTGCGAAGCCCTCGTCGCGGAAGAGCCGCAATGCTGTTTCCACCAGCTTTTCCCTGGTCTCGATCCCGCGACTACTCATCGACACTCCTTCTTTGAACATGTTCAAGTGCAGCGTACGCCCCAAAGTTGAACACGTTCAAGACTTGATCTGTTGCGAGCGAGATAATAAGCGCGCATACTAAATCCATGATTGAGATTGTGAGCGGTTCGCCAGGTGGTCGGCGATGAACGCATGGTTGGGAGTTGTGTCCGCCGAACATGTGCGTCGCGCAGTGGATCTCGGTATCGCACAGATCGGGCACGGAAAGAGAGCCGGATTGGCACGGATGAAAGCAGGTGACGTGCTGGTCTACTATTCGCCGGTCGAGTCCATTGGTGATCGAGATCCGTTGCGCGAGTTCACAGCTCTCGGTGTGATCGAAGAGGGTGAGATCTGGCAGGCGGACGAGGGGTGCTTCAAGCCGTTTCGGCGTCGAGTGCGATACGAGCAGTTCACGCCCGTTCCACTCGGCGATGTGCGGAGTCGATTGGCGCTGACCTCGGCACCGAATTGGGGGTATCAACTCCGGCGTGGCTTGATTCCGTTGGATGACAACGACGTCGAGGTTCTGCGTTCGACGACGAGCTGACACACTGGCGCTGTGGCGAAGAAACTGGAAACCGACTTCGAGGACGCGGACGAGAGTCCCGGTCTGATGTTGTGGCGTGTCACCAATGCTTGGCAAGCCTCGATTCGCGCGGCGCTGCGACCTTTCGACCTGACCCACGTGCAGTTCGTTCTGCTCGCAGCACTGACCTGGCTGGATGCAGAGACGCCGATAACTCAACGCGGTCTTGCCGAGTACGCGCGCACCGACGCGATGATGACGTCACAGGTGATTCGGACCCTCGAATCCAAGGGGTTTGTCGAACGACGTCCACATCCGACCGATGCTCGTGCTCGCTCGCTTGCCGTCACGCCGGTGGGTGCGGCCTTGGCCGGCAGGGCGAACCGCGCGGTGGAATCTTCGGACCGGGAATTCTTCGCCGCTCTGGGGGATCGTCAGGCGGCCTTCGTCGCGATGCTCGGCGCGCTTGATCGACGGTAACAACCCTCAGTTTCGAGGAGGTTGCTCTGTAGTTCTCTGCAGCAGTGCGTATTTGGCTTCCAGTCCGTCCAGTAGGGATTCCAGCGCGAGTTCGAAACTGGCACCGTCGATTTCCGCAGCACGCTCACGCAACAGATGTGCTCGCGTGAGGTGCGGGTAACGCTCGGCGTAGATCGCAGGATCGTCCACGAATCCGCCGGAGAACGTCGCCGTCGCAGCACCCATGACCACGTACTTGACGGAAGCGCCGATCAGTGTTGCCGTGCGCTGTGGCCATCCGGCGCGCACCAGTCCGCCATGGATGGCGTTCGCGCGATCGAGGGCGATGGGCCTGACGCTCGGACCGTAGGCCAAGTAGGGAACGATATTGGGATGCTTGCCCAGGGCGGCGTGGTAGGACCGCGCCCACGTGCGTAGCGCGCCGCGCCAATCGTCGGAGTCGAAGCCGCTCACGTCGACGGACTCCATGATGACGTTCGCGACGTCGTCGAGTAACTCGTCCTTGTTGGCGTAATGGCTGTACAGCGACGGTGCCTGTACGCCGAGAACAGTGGCGAGTTTGCGCATCGAGAAGTCGGTCAAACCGTGCTCGTCCACCAGTTTCAGGGCGGTGTCCCTGATGATCGGCTTACTCAGTAGTGGAACCCGCGGTCGCGCCATCGCCCAGAACCCTTTCGTCTGAAAGTACTGGACAACCTTACACTGTGAGTTTATTATCCAATTAACCTAACAGTGTTCGGGAACGTGGAGGATCAGATGACACGGGTGTTCGAGAACAAGTCCGATCTCCTGGGGGCGGTCGGTGAAACGCTGGGCTCGAGCGAGTGGGTCGAGGTCACCCGCGAGATGGTCCATCAATTTGCCGACGCGACCGGTGACCATCAGTGGATTCACGTCGACGACGAAAGGGCAAAGCGTGAATCACCTTTCGGTGGTCCGATTGCCCACGGGTATCTGACTCTCTCGCTCCTGCCGCTTCTGTCGAAGTCCGTGTATCGCATCGACGGCGCGAAAATGGTCGTCAACTACGGGTCCGACAAGGTTCGATTCCCGAGTCCGGTGCCAGTCGGGGCCAAGGTTCGAAATACCGCAGTGCTCTCCGCAATCGAAGAATTGCCGAACGGTTCACTACAGAGTCAGATCACCAACACCGTCGAGATCGAAGGCGTGGGCAAACCTGCCGTCGTTGCGCAGACCGTCGCGCGAATCTTGTTCTGAAACCCTGCCAGAAGAAAGCAGACTCCACATGAATCTCGAACTGACCACTGAGGAAGTTGCGTTCCGCGAGGAGATGCGAAAGTTCTTCACCACCGAATTCTCGCCCGAACTTCGAGCACGTGCAGCCGGATTCGGAAAGCTGACTCGTGAGGACATCGTTGCGGGTCAACAGATTCTGAACGCACACGGGTTGGCGGTTCCACACTGGCCGGTCGAATGGGGTGGCAAGGACTGGACTCCGGTTCAGCGCCACATCTATTCCGAGGAAATGCAGTTGGCGTCGGTACCCAACCCGTTGCCGTTCAACGTGAGCATGGTTGGGCCCGTTATCGCTGCCTTCGGTTCGCAGGAGCAGAAGGAGAAATTTCTCCCCGCTACGGCCAACGCCGATATCTGGTGGTGCCAGGGTTTTTCGGAACCCGAAGCCGGTTCGGATCTCGCTTCACTCAAGACAGCCGCTGTTCGTGACGGCGCAGACTACATCGTCAATGGTCAGAAGACGTGGACTACTCTCGCGCAGCACGCCGAGTGGATCTTCTGTCTGGTTCGTACAGATGCCAGTGCTCAGAAGCGGCAGGCCGGAATTTCGTTCTTGCTCATCGATCTGGCAACTCCCGGCATCACGGTTCGCCCCATCAAACTGATCGACGGCAGCGTCGAGGTCAACGAGGTGTTCTTCGACAACGTCCGCGTCCCTGCGGAGAATCTTGTCGGCGAAGAGAACAAAGGCTGGGACTACGCCAAGTTCCTGCTCGGCAACGAACGCACGGGCGTCACGCGGGTCGGGTTCTCCAAAACTCTTGTCGCCACGGCAAAAGAGAAGGCGCGGGAAGTTCGCGTTGGAACCGGCACCCTCCTCGATGATCCGTTGTTCGCGGCTCGGTTGGCTGAGCTGGAAAACGATTTGCTTGCGCTGGATCTGACTCAACTGCGAGTTGTGGCGAGTTCGGCAGACGGCAAGCCGAACCCGGCGTCCTCGCTGCTCAAGCTCCGCGGCTCCGAATTGCAGCAGGCAGCAACGGAATTGCTGATGGATGTTGCGGGTCCGGACTCGTTGCCGGTGAATACGGTCGAGATCGACTCGCCGGAGTGGGCGCAGCAAGCGGCGCCGCGCTACCTGAACTACCGGAAGGTTTCCATCTACAGCGGATCAAGTGAGGTGCAGCGCTCCATCATTGCCTCCTCGATTCTCGGATTGTGAGCATCTGACATGAATTTCGAACTCGACGACGAGCAGACGATGCTTCGCGACACGACGCGTGAATTGCTCAACCGCAGCTACGACGCGGAGAAGCGTAACGCCACCTCGGCTACTGACGAGGGATGGAATGCCGCGGTGTGGAAGCAGTTCGCGGAGCTCGGGCTGCTCGGCCTGCCGTTCGCGGAGGCTGACGGCGGAATGGGCGCTGGACCGGTCGAGACCATGGTCGTGATGACCGAACTGGGCCGTGCGCTTGCACCCGAGCCGTACTTGGGTGGTGTTCTGATCCCCGGCGGTTTGATCGCGGCTGTCGGTTCGGCAGATCAGCGGGCGCGGCTCCTGCCGGCGCTCAGCGACGGGACCACTCTGTCGGCCTTCGCGCATACGGAACCCGGCACGCGCTGGCCGGTCGCCACCGTCACGACCACGGCGTCGCAGTCGGGATCGGGATCGGGGTGGACTATCACCGGCGTCAAGAACCCGGTCCTGCAGGGCGACAGCGCGCACGTCGTGATCGTCAGCGCCGCACTTCCAGACGGGGGCACCGGGCTCTTTCTGGTAGATGCGGAAAGCGCGGGTGTCTCATGGAGCAAATACGCAACTCACGACGGCCGTCGCGGTGCGCAGTTCACGTTCACCGATGCCGCGGCCGAACAGCTTGGTGAGGGCGGCGATGTCACGGAGGCGATCGTCGAAGCAGAGGTTCGGGCGCAGGCAGCTCTGTGCGCCGAGGCGATCGGAATCATGACCGAGGCACTGCGACTGACGACGGATTACCTGAAGCAGCGCAAGCAGTTCGGTGTTCCGCTCGCAAAGTTCCAGACGCTGACTCATCGTGCGGCCGACATGTACGTGGCGCTCGAACTGGCGAGCAGCATGAGTCTGTACGCCACCATGGCCATCGCCGACAGAGTGATCGATCCGACGATCGCGTCGCGAGCGAAGCTGGCTGTCGGTCGTGCCGCGCATCAGATCGGTCAGGAAGCAATTCAGATGCACGGTGGTATCGGTATGACAGCCGAGTATCCGGTCGGGCACTACGTCTCGCGGCTGGTGGCCATCGAACACACTTTGGGCGCATCTGACGATCACCTCAGGGTGCTGGCCGCCGGCGTCTCGAACTATTCGATGGTGAACGTCACCGAGTAGATCGGTGGTGAAGATAACGGGAGGTCACGCGCAGGTCGCGTGGCCTCCCTTGTCTGTGCGGGGGCCGACCCGCGGTATTCGCGGTCAAGTAAAATTCCTGTGATCAGTCCGAGAAGAGAAAGGGATCGAAGTGACCGCGCATACCGAGCAGCTCGAGTTCCAAGCAGAAACACGTCAGCTGCTGGATCTGATGGTTCATTCAATCTATACGAACAAGGACAGCTTCCTTCGTGAGTTGATCTCCAACGCTTCGGACGCGCTGGACAAGCTCCGCCTCGAGTCTTACCAGGACAAAGACCTCAACGTCGACGTCTCCGATCTGCATATCGAGATCGACATCGACAAGGCAGCACGCACCCTGACCATCCGCGACAACGGCATCGGCATGTCGCGTGACGAGGTCGTCGACCTGATCGGCACGCTCGCCAAGTCCGGCACCGCCGAGGTCCGTCGCAAGCTCAAGGAAGCCAAGGATGCAGCGGCATCCGAAGAACTGATCGGTCAGTTCGGCATCGGCTTCTACTCCACGTTCATGGTCGCGGACAAGGTCACGCTGCTGACCCGCCGCGCCGGTGAAGATCACGCGACGCGCTGGGAATCGACCGGCGAAGGCACGTACACGCTCGAGCATGTGAACGAGGCACCGCAGGGTAGCTCCGTGACCCTGCACCTGATGCCCGAGGATTCCGAGAACGGCCTGCACGACTACACGTCGGAATGGAAGATCAAGGAACTGGTCAAGAAGTACTCCGACTTCATCGCGTGGCCCATCCGCATGGATGTCGCTCGTACGTCGACGCCGGCCGAGGGCGAGGAGCCCGAGGTCACCATCGAGACCGAGACGATCAACTCGATGAAGGCGCTGTGGACTCGCTCCAAGGACGAGGTGTCCGAGGAGGAGTACAAGGAGTTCTACAAGCACGTCAGCCACGCCTGGGACGAGCCTCTCGAGGTCATCCCGATGAAGGCCGAAGGTACTTTCGAATACCAAGCGCTGCTGTTCATTCCGTCGACGGCACCGTTCGATCTGTTCATGCGTGAGCGCAAGGCCGGCATCCACCTCTACGTCAAGCGCGTCTTCATCATGGACGACTGCGAAGAGTTGGTGCCCGATTACCTGCGCTTCGTCAAGGGCGTGGTCGACGCACAAGACCTCTCGCTCAACGTCTCTCGTGAAATTCTGCAGCAGGACCGGCAGATCGCTGCCATCCGTCGTCGTCTGACCAAGAAGGTCCTCTCGACCATCAAGGACATGAAGGCGAACGAGCCCGAGAAGTACTCGACCTTCTGGACCGAGTTCGGACGCGCGCTCAAGGAAGGCCTGATGGCCGATGCCGACAACCGCAAGACGCTGCTCGACATCTCGTCCTTCGCCTCGACCAACAGCGAAGAGGGCGTGACCACTCTCGCCGAGTACGTGGAGCGCATGAAGGACGGTCAGGAACAGATCTACTTCATGACGGGCGAATCTCGTCACCTGATCGAAAGCTCTCCGCACATGGAGGCTTTCAAGGCCAAGGGCCTCGAGGTTCTGGTTCTCACCGACCCGGTGGACGAGATGTGGGTCGACGCTGTCTCGGACTTCGACGGCAAGACCTTCCAGTCGATCGCCAAGGGCGAGGTCGACCTCGACACCGAGGACGAGAAGAAGGCGGCCGAGGCCGAGCGCGAAGAGAAGGAGAAGGAATTCGGCGAGCTGCTGACGTGGCTGACCGAAACCCTGTCCGACGACATCAAGGAAACGCGTCTCTCGACGCGCCTGACCACGTCGGCTGCCTGCATCGTCGGCGACGCGTTCAGCATGTCTCCGACGCTCGAGAAGATGTACAAGGCTTCGGGTCAGCCTGTTCCACACAGCAAGCGCATTCTCGAGCTCAACCCGGAGCATCCGCTTGTCTCGGGTCTGCGGGAGGCGCAGGCCGCCAATGACAATGCAGAGAACCTGACGGAGACGGCTCAGTTGCTCTACGGCATGGCGTTGCTTGCCGAGGGCGGCGAGCTGAGCGATCCGGCGCACTTCACGCGCCTGCTGGCCGATCGTTTGGCCCGCACAGTCTGATCTCGTCTAGCTCGCTCGAACTCCCGGCACTCACCTTCATCGGTGGGTGCCGGGAGTTTTTTCTTGATCGTTTTCTAATGAGGACCGTTTCTGTCCGCAATAACGTCTAACGTAGTTCTCACAGGGCACGAACCCACGAGCGAAGGAAAACATCATGAACGCACCGATCACCACCGTCACCGGCGAGCGCGCGGATCTCCTCCAGAGCCTGCGTCGGCATCGTGAATTCCTTCTCTTCACCGTCAAGGACCTCACCGACGAGCAGGCCGCTTCGAGGCCGACCGTGAGTGAACTGTGCCTCGGCGGATTGATCAAGCATGTGGGTCAGGCGGAAAAGGGATGGGTCGACTTCATTCTGGAAGGGCCGGCCGGACTTGGTGGGGACTTCGACCCGACCCAGTGGTCGGAAGAGATGCAACAGGAACGGGCGAACGAATTCGCCATGGTCGAGGGTGAAACCTTGGCAGGCATCGTTTCCGAGTACGAGGGGATCGCGGCCAGGACCGACGAGTTGGTGGCCTCGCTGGACAGCCTCGACATCTCGCATCCACTGCCGTCGGCGCCGTGGTTCGAAGCGGGAGCTCGCTGGTCAGCGCGGCGCGCATTGCTGCACATCATCGCCGAGACGGCCCAGCATGCGGGCCACGCGGACATGCTTCGCGAAGCCATCGACGGTTCCAAGACGATGGGTTGATGGATGGATTGATCCACCGGGATGTTTACACATCACACAAATATGTAACACTAGTGTCTATGAGCACCGAAAAGTCTGCCTTGCAACCGCCGATGCAGTGGGACGCCTGGGGCGATCCGGCCAAGAAGCGTGAACTGTCGGACGCAGTCACATCATTGTTGACCGGATTTCTCGGTGTCTCCGCACCGACTCGATCGCGTCTCGCCATCGAAGACGTCCAGGTGGCTCCGTCCGCTATGGCCCAGTCGCATGTCGAAGCGCTGTCCGGGCTGGTCGGGGCCGAGTACGTCAGTACCAAGGATTCCGATCGAATCCTTCGGGCCGGTGGCAAGAGCACCCCGGATCTGCTTCGCCGTCGTAGCGTCGAGCCGCAGGACGCACCGGACGCAGTCGTCACTCCAGGGACAGACGCAGAGGTCGAGCAGGTTCTCCGATACTGCTCTGCCAACCGGATCGCAGTGGTCCCGTTCGGTGGTGGCACCAGCGTCGTCGGCGGGCTCGATCCCATTCGTGACGGGTTCGACGCAGTTCTTTCTCTCGATCTGCGCAGGTTCGATCAGCTTGTCGGGTTGGACGAGGAATCGGGCATTGCGACGTTCGGCGGCGGAACTACCGGCCCACGGGCCGAGGAGCTTCTGCGTGAGCACGGTTTCTCGGTCGGGCACTTCCCGCAGAGCTTCCTGTTCGCCACTCTGGGCGGGTTTGCCGCAACCCGGTCTTCGGGGCAGGCGTCGGCTGGATACGGGCGCTTCGAGGACATGGTCCAGGGCCTCACTGTTGTCACTCCGAGTGGTGTGATCGAGACCGGGCGTGCGCCGGCATCCGCCGCAGGCCCCGATCTGGGTGAGCTCTTTGTCGGCTCCGAGGGCACCTTCGGCGTCATCACGCACGTGCGTGTGCGGGTTCACCGTCTGCCCGAGACCACCGTGCGCGAAGGGTGGAGCTTCCCCGACTTCGCCACCGGCGCAGCAGCATTGCGTGAGCTGGTCCAGGAAGGATCGGCTCCGACAGTATTGCGGTTGTCCGACGAGGCCGAGAGTGGCGTGAATCTGGCGACCACCGACAAGATCGGCGAGAACGCCTTCACCGGTGGTTGCCTCGGCATCACTACCTACGAGGGCACCGCTTCGCACACCGCTGAACGGATGGCGGAGGCCCGAGCAATTCTCACCGCTCACGGCGGCACGTCGCTCGGTGAGGAGCCCGGAAACAGCTGGGAACACGGGCGATTCGATGCGCCGTATCTGCGTGACGCTCTCCTCGATGTCGGTGCGCTGTGTGAAACCCTCGAGACGGCAACCACCTGGGGTAACCTCGCGAACCTGCGCTCCTCGGTCACCGAGGCGCTGACCAAGGCTCTCGTCGAGCAGGGGACTCAGCCGCTCGTGATGTGCCACATTTCGCACACCTACAAGACCGGTGCTTCGCTGTACTTCACCGTGGTCAGCGCGCAGACCGAGGATCCGATCGCTCAGTGGCACAAGGCGAAAACTGCCGCTGGCGATGCGATCATCGCCGCCGGTGGCACGATCACCCATCACCACGCTGTCGGCGCCGATCACCGCCCATGGATGAAGGACGAGATCGGTGAACTGGGCGCGAACATCCTTCGCGCAGTGAAGAATGCAGTGGACCCTGCCGGCATCCTCAATCCTGGAAAGCTGATTCCGTGACCGAAACCCGCAGTCAGATCGAGAAGGTTACCGTCCTGATCAATCCGATGGCGGGACATGGTCACGCGCCTGCGGCAGGACGCAAAGGTGTTGCGCGACTGCGCGCTCGGGGAGTTGCCGTCACCGAGATCATCGGAACCGACGCCGACGACGCCAAGAAATTGGCCCGTCGTGCGATCGAGGAGGGTACCGACGCGCTGGTGGTGGTCGGCGGTGACGGTGCCATCAGCATCGGATTGCAGGCTGCCGCGTTGACCGATACTCCTATCGGGCTCATCCCGGCGGGCACCGGTAACGATCACGCCCGTGAGTTCGGCATTCCCACAGGCGATCCCGAGGCAGCCGCCGATGTGATCGCCGACGGCGTCGTGCAGCAGTCCGACCTGGCGAAGATCACGCTGGCCGACGGTTCCGTCGTCTGGTCGGGAACGATCATCGCGAGCGGATTCGATTCGCTGGTCAGTGAACGGGCCAATCGGATGTCGTGGCCCAAGGGACCGATGCGCTACAACTTGGCGATGCTCGCCGAGTTGGCGAAGATGAAGCCGCTGCCGTACCGGATCGAACTCGACGACGAGGTCATCACGGTGGACGCGACGCTCGTGGCTGTCGGCAACGGCCGCTCGTACGGTGGCGGCATGCTCATCACTCCGGGCGCGTCGAAGTCTGATGGGTTGCTGGATCTGACCGTCGTCGGGCACGGTTCGAGGTTGCGTCTGGTGCGCCTGTTTCCGCGGGTGTACAAGGGAACTCACGTCTCCTTGGATGCGGTGCAGACGTATCGGTCGAAGAAGGTGCGGTTGGTCTCCGAGGGCATCATCGCCTACGCGGACGGCGATCGGGTGGGGCCGTTGCCCATCACGATCGAGGCAGTTCCCACGGCGCTCAACATCTTGACGCACACTCGGATCTGAGTCGGTTCTGCCGGGCACTAGGTAGCGGTGGTGTCAGACTTCTCGGATGAACGAATCGACGAAGTCGGCGCACCGCCGCGCTGCGTGGACGTTGGAGAAATGGCAGCTAGCCATCGACATCCCGTTGACCGCTGCGGCCTGCCTGTTCTTGGTGGCGTACGCGTACCAAGTGCTGGCGCAACCGACGGGCCTTCCACGTCGTCTGACCGAATGGACGATGTGGGCTGCGTGGGTCGTTTTTGCCGTCGACTACGCAGTTCGCCTGTGGTTGGCACCTGCCCGCGGTCGCTGGTTCGTCAGGCATCTCTTGGACTTGGCGATGGTGGTGTTGCCCATGCTGCGTCCGCTGCGCCTACTTCGGTTGGTCACACTGCTTGCGATAGTTCACCGCTCGAGCGGGCAAAGCTTGCGTGGACGGGTGGTTATTTACGCCACTGGTGCCACGGCCTTGCTGATCGGTGTCGCGGCGCTGGCCATGCTCGATGCCGAGCGTCACGCGCAGGGCGCTGCCATCACGTCGTACGGAACGGCATTGTGGTGGGCGATGGAGACGGTCACGACCGTCGGTTACGGAGACATGGCGCCCGTTACCACGACCGGGCGCATGATCGCCGGAGCATTGATGATCGGCGGAATTGCGTTGCTGGGCATCGTGACTGCCACACTCGCTTCCTGGTTGGTCGAGCGCGTGGCGGAACAGGACGAGGCATCCCAGGCCGCGACGCGTAAGCAGGTGGCGGACCTGTCCGAGGAAGTCCGAGCCTTGGCCACCCGCACGCACCGAGTCGATCTCGCGTCCGTCGATACCGATTCGCTGCGTCGCGAACTGGCGTCGAGGGGAGTCGTGGCGCAGCATGCACCTTCGGACAATTGACCCGCAGTACAGCAAACAATAGAACGATGGTCTGATAATCTTGCGTGATGGTGGCGACCCACGGATTTCAGCGCGCGCGCAGGCCTGAGCAGATTGAAGCGCGTCGGTGCGCGATTCTCGATGCGGCCCGCGCGATGCTCGGGTCCAGGCCCGTCGCCGACATCAGCCTGCGTGAGCTCAGTGAGAGCGTCGGACTGGCGAAGTCCAACGTGCTTCGCTACTTCGACAGTCGCGAGGCCATCTTTCTCGAAGTGCTCGACGAGAACTGGGTAGCGTGGCTGGACGGGTTGTCCGAGTCGTTGACTCCGACCAGTGACGACTCACCGTTTGCCGCTGAAATTCATGTGGCATCCGCGGTTGCGGAATCGCTTGTCTCACAGCGGTTGCTGTGCGAGTTGATGAGCGTCATGGCCGGTGTCCTCGAAAGAAACATCTCCGTCGACTTCGCCCGTGACTTCAAGAGGCGGGCGACGGTCAACTCGGGAAGGTTTGCGTCGCTGGTTCATTCGCAACTGCCCCATCTCTCGGAGGGCGACGTCGCTCAATTCGCCAAGGTGACCCTGGTGATTGTTGCAGGCTTGTGGCCGACTGCCGAGCCTGCCGAATCCATGGTCGTCGTACTGAACGAGATGCAGGCGCTCCCTGCTGCCGACATGTTCGCAACCGGCCTACGTGAAGGTCTGATCAATCAGCTCGTCGGGCTGTCGGCGCGAGCGGCAACCCGAACGAGCTGAGCACGTTCAGGCGCTGTGCAGCGTCAGGACGGAGATCTCGCTCGGTGCGAACACTCGGAATGGTGGACCCCAGAACCCGGTTCCGCGGCTTGTGTACAACTGCGTGCGGTCGCCGTGACGAGTGAGCCCGTGCACCGACGGTTGATCGAGTTTGACCAGAAGGTTGAACGGCCAGATCTGTCCGCCGTGGGTATGACCGGCGAGCTGCAGATCCACTCCCGCGGAAGCGGACTGAGTTACCTGCTTCGGTTGATGGGCGAGCATCAGGATCGGCAAATCGGGGTCGGTGCCGGCAAAGGCCATATCGAAGTTCGCGCCGTGACCGTCGAGCTTCGATCCCAGAGCGGTGGCGTCGTCGACTCCGGCGATGACCAGGTTGTCGCCGCCCTTGGTGACGACGAGGTGCCGGTTGTGCAGGGCATCCCAGCCGATCGAGGTCATGTAGTCGAGCCACTCCTGAGCCTCGTGGAAGTACTCGTGATTCCCGGTGACGTAGACACGAGCGAGTCTGGCTTCCACCGACGCGAGTGGGGTGGCTTGGCCGAGGCGCTGCTCTACCGTTCCGTCGGCAATGTCGCCGACGTGGGCCACGATGTCGGCGTCGAGTTCGTTGACTGCCGCGATCACGCGCTCGGACCACTTCTCGCGATTGATCGGCCCGAAATGGGTGTCGGTAATTGCGACTACCCGAAGCTTGTCCATTCCCGCTCCGAGGCGAGGGATGGTGACGTCGACGTGCTTGATCCGTGGCAGTCTCATGGCTTCCCGATAGCCCCAGATCAGCAGAACGGCCGAGGTGATCAGTGCCGCAACGGCGACGATCCTCGATCGAAGCGGGTCATCCACGCCGCCGACGAGCAGTCCGAGCCTCAGGACTTCACCGAGCAGGGTCCACACGAACACGACCCAGATGATTCCGAGGAGGGCGTCGCCGACCAGGCGAACTGGATCGCGGTCAGTGTGTCCGTGGCTGAGCATCATGGTGGCAGGCAGGGTGATCAGGAGGGCGGCAAATAGAACGGTGCCGAAAACTGCCACCGCTGTCGGCCAGTCCGGCCGGACGAACAAGCTCCACCACGGGTACACGAACAACAGAGCCAAGATCGACGCGACAATCGCGGATATGGCAACGATCCGCAACGGTCTGCGGCGCGGAACTCGAGCGACGTCGGTCGCCTGGGGTGTAGTCACCCCGTCCAGAGTAAAGGTCCACTGGTCTATTAACAAGGGGACGGTGGTCCGCTATCGGAATGTCGGTGTTCTCGGATAGGTTTCCGAACGTTGAAACTCGGCCAGTGATCAGGTGGGTGGCGCATGGAGAAGTACGACGTCAAGAAGGCATACAAGGATCTCTATTCCCCCGGGCGCCGCGATTTTGCCCTCGTGACCGTCCCGCGCTTCGGCTACTTCGCCGTCGACGGTCACGGTGATCCCAACACTGCCACCGAGTACTCCGAGGCGCTCGAAGCGCTGTATTCGGTGTCCTACGCGACCAAATTCGCGAGCAAGAAGGAACTGGATCGCGACTTCGTCGTGGGCCCGCTGGAAGGGTTGTGGCGGGCAGATGACCCCGAGGTGTTCGTGACGCGGGACAAGTCGTCGTGGGATTGGACGATGATGATCTCGCAACCGGAGTGGATCACGGAGACCGAACTGTCTGCGTCGATTGACGCAGTCCGGGCCAAGGCAGTGCGGGCCAAGAAGGAGATTGCCGCTCTCGACAAGGTCAGGTTTCTCGAGTTGGAGGAAGGTCTGTCCGTCCAGATTCTTCACGTCGGCTCGTACGACGACGAAGCTCCCACCCTGGACCGGCTGCACAACACGTTCATCCCGTCGAACGGCCTGAGCTTCAACGGCGATCATCACGAGATCTACCTCAGCGACGCTCGCCGGACGCCGCCCGAGAAACTGAAGACGGTTCTGCGTCAGCCTGTTTCGAGGTAGCGATTACGGCTCGAGGCCGCGCAACTTCTCGAGGTCGCGTCGCTCGCGTTTGGTCGGTCTGCCGGCGCCGCGATCACGTCGCGGGATGGACGCGATCAGTTCGGGAGGCGGTGGGGGTGGTGAATTATCCTGCAGGCAATCGGCGGCCAGTACGGCGCTGACTCGTTTCGTGATCGGCTTGACCACGACGACAATGCGTTCGATGCCGGATACACGCACCCGCACCTCGTCGCCGGCTTTCACCTGCTGAGCCGCTTTTGTCGACGTTCCGTTGACCCGAACGTGTCCCGATCGGCAGGCGGTCGCCGCCTGCGAGCGTGTCTTGAACAGCCGAACCGCCCACGTCCAGCTGTCCACGCGGACACTGGTCGCATCGGAAGGGAGTTGGGCTGGCACGCTCGCCAGCCTACCGATGCAGGCTCAAAGACCCTGTGCGCGGATACCCGAGTACGCGCGCGGTGCGTACTGCAGACGTAGGGGAAGTAGATGCCAGAACCGATCGGTCAGTGCCAGGAAGCGGGCGAACCAGAAGTACATCCGTTCGTCGCGCGGCGTCCATTCCCATCCGAGAGTTTCGCGCGCCTTCTCCGGCATCAGTGCCTTGCCGATCCAGTTCGCCACGGCCATCGTGGGGCGTGAGGTCAGACGCCACAGCCACGTCGGAACCTTCGGAGCCGGTGCGATGTCGTGCTCGGCGATGCGCGTCGACCATTTTGTGGTGTGGGTGTTGATCAGGTGGTTGTCGAGCATGTCTTCCCAGTACGTGCGGAAGCTGGCGTAGTCGTCGAAAGCCGGTCGGTCGGTGAGTCCGTAACAGCGCCACCAGGTTACGGCCTCACGGACAAGCTGGTCCTTCTGCTCCGCCGTGAACTTCTTGTACGCGAATCGCTCGTTGAAATCGAGTATCACCTCGAAGAACGTGACGTGTGTCCACCAGAAAGTGTCAGGAGCGAGGGCGTGGTAACGCCCGCCGGTTTCGTCGATTCCTTTGAGATCGGTGTGGAAGTTGCGAACGAGCGTGCCTGTGCCCTCTTCGGTCCGGTCGTACACGACGCCGTAGATGGGCGGCAGTGAGCGGAACAGGCGGTCGAGCGGGTTGTCGAAAAAATTCGAATGATCCTGCAGCGCTCCACTTACCGCGGGATGCATGTTCTGCAGCGTGCCTGCGCGTCCGAGATACAGCAGACCGCGAACGTCGCCGAAGTGTGTCCACGTCAGGGAACCGGGGCCGATCGGATCGGCTCGTAGTTCCCGGGGCTCTGGTCGCGCCTGGGGCTTAGGCCGACGAGTATCGGTGTCCGGATCGCTGCTCATCTGGTTGACCCTCCGCCTGCGTTCATGTGACAACGGTTGTTGTCAAATGATGACTTTTGCTGCGCCGCGCGAATTTGTCAATGGATTCGGCTAGATCTGCCCGAAAACAACTCCGGCCCCTCACCTGCAACAGGTGAGGGGCCGGAAGAGTGAAGCGGTCGGACTCAGGCGTATTCGTAGAAGCCGCGACCGGTCTTCTTGCCGAGGCGACCGGCGTCGACCATGCGGCGAAGCAGCGCCGGCGGAGCGTAGTGCGGTTCTGCGAATTCCGCGTACAGGGACTCTGCCGCTGCGAGGGCAATGTCGAGACCGACGGTGTCGAGCAGCGTCAGCGGGCCCATCGGGTAGCCGCAGCCGCCCTTCATGGCCTCGTCGATGTCTTCTGCTGTGGCGTAGCCGGATTCGAGCATCCGGACAGCCTGGCACAGGTACGGGATGAGCAGAGCGTTGACGATGAAGCCCGAACGGTCGCCCGCGCGAACCGTCTTCTTACGCAAGGTGTTCTTGGCGTAGTCGGTGACGGCGAGAACGGTCTCTTCGGACGTCGTCAGGCTGACCACGATCTCCACGAGCGGCATGACCGGCACGGGGTTGAAGAAGTGAACGCCGACAACCTGGCCGGGGCGCGAGGTGGCCTTGGCGATCTTGATGACGGGGATCGACGACGTGTTGGTCGCCAGAATGCCTGCAGGCTTGACGATCTTGTCGAGCTTGCCGAAGATCTCGTACTTGAGAGCTTCGATCTCGGGAGCAGCTTCGATCACCAGATCGCGATCGGCGAACTCTTCCATGTCCAAGGTGACGCGGACGCGTGCGATCGCGGCGTCGGCTTCTTCCTGGGTGATCTTGCCCTTGGCGACGCCGCGGTTGATCGACTTGGCGATCCGTTCGCGAGCAGCGGCGGCAAATTCTTCTTTGGTTTCGAGCACCAGTACCGAGCTACCGGCTTTTGCACAAACTTCGGCAATGCCGGCACCCATGGTGCCGCCGCCGATTACGCCTACGAGTTCCACGATTCTCCTCAAAAATTAGGGGCAAGCCCCTGTGCGCCGTTCCGGTAGTCAGAACTACCAGAAAGGCGCACAGGGGCGCGAAGTGCCTTACTTCAACAGCGCACGCGACATCACGACGCGCTGAATCTGGTTGGTGCCTTCGTAGATCTGCGTGATCTTGGCGTCGCGCATCATGCGCTCGACCGGGAAGTCGGTGGTGTAGCCGGCGCCACCGAACAGCTGCACGGCGTCGGTGGTGACCTCCATGGCAACGTCCGAAGCGAAGCACTTCGCCGCAGCGGAGATGAAGCCGAGGTTCTTCTCGCCGCGCTCGGCGCGTGCTGCGGAGGTGTAAACCATCAGACGTGCGGCTTCGACCTTCATCGCCATGTCCGCGAGCATGAACTGAACAGCCTGGAAGTCGCTGATGGACTTGCCGAACTGCTTGCGATCCTTGGTGTATGCCAGCGCCGCGTCGAGTGCGCCCTGGGCCAGGCCGACAGCCTGAGCACCGATGGTGGGACGCGTGTGGTCGAGGGTCTCGAGTGCCGTCTTGAAGCCGGTGCCCGGTTCGCCGATGATGCGGTCGCCGGGGATGCGGCAGTTCTCGAAGTACAGCTCAGCGGTGGGGGAGCCCTTGATGCCGAGCTTCTTTTCCTTCGGTCCGACGACAAAGCCCTCGTCGTCCTTGTGGACCATGAAAGAGGAGATGCCGTTTGCGCCCTTGTCGGGATCGGTGACAGCCATGACGGTGTACCAGGTGGACTTGCCGCCGTTGGTGATCCAGCACTTGGAGCCGTTGAGGATCCAGTCGTCGCCGTCAGCCTTTGCGCGGGTACGCATCGAAG
>NZ_JASHKY010000006.1:0-231492 GCF_030056935.1 Rhodococcus sp. IEGM 1302 | reverse complement strand
CGAACCCGCGTATTCAGCTTGGGAAGCTGATGTTCTACCATTGAACTACATCGGCGTCGCAGCCGACCGGACGTGTTTTCACCGCCGATCAACGTGCTTTCCGAACATTATCAGACGAGCTTTCAAGCGGCGGTGTCCCCGGCCGCCATTGATCAACACAGGCGTGTCGAAGTCGGCGCCTTCGGTAAATGATTTGCCCAAAATTTTTGCGCAGGAACACCTTTCGGGATGGAGAACTTGAGATAGGTGGGGCTGGGCTCTCCCGTGGGAGTCCAGAACCCGCGCATCGTGTTCGGTAACCACAGTGTGATCGCCCCGGCGATGGGCCGGCACTGCCCGCAGAACCGGTAACCTCTACCTGTGCTGCTCTCCGATCGTGACATCCGTGCCGAAATCTCCGTTGGACGTCTGGGTATCGACCCTTTCGACGACTCCATGGTGCAACCGTCGAGCGTCGACGTGCGCCTCGACGGTCTGTTTCGGGTTTTCAACAACACGCGGTACACGCACATCGACCCGGCACTTCGCCAGGACGAGTTGACCAGCCTGGTCGAACCGGCAGAGGGCGAGCCGTTTGTGCTTCATCCCGGCGAGTTCGTTCTCGGTTCGACTCTCGAAGTGTGCTCACTGCCGAACGACCTCGCCGGCCGTCTCGAAGGTAAGTCGAGCCTCGGGCGCCTGGGCCTTTTGACGCACTCCACCGCCGGCTTCATCGACCCGGGTTTCAGCGGCCACATCACACTGGAGCTGTCCAATGTCGCAAACCTGCCGATCACGCTCTGGCCGGGAATGAAGATCGGACAGCTCTGCCTGCTCAAGCTCTCGAGCGCTGCAGAGTTCCCCTACGGAAGCTCCGAGGCCGGATCCAAATACCAGGGCCAGCGCGGCCCGACACCGTCGAAGGCGTACCTGAACTTCAACCGCGGCTGAACGAACGAACTTCGGGGGGAGTCGCATGATCGGAATTTTCTACGGTCTGGTTTTCATGAACTTGTTGTTCGTGACCAGCACCGTGTGTTTGATGAAGCCGTCCAAAGCCAGTGTTGTTGTGACCGTCTGTGCAGGGGTGGCGTGGCTGTTCTTCAATGGACCGCTGGAAGGTCAGGTCTTGTGGTCGTTGAACAGAGAACACGGTCTGACGGTCTCGGATCTGATGTCGCTTGTTGCCTTCGGCATCGCCGCTCGTGGTTGGAATCAGGTTCGCAAAGCCCGTGAAACCGTCGACGCAGATCGTTTCTGACCTGCGCGCTCACCTGGATTGACCGCCACGATTCGGACAGATGTTTCGACCTGGAGCACAACAGTCGTCGAATCGGGCACAATTACTGGTTATGTGGTGGATTGTCGGAGGCGTACTACTCGTATGGGTCGTGTGTTCCATTCCGATTGCCATCCTGGTGGGGCGGGGTATCGCGCGTCGGGACCGCGCGGAATTCGACGGGCGAAATCAACAGTGGGCCGACGAGGTTGTCAGGTCGATCGAGAAGCAATCGGAGCAGGACAATGCCGATCGGCGTAAGCCACCACTGATAAGCTGACCAGCTGGACTTTTCCGGAGGTGAGTGGGCATGGAACTTCCATCCGATACTCCCGACGACGTCGTGGCCGCGGCCGCCGGCGGACCAAGGGTTCCGCAGTTCGATCCCACAGTGGGGATTCCGGTAGTTCCGCCAGGGGGAGATGCTCCCCACCGGTTGGTGGTCATCGGCGATTCGCTGTCGCAGGGATTCCAGAGCGGGGCGATCTTCAATACCGATCTGTCGTATCCGGCGATCATTGCTCACCAGCTGGGCCGGCTCGACCATTTCCGCTTTCCCCGTTACGGCGGCCCGGGCGGGCTTCCGCTCAACATCGAACTGTTGCTCCGCACCCTCGAGGAGCGCTTCGGCCCACGGCTCGACCTCTGGGAGGTTCCGCTCGCACTCTTTGCTGCACGTGCGTTCATGGATCAGGTAGAGGACTACTGGGAACGCGGACCGGGCAGCGAAGCGCCGACGTTCTCGGCAATCAACCACAACCTCTCGGTGTACGGGTGGGATCTTCGTGACGCTCTGACCAAGACGGCGCAGTGCTGCGAGGATGCACTTCACCAACCGCACGACGATTTGATCAGCCAGATCGTCGAGAACAACGGCGAGCGCGCCGCACTGCGAGTTCTGCCGCGAGGCTCCGACGCCGAGAAGCGTATGACCGCGTTCGACGCAGCAGCGGAGTTGGGCAAGGAAGGCATCGAAACTCTGATCGTCTTCCTCGGTGCCAACAACGCGCTCCGCACCGTCACCGAACTTCGAGTCGAGTGGAGCGGCAACAACTTCCGTGATCCGGGCGGCAAGCGCGACTACACGGTGTGGCGGCCTGAGCACTTCGCGTCGGAGTACGCCGAGGTGCTGGCCGCGATCCGCAAGATCAACGCCCAGCACGTCATCCTCTGCACCGTCCCACACGTGACCATCGCACCGATCGCCCACGGGCTCGGGGGGAAGATCGAAATCGGATCCCGCTACTTCCCGTACTACGCACGACCGTGGGTGCGCGACACCGACTTCGACCCACAACGCGATCAGCACATCACCGGCGCGCAGGCGTGGGCCGTCGACACCGCAATCGACATGTACAACGACGGAATCGAGCAAGCCGTCGCGAATGCCCGTCGGGTGGGGAAGGACTGGTACCTCTGCGATATTGCCGGGTTGCTCGAGCGCGTGGCCTCACGGCGCTACGTCACCGACGTCAATGCGCGGCCGTCATGGTGGACGCCGTACCCCCTTCCCAAGGCGCTGACCGACTTGCAACCCGTGCCGGACTCGCTGTTCTACTCCGCCGACGGTCGCGGCGGCCGCGCTTCGGGCGGCCTCTTCTCGCTCGACGGCGTTCATCCCACGACAGTCGCGTACGGGGTGATGGCGCAAGAACTGGCGAACATCATGGTCACGGCAGGGGTCCAGTTCGACCGCGCTCAGATCGATTTCGACCGACTCGTCCGACGCGACACCTTGGTGCGCACTCCGCCGCAGAATCTCGATTCCACGCTCGGCGTCATCGGCTGGGCCGACGAGCATCTCGGCTTTGCCAAACGTGTGTTCGGCCTCTGACTTTCAGCTTGCCTTCGACATCGTCGGTGCAACGATGCGTTCCGCGTACTCCCGCAGCAGTGCCACCAGGTCTGCGTCGTCGACGGAAAGTCTGCCGGTCGGACCTATCGCAGCCAAGGCGCCGACGACACACCTTTCCGCGTCGTGGATCGGGACGGCGACGGCGGAACGTCCGACACGAATCTCGTCTACCTCTCGGGCGGGCTCACCGCGCCGGATCCGCGAGAGTTCGAGTTCCAATGCGTCGCCGTCGGTGATGGTGTGTGCGGTGACCTTTCGCAGTGGGGCCTCGGCCAATTCGGGTCGGTTGGCGAGGAGCAGCTTCCCGATAGCCGACGCGTGAACGGCTGTGACCAGTGTCCGTTCACCACTGAGTTCGTGGTCGGGATCGCGATCGACGAGCCGAATTCTGTTTTCTGCAAACGACGCGAGGTAGACGCCGAACCGTAGCTGTTCGCGGAGTTCTTCGAGGAGCACCGAATTGTCGATGGGTGTGGGTTCGGCGGCAGCCCCGGCTAATTCACGGGTGCGTCGGCCTAGTGCGAAGCCGGAGAGGTCGGCGATCCGAACCAGGTAACCGTCGGCGACAAGGATGTTGAGTAACCGATACGCAGTGGCAGGTGGGATGTCGGCCAGGGCGGCAATGTCCTTGGCGGTGGCTCCCGATCCGAGCCTGGCCGCCGACTCGAGGAGGGCAAGGGCGCGCTGAACCGCTCGGGGTTCGTGCCCACCGAGGTCGCGTGGTCGGCCCACCATCAGCGGGCGCCGGCAGTCGGCTCGCCCACCAGCACGATGTTTCCGGCTGCGTCGGTGGCGAACACCCCAGCTCCTGGTAGTACGTCCTCGGTTTCGGGACTGTCGAAAGCGCCGACGTGCAGCAGACTTTTGGGGCTTCGGCGTCGCAGGTAGAACTGCCAGAGTGTGCCCGAGGTCAGGATCACGAGTACGGCGATCGGTGCAACGTACGCGTGGTCGATCGTGTTGGCATAAACCAGGTAACCGAGGACTATCGCGCCGGCACCACTGCCACACGACGCGGCCGCGAGAACGCCGGGAGTGTGCTCGCCGATCCGTGTCAGGAAGACAACGGATGCGATAGCCGTCAGTGCATAGGCCACGATGACGGCGCCGCGAACAGTCAGCCGAACGTCGTCGAAGATTTCTCCGCGCCCGAGAACGGCAAAGGTTCCGCCGCCCAGCAGGACGGTGCAGACCACGGTAGTCAATGCGAAGTAGGGCGTACGGAAGGCACTGTGAACCGAGGCGAACCGGCGGGGGAGTAGGCGCTCGACACCGAACGAATAGACCAGGCGTGACGCAGCATTGGACGACGCCATCGAGGACGCCAGCCACGAGCACCCCAGACCGACGTTGAGCGCGATCACGACACCGGGGCTCACGCCCGTCGCCGTTCCGTGGAGATAGGCGTTGACGAGGGTGTCACTGCGCCCGGACCAAGCGGCCCAGCCCGCGAAGATGAAGAGCGATCCACAGATGATCGGAGTGAGAAGGACTGTGCGGGTGACGGTTACCAGCGGGCGACGGGCCTCGGGGCCGAAGAAGGCCGCGCTCTCGAATCCGGCGAGAGCGAACACGGCAGCCAGGGCGGTGAGTAACAACCCGTGGCCGGAGGTGGGTGGAACGATCTGTGCTTGTTGACTTCCGGAACCGCCCAGGATCATGAGCCCGACGATGAACAGAAGTGAACAGCTTTCGACGACGAGGATCGCGAGCGCGGCAAATCTGACACTTCGCACGAGAGCGCCGAGAATCAGCAAGGCTATCCCCAGATAGAGCGCGATGACGTGAAAAGTCTTGTCCACGTGCACACCCGCGAAGCCGAGCAATGCGATTGCGGCCTGTCCGCCGTGATAGAGCGTCATCACCGCGCTGCCGACGTACTTGACCAGCATGGCGATGCCGGTGGTCAATGCTGCCCGGGTGCCCAGGCCACGAAAGACGAAGCTGTGCAATCCGCCCGACGCAGCCATTCGGCGAGTGAACTGCGAAACGCAGAAGGCTATGAGCGTCACCAGCACGGTGGCCGCGATGATGGTGATCATCCCGCTCAACAATCGGCCGTGTGTCAGCATGGTGACGGGCAGAACGACCATCGACACAGCAGGGGCAGTGGTTGCCACCGACTGGGCCAGCACTTCGGCGCCCGAGAGTTGCCGACGGCCCAACGCCCGCAGCGGTGATCGCGCCGGGGGCTGCTTCTCGCGCGTGGTGAAGGACCGCGCGATGGCTTCGGTGAGAGCGGACATGTCGCGTCACGCTAGTCCGGTTCTGTAACGCCGATATTGCGGGCATGCTTCCGCTGATCGCACTCGGGTGAGAGAGCCCGATGCTGATGCTCGCAGGTTTCTCACTCGGTCCCCACTGACTGTTTCCTGTGCGTCAAGTTCCGGACCCAACGCTCCTGAAGTCTGTGTTCAACACCAACCACCCGGGTCACCGGGAGCACACTGGGGAGCTCGAATGCCATACACACGTAGATCTTTCATGCGCAGCCTGGGAATCACCGGCGGCGCCGGCCTGGCACTCGGTGCTATGTCGTCCATCGGCCTGGCGCCGGCAGTGGCGTCGACGCCGAGGCGATTTCAGGCACCTGCTGCGGGTGACCTGATCGGAAAGGTCAAGGGAAATCACTCCGTCGTGATCCTCGGCGGCGGACCGTCCGGGCTGTGCTCTGCCTACGAACTGCAGAAGGCCGGATACAAGGTCACCGTCCTCGAAGCACGCAACCGCCCGGGTGGTCGGGTGTGGTCGATCCGCAACGGCACCGAAGAAACCGACCTGAACGGTGAGACACAGACCTGTACGTTCTCGGAAGGGCACTTCTACAACCTCGGTGCGACGCGTATTCCGCAAAATCACAACACCATCGACTACTGCCGCGAACTGGGCGTCGAACTGCAGATGTTCGGAAACCAGAACGCGAACACCTTCGTCAACTACACCGGCAACAAGCCGCTGGCGAATCAGTCGATCACCTACCGAGCAGCCAAAGCCGACACCTACGGATACATGTCCGAGCTGCTGCAGAAGGCCACCAATCAGGGCGCTCTCGACCAGGTCTTGAGCAAGGAAGACAAAGAAGCACTCTCGTCCTTCCTCACCGACTTCGGTGATCTCTCCAGCGACGGCCGCTACGTCGGATCCTCGCGTCGAGGGCACTCCGCGGAGCCGGGCGCCGGCCTCAACTTCGGAACCGAGATCGAACCATTCGGGATGAGCGATGTCATCCAGGGCGGCATCGGGCGTGCATTCTCCTTCGAGTTCGGTTACGACCAGGCCATGACGATGATGACCCCCGTCGGTGGCATGGACCGGATCTACTACAAGTTCCAGGACGCGATCGGGATGGACAACATCGAGTTCGGCGCCGAGGTCAGCGGCATGAAGAACGTGCCGGAAGGCGTCACCGTCGACTACGTCGTCGACGGCAAATCCAAGTCGATCACCGCCGACTACGCAATCTGCACGATCCCACCGCACCTGATCAAGCGGCTGAACAACAACCTGCCCTCCGACATCCTGCTCGCGTTGGATGCAGCCAAGCCGTCGTCGTCGGGCAAGCTCGGTATCGAATACTCGCGTCGGTGGTGGGA
This sequence comes from Rhodococcus sp. IEGM 1302, assembly GCF_030056935.1. Lineage (NCBI taxonomy): Bacteria > Bacillati > Actinomycetota > Actinomycetes > Mycobacteriales > Nocardiaceae > Rhodococcus > Rhodococcus sp. IEGM 1302. Next base: position 224,786 of record NZ_JASHKY010000006.1, on the reverse strand, counting down.
GACCGAGGACCGCATCTACGGTGGCGCGTCCAACACCGACCGCGACATCTCCCAGATCATGTTCCCCTACGATCACTACAACTCCGACCGCGGCGTCGTCGTCGCGTACTACAGCTCGGGTAAGCGTCAACAGGCTTTCGAATCGCTCACCCACCGTCAGCGGCTGGCAAAGGCCATCGCCGAAGGCGCAGAAATCCACGGCGACAAATACACTCGCGACATCTCGTCGTCCTTCTCCGGAAGCTGGCGTCGCACCAAGTATTCGGAATCCGCCTGGGCATCATGGGCCGGCGCGGGAGATTCCCACGGCGGCATGGCAACTCCCGAGTACACCAAGCTGCTCGAACCCGTCGACCGGATCTACTTCGCCGGCGATCACCTCTCCAATGCCATCGCCTGGCAGCACGGGGCCTTCACGTCCGCGCAGGACGTCGTGACCCACCTGCATCAGCGTGTTGCGCAAACTGCCTGACGTGCTTCGTTTTCCATCACTTTCTCTGGAGGTCACATCATGAAATCTCGCAGAACCAAGGTCCTTGCAGCGGCATTCGCCGCCACTACGCTACTGGGCTTCGCCACTGCCTGCTCGTCTGACGAGGCGGACGCCGAGACCGCATCGAGTTCGTTCGTCTCGAAATCGATTCTCGAAGCGGGGCAGGCAAACCCGATGATCGCTCAGGGCGTCGCGATCGGCGGCGACACCGCAATCTACAAGACCAGCGGCATCGGCCCGTCGGCAGGAAACAAGGCGGCGCCGGAAGGTTCGCCGGAGTCGTACATCGACGGTCAGTTTTCCGGCGGTGTTCTGCCGGCCGGTGTCACCGTCACCGAGGCGCAGGGCATCAACGTACTCAAGAAGATCCGCGACAACCTCGAAGCACAGGGATTGAGTCTCGAAGACGTCGTGACGATGCGCGTCTTCCTCGACAACGCGCCGGGATCGGACAAGGCCGACTACACAGGATGGAATCGCGCGTACCGGCAGTTCTTCGCCAACACCAATCTCGACACGGGTGACACCGAGTTGGTGCCGATGGGCACGGCCGAGCCGATCGCTCCGATCGAGCGAAACAGCGCCCGGCCCACCCGCTTCGCCCTCGAGGTTGCCGGACTGCCCGTTGCCGGTTGGCTCGTCGAGGTAGAGGTCGATGCGGTGTACCCCGACGGCAAGGAACCCGCCTGATGGGCGCGCTCAGCCCGACTCACTGGGCGATCGTCGCAGTAGTGCTCGTGGTGCTGTTCGGTTCGAAGAAGCTGCCCGACGCGGCCCGGGGCCTCGGCAGGTCGATGCGGATCCTGAAGTCCGAAGTCGGTGAACTGCAGTCGGATACGGACCTCGCGTTGGAGCCGCGAGACTGACCCCCGTGCGCGGTCGAGGAGTCCCCACACTCCTCAACCGCGCACAGGTCTACTAGATCAGACCTTCGGAACGAGCTACCGACGGTGGTGACGGCGGACCCTTCACGAAGACATCGATCAGCACGTCCTCGTCCTGGTACGACGCGAACTGCGCCAACCCCGGGGTCTGGCGCACAGCCGAATGAACAGCGTCACCGTTTTGCGGATACTCCGGTACGACGTGACGCCAATGGGCGCACAGCAGCGTTCCGCCAGGCTCGAGATGCTCGACGACCTGCAGCATTGCCTCGATGAGCTTTTCGAAGGTCAGGTAGTAGCCGACTTCGCTGATGACGACGAGGTCGAAGGTTTCGTCGGACCAGTCGTCACCCAACGCCCAGAGCCGAAATTCGGAGTCATGTCCGGTAAGCCTCGCTCGAGCGCTCTCGAGTGCGGTCGGGACGATGTCGGTGGCGAGAACGCTGTCGCAGCGCTCGGACAACTTCTCGGTGAGAACCCCGATCGAGCACCCCGGTTCGAATGCGCGACGGTATCGAGGTTTCGGGAGCATAGCGACACTGAGTGCGTACTTCCGCTGCTCGTACCAGCGGGATTCGAAATCCCATGGGTCGGACTGTGCGGCATACATCTTGGCGAAGTAATCCGCGGGGAGTTCACGATCGCTCATACGAACACCGTCTCGTACGGCCTCAGTAGTCGTTCCATCGCGTGGCGGGGGAGGATGGGTGCATCCGCGGGATGATCGGAAAGCGGAGCGATCTGTGAAGTGAACTCATTGGTGGCAGCAGATTTCGCAGCCTGAACGTCGGAGGGCAAGGTCACCTTTCGTGCTCTTTCCCATGGGACTGCCGCATGATCCGGCGCGGCCCAATGCCACGCCCAGATGGGATACTCGATCAAGCGCGATCCAGTGTCCGCGCACGCCCTCGCCGCCGCGTCTCCGGTGGCTTCGTGGTCCGGGTGGCCGTCCCCGCGCCACGTGGAGGCGCACCAGGTATCCGCCGAGGAATCACCGAGAATCGAGCTGAGGCGGTCGGTCAACTCCTGTCGGTTCTCGCCGATCTTTCCGTCCGGGATGCTCAATCGAACCGGTGTGGGAATTCCGAGGACACGCGCTGCCCGATCCGACTCGGACCGTCGACGGCGTTCCATCTCGGGCTGAGTCACGGTCGGTGAATCGGGATGCGAAGCTCCGCCGTCGGTGACAGATACGACCTGAACACTGATGCCGGAAAGTATTGCCAGAAGAGCGGTTCCGCCCAGACCGAGTATTTCGTCGTCGGGATGGGGAGCGACGATGATCAATCGTGAGCATCCGGTGAGATCCAGTTCCGGAAAACTTCTTCCCCACTCCCGCCATGTCGATTCGGGAGTACCGCCGTCGTCGACAGGCTTCTGCGCGAACAGTTTCGAGTTCACCACGGCCGTTTCCCCTTGGCTGCAATCCGGCCCAGCTCGGCGAGATCCTTCTCGGCGTGACTCTGCCGCAAGTAGACGGTGAGATCGGCTACCCGTGCGGCGTGCGCGGCGTCCATGCAGAGCGGTGCGGCGCCGAGAGCGCGTCCCACCCGATCCAGGGTCTCGGTAGCGGCGCGCTCGACAATTGCGCGCACACGGAGTGCCCGCTGCATGGCCTCGGCATTTTCGTCGAAGGGATCCGCATCGATCTCGGCCGCCGCGACTGCGAGCGCGTTGCGCGCTGCGGCGAGCGCTGCATCGACCGCACCGAGGTGTGCGAGTACGTAGGGGTCTTCGCTGCTTGCAGCCTTGTCGTACAACGGATCAGCGACGCCGCAGGCGCCGCCGTACCAGCATGCAGCCACGCCGATCGCGCCGTGCCAGAACCCCGGGCGGCTCAGATAGTCGCCTGCCGTCCCGACCGGTATGGCCGGAACCATGTCGAAGTCGACCGCGCTGGAGTCGCTTTCGGCCATACCGACGGCCTTCCACGAATCGGGAACGGGATGCACCCCAGGTAGTCCGAGCTCGACCGCGAAGAGGGAGGGGACACCGTCGACCAAGGCGGTGATCAGTGCATGCGTGCAGGTGTTGGCGCCGGAACACCACAACTTGCGACCGGTGAGCGTCCAGATCCCCACGTGCTCAGACGCATTCACCACAGGTTGGGGTGGCTCGGCCGCCCACACTCCCCACAGCTGCCCGGGTTCGGGATCCGGTCCGTCGAGTTCGGTGAGTATCGCGACGGCATCGGTGTGAGCCTCAGCCATCCGGCCGAGAACCACATTCTCCCGTGTGAGCTCTGCCAGGGAGGTCCACCGTGCGGCCGTCGCGCCGCCGCCGGGCAGCGGCAAGTACAGTCCACCTGCGTCCAGGAGTGTGTGTAGTCGTTTCATCGTGCCAGCTCCGCTTCTTCGTTATCGGCGGTCGTACCACCCAGGTTACGGATATGTCCGGCAAAGCCGCCCGGAGTTCGGCCGTCGAGACGCGCAGACGTGGTGACCGCAATGTCCTCTGCCCACGCGATACAGGCACCGGCCTCGCTCAACCGCCGGACGAGATCGACATCCTCGTCTTCTTCGAGATCGCAGAATCCTCCGACGTCCCAGTACATATCGGCGCGGACACCGAGGTTGGCACCGTGGACGTGACCGTGTCGACCATAGGGATGTGCGTGGTACATACGTTCGTACCGTTCGCGAACGGAGTGCGGATGGCCTTCCCAGTCCGCGATGCGAACGGTGCCCGCGACGACGTCCGCAGTACGCGCATACTCCAATTGGCGCGCAATCCAGGTGGGGCCGACCACCGAATCGGCATCGGTCGTGGCGAACCACGCTGAGGCCCCCAAATCTGCGCCGAACGCAGAGAAACCCGTCGCTCGCGAACGGCCGACGTTCTGATGCTCGACGCGGAGTACTTCCACCCCGTCGGGGATGACCCCCGCGGTTCCGTCCGAACAGTTGTCGAGGACGGCAACCACTCGGACGGGGACAACGCAAGCAGACGCCGCTGTTGCGAGTGCACGAAGGCAATTGGGGAGGTCTTCGGCTTCGTTGTGGGCGGGAACTACGACAAGAACCTGGTCGATTGGCACAGTGACGATCCTTTCCTCACCCTGGTACGGTCGGGTCTTCTTTCGTCCCGGTTCTCAACAGATAACCACATTTCGGACGGGGGCCGCCGCGCGACCGCCAGCAGCCGTGCAGGTCGAAAACTGTTTCGGTGAAACATCTCTGGATACGTTTGAGAGATGTGCCGGCGGGGTACAAGACGGGGTTTTGCGACTGTGCTTTCGGGTGCAAAACGGGGTTTTGCACCGAAGAATCTTCAGAACCGGCGGTGGCGCACCGAATCGACGAGCATCCGGGCCACCTCGTGCAGTTTCACGTTGGTGTGCTGCGATTGCTGAACGAGCCGGCTGAATGCTTCGTCGGCGTCGATGCCGTGGATGGCGATCAGCACGCCCTTGGCTTGTTCGATCTCGGCACGAGATTCCATGGCGCAGTGCAACTGTTCGATGTGCTCGTGTGCCTGACGCCAGCGTCGTGAATCTGCGATCGCCGCGCCCGCACCGGCGGTGAACAATTTCATCAACTCTTCGTCGAAGGGCTTGAACTCTGTCGAGGCGAATCCGTAGACGTTGAACGCGCCGAGAAGTTCGGTGCTTCCTTCGCCCATGGTGAGCGGCACGGACAAGTAGGACCGGACACCCTGTTTCCGGGCCTCGGCGGTGAATTCCGGCCATTTGTCGTCGTGATCACCCACCTTCGACCGAACCGACGACATGGTGCGCGCGGCGTCAACGCACGGACCACGATCGGCGGAATGCTGGGCATCGTCTATCGCGGAAAGGTAGTCCGCGGTAGATGCAGCAGTTCGTGGGCCATCGGCGGACAGCACCGTCACGCTGACAGCATCGGCATCCGGCAGCGCTTTGACCGCCGTCTCGGCCAGACGTTGGAGCATGGAGTCGAGATGCGCGTCCGTGTTCAGAGTGGACCGGAGTCCGGCAATCGCTTCGGCGAGGGTGTCGAGCGAATCTGCTGCGGAAGCAAACGCCGCGGCTCCCTGTGGGGTGTCCGCATTGCCTGTCATGATTCAGGTCTACTCCGCAAATTGCGGCGATGTAACCGTTCCAGGCGGTCTTTGCTTCGATGTTGCATGAAATCCGAGGTTCCTGGGTAGCCGCACGCAGCGATGTGCGATGTCGCCTGAAAAAGAGGAGCCGATGATGATCCTGCGTTTACCTGGTGTGTATCCACCGCAACACGACACGTCGTTACTGGCGGATGCGCTGCTGTTCGAGCGCCTCACCGCTCGCAGTCGGGTGCTGGATCTGTGCACGGGGACCGGCGCCCTCGCTGTCGCGGCATCCGCGGCAGGCGCAGGCCACGTCGTCGCGGTCGACATATCTCGCCGCGCGTGTGCCAATGCTCGTCTCAACGGGATCCTCAACGGAACCTCGATCGACTCCCGTCGTGGCGACCTCACCGAGGCGGTGCACGGCGAACTCTTCGATCTGGTGATCTCCAACCCGCCGTACGTCCCTGCTCTTGCAGATGATCTCCCTACCGCTGGAATCGAACGTGCTTGGGACGCAGGAAAGGACGGACGCGCCCTCATCGACAGGATCGCAGCCACCGTTCACGAGGTGCTCGTCCCGGGCGGCACACTGCTTCTCCTGCAATCGGTGCTGTGTGGGGTCGACAAGACCGAGGCGATACTCGAAGAACACGGTATGGCCGTAGAGATTTCAGCCCGGAAGTACGTTCCCTTCGGGCCCGTGATGCGCGAGAGGCGCACCATGCTCGAGGCACGAGGGTTGATCACCACCGGTCAGGAAATCGAACAACTCGTGATCATTCGCGCAACGAAGTCTTGCCCTTCTCCCAACTCGATGTGAGGTGATCGCCGAGAAGATCGTCGAACGCCAGGCACGCTGCGGCGCCGAACAAGATGTCATCAGTGCGGTGCGGCTGCGAAGAAGCGAGACCGCCGGCAAGATCCCGAACGGCGATCTGTTCGTGAACGGAATCCGCTTCCACGTGCTCGTCGTAGAACAGTGTCGCGCCCGAACCGAATCCGAGTCGGCGCAGTCCTGCGCTGTATCGTTTGCTCGGCAGCGCAGACGTGGTCTCGACAGCGCACAGGTGCCCGACCAGCGTTCCGAGATGGCGGCGATGAAAACCGAAGAGCGAGAGAGCATTCAACGACGCCAACATTACCGCGGGAACAGAATCGATGTAGTGGCCGTAGCGGTCCGAAAGACCTACAGCCCGCATGGTGTCGGCAAAAAGACGCGAATGCATTCGCTCTGCGCGACCGCCTCCGTACTCGTCGCTCTGCACTTCGACGAGGGCGGCCTTGACGGCACCGGAGAGACGCGAAATTCCGAGGGTGTGCACATCCGCCTCGCGGAGCTGATTGAGCGAACGGTGAATCAGCACCTCCGAGAACTGATCGATCGTTGCATCTTTCGCCATGAAGGACGCAAGACCTGGGCCTGCACTGGGGGCGGTCATCGACCAGAGGTCGGCCACGACGTCGCCAGACGACTCCACTGTCCCCACGAGTTGCGCGATGGCGGACTCGAAACGCTCTTCGAGCCGAGACCGCACCGCGAGCAGGTCCGGATTCCACTCCCATTTGTCCGAGACGTTCTCGATTCCCTGCAAATGAAGCTCGTAGAGGAGCGTCAGGGTCAGCTGAGCGTCGTCGTCACGAAGAATGTCGTAGGTGAGGTCGGTGGACTGTGCATCCTCGTACGCGTCAGCGGCAGCCGTAATCTCCCTCGGATCGGCCGAGGAGCGCAGAATGGAAACGAGAGTGGCGCTCAGTGGGCCGCGGGCCTGTGGAACAGGCATGGAAGTGGGCACGCCAGTGGCCGAATCGAGAACTGAAGAGGACATATGACCGCGTTTCCCGAATCGTCATCTGCCGAAACACCGAGTGTTCCCGGTAACAACACCACCATAACCGCCTGCACGGACGGCCCGCTGCTGGTGCGTGGTGACTTCGAGTTGCTCCGTGACGACGGAACCCCGATAGAGAACAAGCGCTCTACGGTTGCATTGTGTCGATGTGGGCGGACCGGCATCGCGCCGTTCTGCGACAGCTCCCACAAGAAGAAGCGGGCGCGAGCGACGTAACCGGTGCCAATTGGGAACAAGCCCGACCCGTGAACCAAGACGACCCGGAAACCAAGAAAAGGCTGGATGCCGGCACCATGCGGTGCAGCGTCCAGCCTTTTCAGTCTGAAGTCAGACTGGGATCGAACTCAGATGGCGCGAACGTTCTGAGCCTGGGGGCCCTTCTGGCCCTGTCCGATCTCGAACTCGACCTTCTGGCCCTCGTCGAGGGACTTGTAGCCGCTGCCCTGGATCTCCGAGTAGTGAACGAACACATCCGGTCCGCCACCTTCCTGCTCGATGAATCCGAAGCCCTTTTCACCGTTGAACCACTTGACACTGCCCTGAGCCATAACCAAATTCTCCTGGATCCATCGAGCCGAGCCCTCCCATCGAGAGTCCGGTCTCACACCTGATCCTGCCATGCTCTTCTTTTTCTGTCTCCAATTACATGCATGGCGAGTTGCAGTATTTGACGGCTTTGTCCCGTTCCGGGACCACGTCGGAAGCAGGTGATTGTTCAACTATGCGCGTTTACCTGCTGTGATGTATTCGTCCCTTCGATGCAGCGCGAAATGACAACACCTGTGTTAAATCTGGATTCGCGGCGCAGAATGCCACCCCGATACCGAGGAGGGGACCAAATACCCAACTCGATCGGGGTCGAGATCAGTCCGAATCGTCGGGTTTGGTGTGCCCGTCGAACGTCACATGGATGTTCTCGTGGGGAACCGCGCGTTGTGCTTTTGCTTGATCGGCGAAGGTGCGCCGATCGCCTTCGATGAGTTCGGTGTTGTCGGTGAACGGAGCCAACAACGCCCGCGGATGGAGTTTGTCGACTCGCACGACGTTGATTTCCGCACACATGACGATCGAGGCTGCAGCGAGGAACAAGAAGGCCAACAAACCCAGAACGATGGCAAAGACGCCATTGGTGGTGGAGGCACCCCGCACCACAGAGGTCACATAGAGGGCACCGAAGGACTGAAGTGCTTGCCAGAGAACAGCAGCGGCGATCGCTCCAGGTGCCACATCGGCTACCGAGAGCGGGCGGGCGCAGGTGAGCCGGAAAGCGACGATGAAGATGCCCGCATTCAAGACGACTACCGCAAGGGTCAGTAGGAAGCTGAACGAACCGCCCAGATGAAGCGCACCGCCGATGTTGGAGACAGCGGTGGTCCCCAAGATCGCGAGACCGATCGTGCCGAGGAGTAGTAGCCCTTGGAGACGCCCGCGGATGGGATCCGGTCGCATGTTTCGGGGCACCGACCACACCGTGTTCATCGCGTTCTGGCAAGCCAGAGCGACACCGAGGCCACCGTAGAGACCACCGACGATTCCGATCACCAGACCCGTGACACCGCCGCCGATCTGTTGCGCATTGCCCAGGTCGTCACCGATCACCGGAAACTGATGCAGCGCGGAGTCCAAGATCTGTTGCTGAAGCTCAGGGTTGCCCGACAGCACGAAGCCGAGAATGGTCGAGAGCAACAGAAGAAGAGGAAAGAGCGAGACGAAGCCGTAGTAAGCGATCAGCGCGGCTAGATAAACACCTTGATCGTCGAGGAACTTGTAGAGGACCGCTATCGGGAACCCCAGGGCCGGATGCTTCTGTTGCAAGGCATCGAGGCGCTTGGCGATTGTCATTCTCGGTCTCTCTCAGCTCGTCGGACAGCCCGACGAACCTTAGTCGCTGCGAGCGCCCGGCGCTCGACGCCGGTGCAGCCGTCGCGTCAGGAGGCTTCGAGTGACTTCTCTGCTTCGTCGAGCGCGCGCATTGCTCCCTCGACAGAGTTGGTGACCGGGAATTCCTCTTCCGCCCGCGCCGCGCGAAGCAAGCGTCGAAGCGGGTGTGACCCGATCGCGGCCCACTGGAAGTCGTTGGCTCGCGAACGGGAGTTCAGCTCGGCGAACAGTTCGAGGCAGACCGCACCGACGAACAGTGAGTTGGACAAGTCCAGAATGACGCGAGACCACTCCGCAGCGTACGAGTTGAGAAGTTCTCGTAGTGCTGGGGCGGAGAGTTTGTCGAGGTCGACCTCGACCTGGATCAGGACTGTCGAGGGCGCTATCCGCCAGGCCGCGAAACCATGCGTTTCCACGATCGGCCCCAATTGTGTTGAGGGATCGATGGAATCGATCGGTGTGTGGTCGAGTTCATTCAGATTCATGGCAGATCCGGTCTGTGTGCTTTCATCGAAAGGCTGACGACCGATCTGGCGGCGCGGAAAGTTAATGCGTCCAGGCGTGGAAAGCTTTAGAGCTCAATGGAAATGAACAGTACAGATGTGCGCAGGAAATGCTCACCTGATCCAGAGCCTTGATGCGAACCGAGCGCCAGTGGCTTCAACCCCGGCTGTATTCTCAACCTCGGTACCGTTCAGTGTAGCTCGAGGGCGTGAATCGGTCCAGGTGAGAGGTCGAATATTAAGCGGTGCAATGTTTTTGGCTCGACGCTTCGGTATGGTGGAAGATCAGCGTCACCGGACGAAGGGAATCAGATGAACGACCGCGATGCACTCACGGCCATCTCGACCAAGCTCGACACACTGATCGGCGCGGAGACCAACGGTTTGCGGGACGAGGTTCCGCCCGGTTCCAGTGTGCAGCGCACCGAGCAGGACGGCGAGCACGGCCGGTGGGGGCACGATTACCGCCTCGCCAACAAGTATCTCGAGGCCCTCGACATCGGCCAGCCCGGTCTCATCGATCGAGACGAGCTGGAACGTCTTGCACAGGAATACATCTGATCCTCGAGACGTACCTTCAGAAGATTTCACCCATCTCGGTGCGTAGCTGCTTCAGTGACTGAGTGAGGATTCTGGATACATGCATCTGAGAGATGCCGACCTTTTCGGCAATCTGGGATTGGGTGAGATGGCCGAAGAATCTGAGAACGACGATCGTGCGCTCGCGCTCCGGTAGTGCCAGGAGCGCGGGCCGCAGGGTTTCGTGATTGTCGATCCGACTGATCGCTTCGTCGTACTGTCCCAAAGTGTCTATCAGAGTCAGACCACTCCCGTCGCCGGCGGACGCGGTGTCGAGCGGTGTGGTTCGGTACGAATTACCGGCGGTCAAACCTTGTTCGACCTCGTCCGGTTCGATGTCGAGTTCCTTGGCGAGTTCCGCGACTGTCGGTGCACGGCCGAGCGTCTGGGACAAAGTCGTGAGCGCCCGGTTGAGGGCAAGGTGCCGTTCCTGAAGGCTACGAGGCACTCGCACGGACCAGCCGTGATCGCGAAAATGCTTGCGAACCTCACCCATGACGGTCGGGACCGCGAACGAGAGGAAATCCGATCCTTTGTCGACGTCGAATCGCTGCACGGCCTGTATGAGCCCGACGCGAGCAACTTGCTCCAAGTCCTCGAAAGGCTGGCCACGCCCCTGGTATCGGCGAGCGACGTGTGTGGCCAGGGGTAGGCACAGTTCGATGATCGAGGTGGTTATTTTTTCTCGGCTGGGATCATTCGGCGGAAGCGAGGCCATCGAGACGAACAGTTCGACAGCTGTTTCGTACTGGTCCTTCTTGTCCGGTGGGACAGCGGTCACGCACGCTCCTGGGGCAAGCCCTTTTCAAGCGTCATCGTCAGGGTGATGTGACCGTCCGCGTCGATTTCCGACTGTTCCAGGCGGACGGAATCGACCAGCGCTTCGAGAACGAACCATCCGAAGCTGTGCGACTTGTCGGGTATCTCGGAGTGCGCGATCACGGACACGACAGTCCGAAGTGTGCGGCCGACGGTGTCGAATCGGCAGGTCAAGTCGCTGGACGGTATCGCGTGGCCGATGAGGATGCTCGCGACTTCGTCCATCGCCAGAGCAAGGTCGGCTGTTCCGTCGACATCGAGTCCGGTGTTGTTGGCAACCGTTCGGGTGATTCCGCGCAGAGTGGGAAGTTGAGAGTACGACGCGCGGACGCGGAGCGAGGCGATGGAGTCGTGAGTTAGTTCGGTTTCGGTCGGACTCGACAGAGGGATCAAGGGGCTTCCTGTAGGTAGATGTGGCGTAATTCCGGCGGACCGAGGCAAGGACCGGTACCGGCCGTGCGTGCCAGCCATCTCTACCCCGGAAGTATTCATGGCCTTGGATTACCCTTCGCCCGGCGAACTAACCCTCTTTACCCGAACTAGAGGATGAATTGTGAGACACATCACCTGTGGTGCGGACGTACCGAATCCTCATCTTTCATTTTCGCGTCGTTCGGGTACAGCCGCTTCATGGACACCCATTCGGACAGACAGATCCCCGTACACATACGACCGGAAGGTGTCACTGATGACGAGGTGAAGGCGGCAGGAGTGCTGTCGAACGCCCTTGAAACGGTGGAACGGGCACGCGGTGCTCTGTACGACTTCCATCAGCTGATAGGGCATGCCGATCTGATGCTCGACGAGGTCGTCGAGCTACTGCGATCCAGCGGCAACGACGACCTGGCCGATCAGGTCGAGGGCGAGTTGATGGGCCGGAACGTGGTCGAGGGGCGCTGGACTTTCCAGTTGGTCGAAGAGTTCGACGAGAACTACTGGTCGTTTTTTCGTGAATGCGAGAAAGTGGTGCGCGACAAGCTGGCAGGCGGAGTGCCGCACCTCTTCGAAGCCGAGATGAAGGAGCGACGCCGCACGCACGGTTTGCGGCACCACGAGGCCAGGCCCTGAGGTTCCTGTCTACTCTCGTGAGCTCGTCGCGGCACTGATCAGTGGTTCAGTTCGAGCTTTGCGCAACGATTCTCGCTCGGTCGCCGTCATGCCGCCCCAGATACCGTGGGGTTCCCCGGTCTGGATGGCGTGCACCAGGCATCTCTGCACGACAGGGCATCTGGCGCACACCAGCTTCGCCGAACTCTCGCGCTTCGCTCGCCTGGAGCCGCGCTCGTTCGTGTCGTCGTAGAACAGAGCGGGGTCGGTGTCGCGGCAGGTGCCGGACAGTTGCCAATCCCACTCGTCGGCAAGGGGCCTGGGAGATGTGTAGGAGCGCATGAACATGGACGTTCCCTTCGCTGCGTGACGAACTCGACTCGGATCGCGGATCCAGGTCGGGTGTTAAGGCAAAGCTCGGTCCCGCCGGCCTGAACCGGCGGGACCTTCGAGGCTCCTCCCTCGAGGGGGAAGATTTCGGGGGTACCTCTGGTCGGTCATTACCCAGCCGTACAACTTTTGAATCCCGGTCGTCAGGAATTCTTTTGATCCACGGCACGTCGTTCTGCTGCGGCGACAAGACCACCGGCGATGTCGCGCACCTTGACGTTCCATTCCTGCGACATCTGGACCAGAAAGTCGAAGGCTTGGTCGGCCGAGCACTCACGCTCGGCCATCAGTAATCCCTTGGCCTGCTCGATCAAGGGCCGAGAATCCAAAGCTCTTCTCAGTTCGTCATTTTCCGCGCGAAGGCGGGTGAGGACGTCTGACGCCGAACTGGACTGCTGAGCCAGCGGTCGTTGAACCTCGTATACACGATGAAGCACACCGATGACTCTGCCGTCATCATCGGTGACGGCGGAATTCACCGTATTCCAATATCGGGTGACAAACATCCCGCTCCCGCGCTCGTCGCGCACGTCGTAACGCTGAGTCGGCAGTGTGTCCCGAGTTCGGGACCGCATCGTGCGCTCGAATGACGCTGTCAACGAGAAGATTCCATCGGCAAACGAGTCGTCGGGATTGTCGGGGAAGGCTTCGAACACTTCCACTCGGTGCAATTGATCGAGGCTGCGACCGGATACGGCAAGGTATTCGTCGTTTGCGCCCTGGATACGAAAATCGCTGTCCACGAGCAGAAGAGAAGAACTGCTTGCCGCAAATCGATCGCTACGAACGATCGAGCGGAGAGTGCTCGAACTCATGATTGTGTCGTTTCTGTCCTGTCTTCGACGGTTGCGGCCCCTGATATTTCAGAAGTAGTTGATCGCGAGAACTCCAAGGGCGGTGCCTGCCAGGATCGATCCGAACAACAAACGCTGCTGCAACACGAACATCTGATACTCGCGACGTGTTTGTGTCGAGGTGCCGCGCGAGTCCGCAGACATGCTCTTGCCCTTTCCTGTTGTGGGGAGTGCGGTTTCGGCCGACCCCCGATCGGCCGAAACCGCGGACGGTGAATCAGTTCTGACGCGCCTCATTTGCGGCATCCTGCTCGGTGGACGCGCCTTCGTGTACGAGGCTGCCACCCGAGTTCTCGAGGTGAGCACGAACGAACCACTGGAACTTTTCCAACTGCGCCGTCTGGCCGATCAACATGTCCTCGGTGATCGGATCGATCTTGCCGACACTGTCGATTGCGGTGCGACTGTCGGTGATGATCCCGGTGTAGACGAGGTCGAGCGCAGCGAGGTGCGCACGAGCGTCGTCGCGGCCGACGGAGTAGTCGTCCCACGTTCGATCGCGCTCGATTGCTCCCGCGGTGCCCTTGGGTGAGTTACCCAGTGCCGCGATACGTTCGGCCACATCGTCGGCGTAGCCGCGAACCAACTCCACCTGGGGGTCGATCATCTCGTGCACGCCGATGAAGTTGGGGCCCACGACGTTCCAGTGAACGTGCTTGAGCGTGAGGTGAAGATCGTTGTAGGCGCTGAGGCGTTCCTGCAGAATATCGGCGACGGACGAACCGTCTGCGCTGCTCAGTCCCGGTACGGTGAACTCGGACATATGTTTTCCTCTCGTCTTGATGGGGATCGCCCTCCAGTGGGGCGGTCTCGCGCCATCGTCAATCGGATCGCGTGTCGGTCAGGTTCAGTGCGCGAGTGCTACTGGCTCCTCTGTCACCGGGTCGCCGTACATCATCGCGATTCGGCGCTTGACCTCTTCGGTTGTCAAAGTCGCACTTGCGACAGTGATTCCGATGCCGGTGGTGCTCTCGCCCTGTGTGGGCGGGATGTCGATCGTCGTCATCTTGCTCCCGGTGAAGAGTGTGCCGTGAGGGAGTCGGCTGAACCACCGACTCCGACGTCTGGGTGTTCTGCGCCTTCGAGCTCCAGTTATGGCGCTTTCAGGTGCTACAAAATCTATATCAGCCGATGTAGATAATTGGCAAGGCTACTTCGATTCGCGGGCGAAGGAAAGCGCATTGTGCAATCTTGTCGAAATCGGCTTTGATCTGCCATTTCACGCCTTTTCTGCTCGATGATTCTTGTTGTCAGTGGTCCTGGACACGCTTGAATCTATGTCCTGGGCGTCAGATTCACTGCGTGATGGTGCTAAGGTCGGGTGACGCCGATTGAGACAGCCCACACCGAACTAGGAGGTTCCAGTGACGTCGGAATCCCAGACCCGGGCGCTGCGCGGCGTGTACGGGATCTCAGTGATGTCTGAACTGTCCGGGGTAGGACCTCAGACGCTGCGCCTTTACGAGCGAAGGGGCTTGCTCACACCAACCCGCACCGATGGCGGTACGCGCCGGTACAGCGAGGCCGACCTGGATACGCTCGGACGAATCACCGCGCTGATCGACGACGGAGTCAATCTCGTCGGTATTCGTCTGATTCTGTCCCTCGAGGCCGAGAATGCGGTCTTAGCGGCTCGAATCAGCCAGTTGACCGCCGAGGGGGACTAGTGGTGCTGCTCGAGACGATGCCGTTCAGGATGGAGTTTCGGTGCGGGTAGGGTCGCCGAAGTCCGCGTCGGCGGAGATTTTGTTCCCTGCCGCTGCGATCTGTTCGAGCGCGGCGTCCAAAGCATCGACCAACCATTGATGCGACGCCTCCGCGAGGAGGCGATCCGGAGTGTCGGTGTTCTCGGATTGGAAGAACCGCACCAGCCATGATTCTCCGTTGTCGGGTCGATCGGAGAGTCCAGCCGCGGTATTGGTCGCCAGAAGGAACCGGTTGTATTCGAGGTCAACACGAATGGCGTACTCGCCGAACAGGTTCACCACGTTGGCCGGCCGATGAGTAGCGGCAGCGAGCGCAATGAGAGCGTCGTTGTAGGTTTCGGAGTACTTCATCGTGAGGGGCATGGTCGGCCTGTCTTTCTGGGCCGATGCAGCATTGCACGGCTATGTCGAGGAGATCAGTTCGCAGCCGCTGCTTGACGATGAACTGAAACCAATCCTAGCTCGAGTCTCCGAGCGCACTGACGCAAGCCCGTGAGGGTCAGTTGTTGCGCGCAAAGTTCGACTCACGCTCCGTGAGGAACTGATCGTCCGGAAGCGGTCCAGCTGGGGCAAGCGCAGTCAGGAACGACTCGGCCCACTGATGCACATCGTGTGTCATGACCTGTCGATGCAGCGCAGCCATACGTCGACGGCCTTCCTTCGGATCCTGATGAACCGCGGTCAGGATCGTATTCTTCACGCCGTCCAAATCGTGCGGGTTGACCAGGTATGACTGTCGTAATTCCATTGCGGCACCGGTGAACTCGCTGAGAACGAGAGCACCTCCGAGGTCGCCACGACAGGCCACGTACTCCTTGGCCACCAGATTCATCCCGTCGCGCATCGGCGTCACGAGCATGACGTCGGCAGCGACGAACAGTGCGATCAGTTCTTCACGGTCGACCGGCTGATACAGGTAGTGAACGACGGGGCGGCCGATCTGACTGTGGTCACCGTTGATGCGGCCCACCTGCTCTTCGATGACGCTACGCAGGTCGATATAGTGCTGCACGCGTTCACGACTGGGCGTCGCGAGCTGCACCATCGTGTACTTCTCCGGATCCAGACGATCCTCGTCGAGGAGTTCCTTCAAGGCTTGAAGCCGCAGGTCGATACCCTTGGTGTAGTCCAGCCGGTCGACTCCCAGCAAGATTTTCTCGGGATTTCCCAGCTCTTCCTTCAATTCGCGCGCGCGACGCAGGACCGAATCGCTTTTCGACTGGCGCTCGAGTTCGGCAGAATCGACGGAGATGGGAAAGGCGCCCACCTTGACGACGCGAGAATCGAAATCCACATGCCCGAGCGCACTTCGAACACCGACGCCCGCGGTCGTCGTCTTGAGGCCGAGAAGTTTGCGGGCCAAGAACAGGAAATTGTTTGCGCCACCAGGTAAGTGGAAGCCGATCAGATCGGCGCCCAGCATTCCCCTGACGATTTCCTTGCGCCACGGAAGCTGCATGAAGAGCTCGACCGGAGGGAACGGGATGTGAAGAAAGAACCCGATCGTCAGATCTGGGCGCAGCTCGCGCAGCATCGCCGGCACAAGTTGCAACTGATAGTCCTGCACCCAGACAGTCGCTCCGTCCGCGGCGCAACGCGCGGTTTCCTCGGCGAACCGCTGGTTGACTGCGACGTAGGTGTGCCACCACGACCGCTCGAACGTCGGAGCCACCAGAACGTCGTGGTAGAGCGGCCACAACGTGTCGTTGGAGAACCCCTCGTAGTACTCGGCGAGGTCCTGAGAGGTCAGCTCGACGGGAAACAGACGAAGGCCGTCAACCACTATCGGATCGACCTTCTCGTCCGCGACCCCCGGCCAGCCGACCCAGGCGCCATCCCGCTGTCGGAGGATGGGTTCGAGCGCAGTGACGAGCCCACCCGGACTTCGCTTCCAGTTCTTGCTTCCGTCTTCGTCGGTTTCGAGATCGACCGGCAGTCGGTTTGCGACGACGACGAATTCGGAGAGCTTTTCGAGATCGGTACTCACGCCGACATCGGCTCCGCCAGGGTCTCGTCCAGGACGGAGGTCGAGGACAGGTACGCGACTGCATCGGCTGTCGAGTCGGTGTACACGATGTCGGTGTCCATCTTCAGAAGAGACAGCGGACGCCTGACAGGGTGCGCTGCGACGAGCGTCCACGGCACGCCGAGCCTCCGTGCCTTGGCCGACAGAGTCTCGATGATGGAAAGACCTCCGACGGAGATGAACTGGACGTCCGAGCAGTCGAGTACGAACGGGTGTCGCTCACCGATCAGGTCGTCGACGCAGGCAGCGAAATCAGCTCGGGACCGGACGTCGATCTCGCCGCTGACCACGAGCGACTGAATGTTTTCGGCACAGGTCGTCGTGAAGGTGGGGGGACTGTCCGTACGCTCATCTGTAGTTCTCGAAAACTCGTTCATCGAAACTCCTGACGGATTGCTCGAAACGGTTCGTTCGAACGGTCTGGTTCGAAACGGTTTCGTTCGAAACCGGGAAACGGCACGGGAAGCAACGCACGAACCGTGCTCGTCTTCAACGGCTGGGTACTCAACCGTGCTGAGTGCCTACCTTACCGCATCGCGAAAACCCAGGTGAAAAGCGTTAGATCCGTACGGATTTCAAGGTCCCGTGAGCGTCGGCCCACGGGACCTTGGTCCCGATGGTTCAGACCTTCCGGGATCAGTCGGTGTCAGTCGCCGGGCCGGTGCTCGAGGCTCCGCCCTCGTCGGCCCACGTACGTTCGCCCGACGGATCGGTCTGAACGTCCTTGGGTGCGGTGTCGGAGCCGGTTCCCGGACCGTGGTCGGTGCCGGTGGTCTGCGGCTCGTCCGTCTGATCCGTGCGGTCGGTGGAATTCTGTTCACTCATGGTGCGCGTTTCCTTCGGGAAGTCGTTGTTCATGTACTTGTCGTTTCCTGCTCACCCGCGAGGGGTACTCAGTAGGGGGTAGTGCGTCACGTCGAGCCAGTACGTCACGTCGAGTCCATACCGGCAAAGTCAGCTGTCACCGAAGCAGGAGATTTCACGTGAACCATATGACCGTGACGACCGAACACCTGCGTGCACTGCTGGGCAGTGGCCCCCATTCGGAACTGGTAGCGGTCGGGGGCGAGATCGAGATCTACGTCCCCGATGAAGAAGGGTTCGGTCTCGAGGGTATCTCGCTTGTCACTCGCGAGCAGTTGGCCGAACGTCTACCGTCCTCACCCGACAATCCCGACGAAGGTGAACTACGTATCGCCGCAGAATCGTTGAGCGAGATGATCGCCGAACTCGGCGGTTGAACTCCGAAGTTCGGGGCAGCCGACGTCAGATCTGCGGGATCGGATCCGGAGGGTACGGGTTCGGTGGCGTCGGAGTCGGTGGCACGGGCGGCGGATTCATCGGATCGGGTGGTGTCGGCGCCGGTGGTGTCGGCGGCCCCGGGTCGGGGGCGGGGCCCGGATCCGGTGGTGGGGGAGTGGTCATGAGTGCCGGGTTCCCAAACACTTGCCGAACAAACACCTAGTGTTCGGAGTGGCTTTTGGTGTTCCCTTCGGCAGGTAGATCATCGACGATGTCGACTACGGCGACGTGGATGCTCTCTGCAGAGACCGGTGGGTCCGTGTCGCCGAGGATCAGGTGAACGACGTCCACGACGGTGAACCGAACCCGGTCCGACAGTTCGGCCAGATCCACTCCGTATGGCGCTGCCAGTTCGATACGTAGTGAACGTATTTCGTGGCCGTCGACGAAGAACTCGATGCTGCTCGGCGAGCAGTGGTGCCGAGAACGTATCTCGGCGGCCAAGTGGGTGCGGAGTACGTGATCGCTCACCGACACAGTGCCTAGACGTGGACCTTCCGACGCGTGTGCGTCGAGCGGCCAACCGGACGCCGAGGTCGACCGTAGCGCCCGGATCACCTTGTCGCTGATTCGATCCCAGCCCGGCTCGGGAGCGTTCCGCAGGACGTCGGATGCGTGCGCCATCAATGCGTCGGTTCGTGATTCAGTCATCGCCACCTCGTCATTCGTTCACTCAGGTTAGCCCGTGCACGATGGTGATGCCCGCGCACCGCATCCGGGGTGAGTCTTAGAATCTTGCCGATTTGAACGAACGTGAGCATCTCCACCTCTCGCAGCGTCCATGCCGCACGCTGGCGATAAGGCAGTTCACCCAACGCTTCTTCCAGTGCCTCGAGGAACGCGGAGTTCGAGGTCGTGTCGAACGGGCCGGCCTCGGGAGACGGCACGAGAGGATCGAGCAATCTGTCGTCGATCGGTTGAGCTCTCTTGATTCGATAGCTGTCCACGATCTTTCGGGAACAGATCGCGAAAAGCCATGTTCGCATCGACGATTCGCCACGAAACGAATCGAGTCGACGCCAGGCGGCCACGAAGGTGTCCTGGACTACCTCGAGAATGTCACCTTCGTCTGCGAGCATGCGACGCGCATAGCGGTGAAGTGCAGGTCCGTAGTAGTGCACCAGTGACTCGAATGCTTCTCGGTCGCCGAGTATCGCAGCGTTCACTGTCGCGGTGTCCAAACCGTCAGGTGCTTCGGTGAGCCCCTGTGTATGCGGTAACGCCACAGTCGCTCCTCTCGCGGAAATGCGGAAAACTCGGCTGCGTTCGAAGATTGTTCGCCCGGCCGGGGCGTTGAATGTTACGGACAGTAACTAACAAGTGTCAGTGATGCACGTCACCTGACTGGGGCATTCGGTTTTGCCTTCGAGTGACGACTACACAGGTAGATCGATCAACAGGAGGAGATGACAATGGTCAGCACGCAGGTTGCGACAGCATCTACGAAGGATGTTGCATCATCGAACGACTCGGCTCTCGTGAGTTCGCAAGGAAAGACGTCGATCGCCGACACCGTTGTCTCGAAGATTGCCGGCATCGCCACGCGAGAGGTGAGCGGCGTGTACGACGTCGGCGGCGGAGCGTCGCGGGTTGTCGGGGCACTGCGCGAGCGGATCCCCGGCGCGAGTGTCAACCACTCCCAGGGAGTATCGGTCGAGGTCGGCGAAAAGCAGGCAGCGGTCGACATCGACATCGTGGCCGAGTACGGCGTATCGCTCGCCGATCTGGCCACCGGCATTCGCCGCAACGTCATTGCGGCGCTCGAACGGATGACGGGTCTCGAAGTGACCGAGGTGAACATCACGGTTCACGACGTTCACCTCGACGAGGGCAGTGACGACGAAACCGGCGAGCCCAAGACTGCACGGGTGCAGTGAGTTCCGAAATCGCCGACACCATCGCGGCGGCTGTGACGGGGATACCTGGGGTCGCCTCGCTTCATGCCGGAATGTTCGGCGAGGTTGGCACGTACCTCCCCGGCCGCCGCGTCGTCGGCGTGCGGGTGACGGAGTCGTCGACAGACATCCATGTGTGCATCTTCGCCGACGCCGCCGTTCGAGATACGGCTTTACGTATCCGCCAAGCGGTTTCAGGAATCGTTACAGGCCCCGTGAACGTGACAGTGGAAGACGTAGTCGGTCGTGCGCACGATGCCTGAGCACTCTCGTGGTCCAGTTCCTGATCGCCGATCCGCACGCCGAGAGGCGATCAGGAGCTACCACCCCGACGTGGGCGGATCTGCCGACGCGCTCAATCGAGCGCTCGAACGCGTCGACCGGGACTTCGCGTCCCCGATCGGTGTGGGTGTGCGCAGGACACTGCGCGGCACGATGCGGCAGATAGCGAAACCCGCTCGGACCCAGTACACGCGTTTGCGCGCTCGGTTTCCGGGTGCAAAGACCTACACCGAGATCTGACAGGCACCAACGAACATCATCCACAACGGAGGATTCACATGACCACCTCGACTGTCGGCCTACTGGCAGGACTACTTCTCGGAGTCGCAGCTGCTGCAGGCGGTTTCACCGGATTCCTCATCGCTCTGGTTCTCGGTGTGATCGGATACCTCGTCGGTGGTCAGCGTGACGGCGAGTTCGATCTCGGTGTGATGCTGAAGGGTCGCGGACGTGGCTGAGACAGCTCGACCGGAGTCGTCTGTGCTTGCCGAGCCGGGCGATCGCGGAACGCTGACGATTCGAGACAGAGTCGCGCAGAAGTTGGTTCTCGAGGCGACGCGCGGGACCCCGGGGGTGCGTCATCACGCCGGCGGCATGGACAAACTGACCGGGCGTGAACTGCCGAGGGCGCGAGTGCTGGTATCCGGCAAGCGGGTACGGGCCAAGGTGGACATCGCGATCGAGTGGCCCGGATCCTTGTCGGTCATCGGTACCGCGGTGCGAGAGAACGTGACAACCCAGTTGCAGTCTGTATCGGGCCTGGACGTAGACGGCGTGGACGTGGCGATCGTGAGCGTTCTCTTGGCATCGACCACGCGTGACGCGGGAAGGAAAGTGCGATGACCGCCGACAAGGTCGCACCACCCACTGCCTCGAGGGCTGCTGCTCCTGTTCCCCTTGCGGCGCCCGGATCGGCCGTCACGGGATTCCTCATCGCCGCGGCGCTACTTGCGCTCGGCGTGGTCGGCGTCCGCGACGCGCTGGTGGATACCGGCGTGATCACCGGGTCGCAGTGGATACCAAGTGCTGCCGCATATGTGGACGGGCTCGCGTACCAGGGTTGGATGTTCCCGGCGGGGATCGCAGCCGTCGTTCTCGGCCTGTGGTTCGTCATCCTCGGACTCAAACCGCGACGAAAGACTGCCAATGCCTTGGTCGGAGTCGCGAATACGTGGATCGATCCCGCCGATGTAGCGGCGATAGCGTCTGTTCGCGTCGAGTCACTGGCCCAGGTTCGATCCGCTTCGTCACACGCGACCCGGCGCAAGCTGGAAGTGAAGGCCTCGGTCACGCCCGATGGAGCCGCCACCGCTGAATCGGAAATCCGTGCGGTGCTGGGGGACTTGGCCGGGTCGCTGTCACCATCGCCGCGAATCAAGGTTCGTATCCAGACGGGATCGCTGTCATGACTCGGACGGCGACGGCGATGGATCGCGTGGCGACATGCGTCGTGGGGATGCTCGCGATAGCGGTGGGAGTTGCAGCGATCCTGTGGAATCGCGACGTGATCAAGGATTTCCCGGCGCGTATCGAGATCCCGTGGGCTGAAGATCTTGTCGATCACTCGTGGTGGCCATGGGCTGTCGGAGCTGGGGGAGTATTGCTAGTCCTCCTCGCGTTGCGGTGGTTGATCGCGCATGTGCCGCTGCGTCGGGTGAAGGAGATCACGGTCCCTGGGTCGAACTCGCACAATTCCATCACCGCGGATCTGGGTGCGGTGGCGGAAGGGGCGAGCGCATCACTGGAGGACTTCGACGAAGTGTCGCGTGTCCGAGGAAAAGCGTTGCTCGATCGTGGAGTTCGCACGATCGATTTGCGAGTGACATTGAGACGTAGCGTCGTATCCGGATCGGAAACGTTGTCCGAGTTGATTTCTCGCGTCACTGACACGGGGGATCAAGTCGCTGCGGTGGTCGGTGATCCATCCGTCGCGACCAGAACTCACATCGCCGTGGAAAGCGCGAAACGCGATGAGCCGAGAACTCTCTGATCAATCGAGGTTTGAGCCTCCCGACGGCCGGGTATTGGTAGACCTCCCGATCGTGCACAGAGTCATGGATGTTGCTGTGGCACTGTGCGTCACGGTGCTCCTTGCGACCGTCACTTCGATGGCGATCGCGATCGTAGTGACGCTGATCATGTGCGCGTCGGTGAGTGTCGTTTCTCGTATGTGGTGAATCGCCAGTCATTTTGGTTCTGTCGTGAACACCTGATAGAAAGGTAAGCAGACAATGTGGCTGCTACTGAGTGCACGATCCCCCGCGTCGTGCGGCGGAGAGTCCGGTTGTGTGCAAACACAACCCGCGATCACGGTCTAGTTGCGCGGGCCGATCGCTCGGAACTCTCCCTTCACCGGCAGTCTCTCATTGCGCCGTCCCTTACCTCAAGGAGTCACAATGCTCTCACTCGGAATCATCGCCTGGATCATCATCGGTGGACTAGCGGGTTGGATCGGCAGCAAGATCATGAAAACCGATGCGCAGCAGGGGATCTTCCTCAACATCGTTGTCGGTGTGATCGGCGGCCTGATCGGTGGTTTCCTGCTTCGAGTCTTCGGCGTCGATGTCGAGGGCGCGGGCTGGATCTTCAGCTTCCTCACTTGCCTCCTCGGCGCTGTCATCTTGCTGTTCCTGGTCAAGGCAGTCACCGGAAAACGCTGACACATTTGTCCACGCAGTTCGAGTTCGACTGAATCCACGACCGAATTCCACGGCCGAACGCACGACCGAACCCAAGAAGGAGAAATACATGTCTGACTTCATCGACAAGGCAAAGCACCGCGCTGAGGATCTCATCGGCGAGGCGAAGGAAAAGTTCGGAAACGCCACGGGCAACGATGATCTGGCTGCCGAGGGTGTTGCCGATCAGGGCGAGGCGAAGGTCAAGAAGGCCGGAGACACTGTCAGTGACAAGGTCTCGGATATCAAGGACAAGTTCACAAGCTGAGTGAGCTTCAGCGCGGTTGATCGGCACGTCCGGTCAACCGCGCTTTTGTGTGCCTCCCCGGCCGTTGCGGCTACCGCGATACGCGAACTTGCGCGTTTCTGCGAGCCACTCCGGAAGCATGCGCATGTGGGCCGGTGTGTTCAGAATCGGATCGAAGGACGGCTGGAGGCAATCCGGGTGGTCCTCGACTTCGTCGAGACAGAGATGCCCGATCGGTATCAACTGAAGTTGAATTCTCGCGAGGTACACGGAGAAGTGCAGCGGGGAATGATCGACCGCAGCTTTCAATGCAGACAAAGAAGTGCCGGCCGGATGGACACCGCGCGGTGTCACGATCAGCCACGCCGCGGCACCGCCCGCGCGTGAGTAAGGAACCAGTGTGCTGTATCTCGCGCCGTTCCACGAGAAAGCCGGAGCTGGAAACATTTTCGAGAAGGTAGAAAGTCCTGATGTTGCGAGAAGAATGTCCCACGGGTTTTCATCTGCGCCGACATCGTGCAACCGAAGCGCCAGGCCGAGTACGTCGGGTAGGTCTCCGGGTGTTCCGAGGGCTTTCGACATTCGAGCGGTGACGGTAATCGTCGACGACTCCGATACCGGCCACCATGGGGTGGCCGGCTTCAATGTTCCCTTCAGCTCGATCCCGTGAGGGTGAAAAACCCTGGCCATGCGCAGCGATGATGCGAAGTGGAACGGCGCACCGACCAGCTTCCCGATCGCACTCTTGCCGGCGGGGATGATCGAATTGATCGTCACAGCTTCCTTTATCTGAGAATTCTCCGCCCGTGAAGCGCCCGGACTGGACGGACGTTCAGGCGTATTGACGGGCTTTTCAGTGGCGTCTTTCGACTTCCCAGTGGTGGTGATTGCTAATCATGTGACATGCCGTAACAAAAGTCTCGCCCGCCGGGATAATTAGCCAAACGCATAAATTGGTCGTTATGGTTTGTTTGTCCGTAACGGTGCGATCGGACCTGCGACCGTCGCGAACTGGCGAGATTGCTACTCGTGATTTGTGTTTGGTGATTGCGCGGAAACAAGAAATGTCGAGGAGACACGCTGATGGGCCACTCTCGAACCTGGCTGACGCGCGCGCTGGCAATGCCGGTGGCTGTCGCGGTCACTTTGTTGCTTCCGCTCGGCAGTGTCGCCTCCGCCCAGGATTTCGAGGACGACGCAGATACTTCGGTGGCCGCCGCAGCCACAACTCCGATCTCCTTCACCGAACTCGGACGAGGAACAGACATCGTGTTCTCCTCCGATGACGCACCCGTCTTGGTGACCGTGCCGGTGCCGGACGGACTCACCGCAACAGCCGTGACCGGAATCCTGACTGCCCCGACCGACTTCAGTAGGGGTTGGCTCGAAGTGACTGCGGACGGCAGATTGGTGAGCCGCGTCGACTTCGACGCCGGGCAGGCCGGAACCGGCCTACCGATTTCGGTTCCGTTGCAAGGTCTCGAAGTGGTCGACCGGAGCGTGACCGTGTCGATGATCGCTCACCTCGTTCCCGTCGACGACCGCTGCTACGACCGAACGAGATACCAGCCCCTTGCGCTCCGGGATGCCTTTGTCGCCTACGACGGTGCCGAGCAGCAGCCCACGACTGTTGCAACCTTCTTTCCGCCGATTTTGAGGAAGGCAACCATCTACGTCACGGATGGTTCGTCACGGTCACAGCAGAGTGCGGCTCTGCAGCTGAGTGCAGCGATTGTCAACAAGTACGGAAGTCAGCCTGACGCCGTGGTGGTGGAACAACTGCCGAACGGCCAGAGTCTGCCGTCCGCTGAGCCGGGACTGTTCGAGAGAGCTGTAGTACTCGGCAACAGTGGGGACGCCGGCATTGATCTCGCGGCTGCTCCGAATGGTGCACCAGTGCTGCGAATTTCAGGGGACGACAAGACCCTCGTTCCTCAGGTCAGTCTGTTGGCGGCGAACTTCGACGGCTACTGGGCGGCGAGCAGGGCGCTCGCGTCACCGGACAACACAGTTGCCCAGATTTCCCAGGACGCCATCACCGTCGGTGAGCTGAAGCTCGGAACGTTGACGGCTTCCGGTCTCAATCACATCGAGGTCGACGTCCCGTTCAGCCAGTCGCAACTGGGGCGTCCGATGAAGGACGTGTCGATCCGAATGATCGGTTCCTATGTACCGCTGCCGAATTCACGCAACGGAGAACTGTCGATTTCGCTGGGGGACTCACGGCTTGCTTCGCAGACGGTGAACGAGACAGGGCGCTTCGACATCGGCGTCGATGTTCCGAACGAACTCCTGCGTCGCGACCTGACCTTCGAAGTCTCGATGGATGTGACCGGCGACTTCCAATGCGGCACCAGTAGCCCGTCTTCGCTCACTGTCGATCCGGCAAGCACCATCACGTCCACTACCGGATTCCCGCCGACGCCTGGAGGATTCCAGGCATTACCGCAGTCGATGCTGCCCACACTCGATGTCGGTTTGAGTCACGGTGATTTCGCAGATCTCGTTCGCGCGCAGCGCCTCGTTGTCGCGATGCAGCGGTTGAGCTATCTGCCGCTGCAACCGCGTGTGCTCCCGTTCGGCGACGCGGCGACCAGTTCGCTGCCGGCGTTGTTGATCGCGGCGGACGGGAAGCTTCCCACTCCGGTGGCTCTACCCATGGACACAGCAGATCAAGGGCTCCTGCGCTTGCAGGGTCTGGAATTCGGTGGACAATACGGTGCCTTGCAGGTGGTTTCGGGTTCGCACAACGAAGTGGTGGCGCTGACCTCTGAGGGTGATGCGGCCGATGCCGACGGTCTGCTCAACTGGTTGGAAGGTGGGAAGGACCGGTTCGCAGAACTGACCGGCGATCTCCTGGTCGCGCCTCGGGGAAGTGAGCCCTTCGATGTCGGAGTCAACGTCGCCCCGTTGGGCACCGCGACCTCGGCCGAAGAGGAGACCGGACTGAGCGCGGTCACGATCGGCTGGATCGGATTCGGGACCGTGGTTCTGATCGCTGTTGCCGTCGGTGGTGTGCTCGTGGCTCGGCGTCGCGGACAGTGACCGTCACCGATCGCCCGGCCCTGTCCGTCGCGGTCCACGATCTACCGGGCCGCAAGCCATGGCGGATGTTCGTCGCGCTCTTCGCGATCTACACCGCGTTGGGCGTGTGGATGAACGCGGGTATCGGGTTCATCTTCACCGATTCGCTCAGCCGCGTCGCCGCGGTGTCGGCGATGTTGCTCAGCCGTGATCCGCACTTCGCGGCGATCGGGTTCGTGTTCACCCCGTTGACGGCGGCAGTCCAGATTCCGATGGGCCTGATGGGTCATTGGTGGCCGGATCTGCTGCGGTGGAACATCACTGCGGTCGTGATGTCCGCGGCCTTCATGGCTGGTGCTGTGATTCAGGTACGTGGGATCAGCCGCGACCGTGGGTGTGCGCGATGGGTCACCGTCGTCCTGACCGTGCTGTTCGCTGTCAACCCGATGATCGTCATGTACGCGGCGAGCGGAATGAGCGAAGCTCCGTTCCTCTTCTTCGTTCTGTGGGCGACACGTCGATTGATTCGGTGGATGCGAAGCGACGACGTACACGACCTCATCGGTGCCGGCCTCGCTTTCGCTCTGGCGTACCTCACCAGATACGACGCATTGGCCCCGCTGTTCGTCGCGGTGGTGCTGGTGACCGTGGTGAGTTGGCTTCGTTTCCGTCCGACTGCTGAGGAGCGCGGCGAGGGCGCGGGGCCTGGCTTGCGGCTCTGGGCAGCAGCCCTCGACGGTGCCGTAGTGCTGATGCCGGGATTCCTTGCCCTAGCCTTGTGGTCGTTTGCCAGTTGGCTCATCACAGGTCAAGCGTTCCAACAGTTCTCGTCGGTCTACGGGAACAGTTCCATCCTGGAGCAGGCTGGTGCCGGAACCGACTCACCGATCGCCCGTCTTGCGTTCTCGATTACCGAAATGGCCGTACTCGGCCCGGCGCTCCCGGTGCTCGCGGTCCTTGCAATCATCTACGCACTTCGGCGGCGCGACACCGAAGTGGTCGTGCCTCTTGTGTTGTTCGGCGCCATCCTCGGTGCCCAAACCTTGCTCTACGTGATGGGATCGACGTTTCCCCTTCTGCGCTTCTACATTTCGATCATTCCGCTGTGTTTCGTGTTGGTCGTCCTGATCGCACCTCGCGGTGCGCCGGTCGTCACGCGTCGACCGGGGGCTGCTGCGTCACGCTCGGTATCGACGTACCCCGAGCAGTCGGGGCCCTCTCTGCCCCTTGTGATCTCTCTGTGCTTGCTGGTCGGGTCGACGCTGGTCACGTTTGTCGCGATGGGTAATGCGCGGATCGCAGTGCTCGAGCATTCCATTGCCAGTGCGATCATTCCGGGCCGGCAGAACCTGGAGGAGCAGACGAATCTGCGCACGTTTGCGGCCGAGCGTCGCATCGCCAGATACCTGGACGACTTGGCTCTGCCGGAGGGGTCGGTTCTGCTCGACACCGTGCAGAGCTATGCCGTCGTGGCGTCGTCGAACAATCCTCGGCAATTCGTCGTGCCTTCCGATGCGGACTTCGTGCGCGTACTGAACAACCCCGCCGAACATCACGTCGAATACATCCTGTCGGTGCCGAACACCGGTCGCGGTGTGTCGGACGCGGTCAATCGGCGCTATCCGACGATGTACGACACCGGGGCCGGCGGTGTGGGAGCGCTGGTACTCGAGGTTCCCAACGACGGCGGCATGGACCCTTCGGCCTGGCGTTTGTATCGCGTCACCGGTGAACGGCAAACGGGTCGATGAGGCAATTCGTGTGGGAGGATTGTCCGTATGACGTGGATGGTTGTAGATGTCTTCTGAAGAAGTGCGTCCGCGTGTGCCTGGCACAGTGCGTCGCCGTATCGCTGCCGCTGTAGTCAGCTTTGCAACCGTCGCGGTGGTGACAGGAATGTTCACGACGCCGGTGGTTGCCGATTCGCCCAAGACGGTTCGGGTGGGAGCGTCGTCGAGCGGACTGACGCTCGACGGACAGCCATGGTGGCCTACCGGGCTGAATGCTTATCAACTGGCCACTGATTGGTCGGTGAACTTCGGCTGTGGCGCCATGGTCGATCTCGATGCCTACTTCGGTTCTCTGCCACCGAACTCCGTCACGCGTTTCAACGCGTTCCAGGCGCTCGCGGTGAACAAGGTGTCCGGGGAGATGGATTTCGGCCCGATGGACGCGGTGTTCGACGCTGCGGCGCGACACAATCAGTTCACGATTCCGGTGCTCTCACCCCAGGACAGCGGGTGTGATGACGGGCTGTTCAAATCCAGGGACTGGTACACCGACGAGTGGAAGGTCGCGAACCTGATCCCAGGTCGAGCCACCATGAGCTTCCAGGACTGGATGCACACCGCCGTCGACCGTTGGAAGAACGAGCCTTCCGTCGCGGCGTGGGAATTGGTGGGGGAGCCGGAACCGAGCCTGTGTACCGATGCCGCCTGCAATTGGTGGACAAGAACGTGCCCGTCTGATTCCGCGCAGGTGTTGCGGGAGTTCTTCGACACGGCAGGCGCCGAACTTCGGGCGATCGATCCGAACACCCTGATCACGGCCGGATACGTCGGGGGCGGTCAGTGCGGCACTGCGGGTGACGACTACCAGTACGTGAGCGAGTCCGACTTCGTCGACGTTCTGCAGTATCACGACTACGGAGCAGACGGGGTTCCGCTTCCGGGCGACCAGTGGAACGGACTGGCGCGTCGCATCGAACAGGCCGCGAACGTCGGGAAGCCGTTGTTGGTCGCCGAGACAGGCGAATTGGCAGGCAGTTGTGAATCACTGGCGACCAGAGCCACGAATATCGAGACGAAGCTGACGGGGCAGAAGGTGGCCGGTACGGCCGGAGCTCTCCTGTGGGCATTCGTGCCGGATCCACGGCCGAACGAATGCACGATGGATATCGGGCCTGACGATCCACTCTTCGACGTAATTGCTTCACTGGCAAGTTAGGACACTGCGAGTAGTCCACTGGGAGTTCCGCCCAGTGGGAGTATGGTCACGATTTGATAACAACCTGAACCTGGTGTTGCGGCGTGATGATCGTATTTCGTTCGTATTCAATGGTATTCAGTGGCATTCACCTGTGGATAACCGAACTTGAAGGCTGGTGAAGTCGCACGGGACCATCGATGCGACGCCTCCAGGACCTACGTCCGGGTCGGCTGGGGACGGTCCGGTTGAGGCGCTGAGTTCGGAAGTTGTGTCGTACCTGTCTCTTTGGTCAGTTGCTACGTCCCGCCGTGGTCAACGTCGAAATACGATCACAACCGTTCGCCGCGGTAACGGGTAGTGCGCGGAGTGCGGCGCGCCCCTCGTGGAAGTGACATCGAGGGGTGGTGTGTAGCTCTCGCGCGCAACGAATTCCGAGTTCGAGTCAACTTGCGGCGGCATCGGCCGCCCGGTAGACCTTGTGCGCAGGCTGTACATGCGGTGTGAGCTTCGGTCGTCGAAATGAGGGGACGACCGCTGCATGCGCGTAACGGTAAGTGTGTGAAACATCGCGTGAGCGGAGAGGTGAACGATGACTGGGTGCGCTGAACGGCCTTTCAAGACTGCTGTGGTTCCGGCTGCCGGAATGGGGACTCGTTTCCTCCCGGCCACCAAGACGGTTCCGAAAGAGTTGCTCCCCGTGGTCGATACACCCGGGATCGAGCTGGTCGCCAGCGAAGCGGCGCAAGCAGGCGCGGAACGTCTGGTGATCGTCACTGCGCCGGGCAAGGCATCGGTCGTCGGGCATTTCGTCGAGGACCTGGTGCTCGAGGGCAAGCTCGCCGCCAGCGGGAAGCACCATCTACTCGAACGTGTGCGTCGGGCTCCGGGCCTGATCTCGGTGGAGCCGGTTGTGCAAGAGTCTCCGCTGGGATTGGGACACGCTGTCGGTCTGGTCGAATCGGTGCTGGACGCGGACGAGGACTCGTTCGCGGTGCTGCTTCCCGACGATCTGGTCCACCCCTGCGGCATTCTCGACGCGATGGCGAAGGTACGTGCCGAGCGTGGTGGTTCTGTGCTGTGCGCGTTCGACGTCGCGCCCGATCGTGTTGGGGCCTACGGAGTATTCGACGTCCAAACACCTGTGGAGGGCAGCGATCCCGATGTGCTTGCCGTCATCGGCATGGTTGAGAAGCCGGCTCCTGAGGATGCTCCGTCCACTCTCGCCGCGGCCGGACGATACCTTCTCGATCGCGCCGTGTTCGACGCGCTCAGACGAATCTCACCCGGGCAGGGTGGCGAACTACAACTGACGGATGCGATAGCGCTGTTGATCGCGGAGGGGCATCCGGTTCACGTCGTCGTCCATCACGGAACCCGCCACGATCTTGGTAACCCGGGAGGCTTTCTGCGAGCATCTCTCGACCATGCGCTCAGTCGCACCGAGTACGGACCGGAGTTGCGAGTCTGGCTCAAGGAACGATTGGATCAGCCGGATCCGCAGCTGACCTACTGACTTGCAAGGCTATGCGACGCGGAGCGTCTCGCCAGCTCATCGAGGAGATCTTGCGTGCTGAGCGACGACAGCGAAATCGGCTTGTCGTCCAGACCCGACTCGTCAGGTGTCATGTAGCCCGCCGCGACAAGAATTTCCTGGACGTGGACGTCGAAGACGCGGCAAGCAGTTCTGATCGTGTCCTGCGTGGGGGGGCGTTTCGCGGACAGCCACCGACCGAGTTCGGAGGGGCGTATTCCCAGCGCACGCGCAGCATCGGCTACGTCAGTTTCTTGGCGAAGTTCCAGTTGATGCTTCACCCATTCCGAAAAACCGCTCATACCGGTCATAGTGCCTGAGTGCTGCGCGGTAAGCCAGCGCCGTCTCGACACGTAAGGCGCTCGACGGCTGATCTGTGATCATTCGGCAACCAATCACCGCAGTTCTCGCGTACCGGTAGTTAAGTTTTGTGACTGGATTGTG
Source organism: Rhodococcus sp. IEGM 1302 (assembly GCF_030056935.1). Classification (NCBI taxonomy): domain Bacteria; kingdom Bacillati; phylum Actinomycetota; class Actinomycetes; order Mycobacteriales; family Nocardiaceae; genus Rhodococcus; species Rhodococcus sp. IEGM 1302. The sequence goes on along the minus strand of NZ_JASHKY010000006.1, from coordinate 193,397 downwards.
TGTTTACCGCAACCATCTAGCTGTGCGTTTTCCGGTGAAACCCGAAATCGGGTGAAATTGTGGGTGAGGCGGATCAGTAGACATAACTCACACCTGTGTAGAACGTGAGGGTTGCGTTGTCACGTGTTCAGACCGTGGAAGGTTTTTTCCCAGTAGGACGGGTTGCGAATCAATTGGTAGGTCCCCTTGATCGCCGCGATGCTCATCAGCACCCAATACAACGGAGCAGTCAGACAGGCGAGGAGGAGCATCGCGTTTCGCGTTTCTCGGCACGCCACGAGGTTCATGTAGAGAACAGCGGCATTACCGAATGCCAGAGAGATCAACGCGGGGAAATAGACATAGTTGGGGAAGACCTGGTGGATCACTTCAGGTTGTCCGAGAATCCAGTCCAGACTGATGAGCCAGAACACCATGTTCAAAGTGGCGACCAAAGGTGTGCCGGCCATGAGAATCGTGAATCGGAGAAAGCCGATCGGACCCAATCCTCGCCATAATTTGACGGGTTGGCGCATGTGGACGAGCCACGTCTGCAAATAGCCCTTGTACCAACGCGAGCGCTGTCTGATCCAGTTGATCGTGTCACTGTTGGCTTCTTCGAGCGTGGTGGAATTCAAGACCGCGGTGCGATATCCGCTCTCTGCAATCCGCACGCCGAGGTCCGCATCCTCCGTGACATTGAAAGGATCCCACGCCCCGATCTCGTCGAGGACGCTACGGCGTAGGTGATTCGAGGTGCCGCCGAGAGGAATCGGTGAATTGCTCCGCATCAATCCAGGAAGGATGAAGCTGAACCACAGCGCGTAATCGGCGGTGAACCACGCGGTCAACAGGTTCTGAGTTCCGTTGTGGAATGCAAGTTTGGCCTGAACACAAGCAGTGTTCTCGGGAAGTTTCGCGAAAGTTGCGACTACTCGACGTAATTGGAGTGGGTCGGGGGAATCCTCGGCGTCGTAGATCGTGACGATCTCGCCCGTCGAGAAATGCAGACCGTAGTTGCATGCTTTCGGTTTGGTTCGTGGATCGGCCGCGGGCACCTTCAGAATGCTGACGACCTCGTCCACACCGGCGGCAAGTGCAGCTTCGATAGTGACGGCGTCGTCTTCCTCCAGTAGGAGAAGGACTTGCATCTTGTCTGCCGGATACTCGATCGCTCGCATGGCTGCGATGAGGTCGCCGACGACTTCAGGCTCGTTGTATGCGGGGACCAGAATGGTATAGGTGGGAAGGTCGTCGTATGAAAGAGCAAGTGCCTCTTCGTCACTGATCGTCATGATCGAGGACGCATCGAGACCCCTCGTGAACAAGATCAGACGGTCGACCATCGCCCAGATGTATCCAATGGTGCAGATCAATGTCAGCGCGATGAGAGTCGGGACGAGGAAGAACACGAGGCTGACGACGACCAGCGCAAAGCCTGCCAACAACGTATTTCGCTGCCACGGATAGAAGGCCACGGAGGCGGATGAGATCGGATGGCGCTCGCGTAGACCGTTCACTGCATCGTGCAGGGCGGCCTCGCGGTACTCCGCTGTATCCGGGTCACCGCTGACCACGACACTGTTGGACTGGCTTCGGTTTGCGTTCACCACGTCTGAGCCTCCACGAGTAGTCGAGCGAGTGCTTCGAGCATGTCCAGGTCCTTGTACTCGGATTCGGTGTCTTCGGTCGAGGTTTCACCACGCAGTAGAACGGCGAGGGTATTGCTACCGTTGGACGCCATCGACGGCTTCGGTTCGGGGAAGTAGGCGTCGGGTTCGTGATTGTCGACGCTGATCAGGCTGACTCGTTGCGCTGCTCCGTCGCCCCGCGTCCAGACGAAATTGAGATTGCTCCATGTGAGAAGGAGAGCGTCGTCGACGATCGTGTACATCTCGGCGACGATCCCGTGCGGCAGCTCCAGCGTGACCGTCGGGCTGACTCTCGCGTTCTCCAGGTCGTAGGTGGTCTTGCTGGGATACACGGCGAGCGTGGAGGGTCGACGGACCTGGACGACGTCAATCTGTACCGTGCGAGGCCGCATCTGTGAGTCCCAAGCGGGATTCGGAGTGTCGGCCCGAATGGTCTGACGACTCAGTTCGGCGGTGCTGCCGAAGTAGCGACGGGGCCAGTCGTATTCGGATGCTCCAATCTGATGCCAGCCCAGCGGAACGACAAGTCGAGGATCCGCAGTAGCCGGGGGCGGACCGACGTTGACGGTCAAACTTGTCGATGGCAGCGGCGTGAAGAACATCAGCACTGCGGCGGCAAACACCGCGAGGATGGTCCAGTTGCTTGTGGCTGTCGAAGGCTTTCGGAGTGGTCGGTCGAACGGTTTGAGCGACTTACCCCGGCGTTCGTACAGATAGAAGGCACCGCCGACGACGATTGCGGTTCCGAGTGCCGGAAACAACTGCACGGCGAAAAGCGGAGCAGCGGGATACGTCTGAATCGTGAAGTAGAGAATCACCACACCGAGCACCGTCGCGGCGACGAAGGCGATCGCCCCTCGCCTCCACGTTCTACTGACGGCGATCGTGGTCGCGGCAGACGCGACAAGCACCATGAGGACGCTGTAGTCGAAACGAGTTCCGCCCATTTCGGTCGCGATGGCGCGGTAATGCAGCGGCGCCAAGATGATCGGGACCACCCAGATTGCCCAGTACCGATTGACCGGACGGAGGCCGAACATCAGAACCGCTGCGCTCCAGACGAATACCCAGGCTGCGATGACGTCGATATGCATCAGTTCGTAGGTCTCGGCGAAACGCGGTAGCAGGAGCGCTTGAAGTCCCAACGCGACGAAGAGACCGATGCAGCCGACTATCTTGTCGGTCTCACGATCGTGAATCGGAAGCTCCGGGCCGCGCCTCAAGTCTGTTCCGACGGCTGCAACCAGGCACAAGAGCGGTAGAGCGAAGACGTAGCCGATGGCAGTTCCGCTGGCCGTGCTCTGCCAAAGCTTGGTCCAGGTGGGCCAAAATGCAAAGATCGTGGCGAGCGCGATCATCAACCACCGCACTGCGAGTCGAGGAATGATCCCGGACTCGGAGCGGATCTCACGAATCTTCAACATTTCCAGTTCCATTCGCTTGCTACCCGACATCTGCGTGCGATTCGAGGCTGCGCACCGCTGGGGACTGCCGACCATCGCCATCGGTCCGGCGCCATATGCAGACATTACTTGATCGAGACATATCGCCCTCGCCACGTCGAAGCGCCAGTCTCCGAGCAGGCCGGCCGGAACGTCCCACATGCTCACATCTCACATAGTGGGAAGTTTGAAATCTTTTTTTCGGTACCCAGTGCGGGTCTGGGTTGGCCGGATGGCATGACGAGATTTCGGGTCTGCCGAATTACTCCATATCGAAGGGCAATTCACTTGCGGATTGCAGAAAGTTCAATCAGGTCCGGCGGATTCGACCTACGGGGACATAGGTCCCCGGCGTGCAGGGACGGTTCTCGGTTGCGTGGATTCGGGTCCAGTTACCCATGCGAAAGAACTGTGGTCAGCAGTGAGAGGCAATGTCCGCTTTGTGAGCTATTGCAGTCGTCGGGACCTAAGCCCTCGACGATTCCGCGGATTCACTCAATAGCTGAACTATAGCTACTAAAGGGTAACTACAGCGTAAATGGCACCGTGACATTGCGACGATTGAACGTGAACGATCGTCCAACATTCTTTGGGTGTGTGCTGGGAAGAAAAATTGCCGCTTAGAGTCTTGACCTGCAACATTATTCGAATTGAACTCCGGCCTTGGAGATGTTCTCATAGTACTCACGCGGCACGTGCAATGCCTCCGGATTATCGAGTTGCAATGTTGCCGATACCTAAGCGGAACATTTGCTCTTCTCCATCTTTAGCTGTGCCTGAAGCATTCGGGTGCAAACGGGAAATTCCGAAGAACGGTCGGGGCCTGGCGGCTCGCAAACGGGAAGGTTGGTCAGATGTCGGCATTGGACATGTCCATGGCGCCGTCGCTCGGGTATCGGCGTCCGCGCATCGTGCCGGACTCCCGTGCGGAGTTTTCCTCGCGTGCTGCGTGGCAGCATCGATACATACGTGCTCTGGCAGTGACGGATTCGCTGATTGTCGTAGCGGCGGTTTCGGCTGCGCAGTGGCTTCGATTCGGCGCCGCGCCGACCGCCGTCGACGCTCGGGAGCTCGGGCAGTTCAGCTACACCGGTTTGTCGATCGGCGTGGTGATCGCGTGGCTGGCGACGTTGCAGATATTCAGGACCAGATCTGCGAGTGTGATCGGAAGCGGTCCTGAGGAGTATCGGCGAATCCTGGTGTCCGCGATGAGATTGTTCGGCGTCATTGCGATAGTAAGCCTTCTGCTTCGTCTCGATATCGCCCGGCTCTACCTCGCATTCGCGTTCCCTGTCGGCCTTCTCGCGCTACTGGTGAGCCGTTGGCTCTGGCGTGGGGTGATCGTGCGAAGGCGTACTCGCGGTGAGTGCCTCACATCGGTACTGGTGGTGGGCAGCAAGGATGCCGGCGCTGAACTTGCACGAAACTTCGAGCGGGGTAGCGCAGACGGTTTCCGCGTGGTGGGAGTGTGTGTGCCGGGGTTCCTTCGGCGCGCGGACGAGTCCATCGCAGTCGACGGGCGTGACATACCGCTCCTCGGTGGTGAGACATCGGTAGTCGAAGCGCTGGAACTTGTCGGCGCAGACACCGTTGCCGTGACGGCAACCGAACATCTCGGCTCGGATGGCATCCGTGCACTTGCCTGGGATCTGGAATCGCGGGACGTAGATCTGGTCGTTGCGCCAAGTATCGTCGACGTGTCGGGGCCGCGCCTGTCGATGCGGCCGGTGGCCGGTCAGCCTTTGATACGCGTCGAGCGACCGAAATATCATGGTGCGCAACGCTTTGCGAAATCGTCGTTCGACGTAATTTTCGCGTCATTGTTACTGGCAGCAATTGCACCTGTTCTCCTGGCCGCGGCTCTGGCGGTCAAGCTCTCGAGCCCGGGCCCGGTGTTGTATCGAGCGGAGCGAATGGGACTGGACGGCAAACCATTCCCGATGCTGAAGTTCCGTTCGATGGTCCAGAACGCAGACTCACAGGTGGAGTCGTTGATGGCCCAGAACGACGGCGCCGGTGTGCTCTTCAAGATGCGCGACGACCCGCGCGTTACACCGGTCGGGCGCTTCTTGCGCCGTTACTCGATTGACGAGCTGCCACAGTTCGTCAATGTTCTTCGGCGCGAGATGAGCGTGGTCGGCCCCAGGCCTCCGCTTCGCCGCGAGGTCGAGGCCTACGACGGAACTGTCAGTCGCCGACTTCTTGTCAAGCCGGGGATTACAGGATTGTGGCAGGTCAGTGGACGATCGGACCTTTCTTGGGAAGAGACTGTACGACTGGACCTTTCGTACGTCGACAACTGGTCGCTGATGGGTGATGTATTGATCGTCGGCAAAACGTTGAAAGCGGTGTTGGCCAGCGACGGTGCGTACTGAGACGTGAATGCGGATTCGGGACCGACTTCAGTTCGTGATGTTCTCGGTGGAAAGGCATAGCTCCCCTTGATCTTTCGTACGTCGACAACTGGTCGATGACGAGCGAGAACACGATCGTCGCGAAGGTGCTCAAGGCGATGTTGGGAAGTGATGGAGCAAATTGACCAGGAGAAGTTTGTGTCGGAACCGCCAAAGTTGAAGTCGTTGCTTGTTGTGGCGCCCTGGTTGGAAGGTGGGGGTGCACAGAAGTCATTGTGCGGGTTATTGCGCGGGCTTACCGACACACATACGACCGTGGTCACTTTGTTTGCAGGATGCCGAGACTTCAACGAGGTTGCGGACCTCGCAGACGAGTTCGTCATGCTCGACTATCCAAGGAGTCCTGGCGGACTGGTCGGAGCCAGTCGAGCCATAGCAACACATCTACAGCATTCGGATGTGGTCTATTCACTGATGAGGGGTAGCCATGTCGCACTCGGCGTTTCGAGTTTGCTCAAACGTCTTCCGGGTGAGCTGATTGCGACCTTCCATCAGTTGCCGAGTGCGGATGAAACTGGCGTTTTCTCCCTGGTCGAGAACATGCTCGTTCGCAAAGCACTTCGGCACGCAAAGCTGATCACCGCGCCTTCGGAATCAGCCGTGAGTCAGATTCGTCAGCGACGCTACGGACCGCACGCTCGGCTTGTTTACGAGCCGAACTTGATCCGAGTTGACTCGAGAGAAACCATTCGTCGTGAATCTTCGGGGGCACCGCTACGGCTCCTGGCCTGTGGCCGTCTATCCAAGCAGAAGGGCTTCGATCGTATTCCCGAACTGCTGTCAGATATCGAGATTCCGTGTGAAATAAAGATCTTGGGATCAGGACCGGAAGAAGAAGACCTGAAACGGCGGTTCGGCAGTACGAAGTCTTCTTCGCATACGGTGGAACTAGTAGGACGCGTCGATGACGTTGTGCCCTATCTGGATTGGTCAGACGCGGCATTTATGCCCAGCCGAAACGAACTCAACCCTGTGTTCGTATGGGAGGCGTGGGCGCGCGGCCGGCCGGTTGTTGCTGCCGATCTACCTGCATTCGAGGATCTGCGAACCTCCGGGCCGGTGCTCACATTTACCGGCGCGGCCAGCCTTCGGTCCGCCCTCGGCGTCGTATCGAGTGACGAGTACCGAGATTTCGCCTATTCAATGGGTTTGCAGGCGTCCCGAACCATGACGACCAGGAGTGAGATCGTTGCCCGAATACAGTCGTGACCACCCGCGCATCCTGGTCATTCACGCATACAGTGCTCAAAACTCCGGCGACCGGTTGCTGGTGGAGGAAACACTCGAATTGCTGAGATCGGTGTGGCCGGATTCTGTCGTCGACGTGATTGCCACTGATGCCGAATCGTTCCGTCACCATCCGATGGCGGATCATGTCAAGTTTCATCAGTGGACGTCGGCATGGATTCCGAACCCGAAAAAGAAGGCATCCGTACGTGTTTCCATGCTGGCCAGTACCGTCACCGGCGGGCCGGCACCTGTCAGGATACTGTTCGAGCAAGCGGATTTGATAGTCGCTGTCGGGGGCGGATACCTTCGGGGTTCGTCCGTTTCCGAGGCCCTGAAAACTGCGGGGGCGCATTTCGGTCAACTCGATCTTGCCGCACGAAGTCGTGCGCGCAAGATCTATCTGCCGCAGAGTATCGGTCCGTTCCCGAACATTCTCCGTCGGCGTATCGCGAGTTCACTGAAGGCGATGGATCAGGTGCTCGTTCGTGACGATCGATCACGGGAATTGTTCGCCGACCTGACCAATGTCGAACGAATCTCGGATCTGGCGGTTCTCAAGATGGCGGAGGTCCGTACACCTCGTACTATCGAGATCACGCATGGCCCGGTAGTCGTGGCACGTGAGCTGTCCCGCCCTGGATCCTACGAGAACACTCTGTCCGACTTGGCTCGGTCAGATCATGTTGTATGGGCGATTCAGTCCACCGGTGGCGGAAACAATGACACTCCACTCACCGTCAAATACTCCTCGGGAACCCCAAAGCCATTGCAGCACTATCTGGAGAGCGCGGAGAATCGCGTCGTTGTCAGTACACGCCTGCATGGATCGTTGTCTGCATTGCTCGCCGGAAAGCCGAGTGTGCACCTGGGCTACGAACGAAAATCATGGGGAGCATTTCATGATCTGGGGTTGGAACAGTACGTTCTCGATGCCCGACGGACTTCGGCAACTCGCGTTCTCGACGCGGTGGAATCGATACGAGACGATCCAGCCACTTACTGGCGCCTGATCGATTCACGCATCGAGGCCGTCGCGTCCCAGAGGGAACGCCTACTCGGCTCCCTGGCTGTGCCATGCCACCTGCCGACGGCTGGCCAATGACATGAACCTCTCGTTCCTGTTGTTTGCCAGTGTTTTTCTCTTGCTGATCGCACGTGTACGTGGGGTGACGGTGTTGCCAACCCGCCGTCAAACCTCAACAGGTACCAGAAGCGGGCTGATCGGGATCTGGTTTTGGGTATCGGTGATATGGCCGGTCCTTTTCAAGGCGGTGTTAGGTAGCGTCCTTGCCCTATACCTTCCAGTTTCTGGCTCCGCGGTCTTCGTGATCTCCTACGTGCCTTCGATTGTCATCGGAATCGCGATTTTCATCGCCTCTCTCGGGTCCCGAGATTCATTCCCCTATATCCCCGCGATACTGGTCATGGCGGTGGCGATCATGCCGATCCTCATCTTCGGGGTCGTGGACATCGGTGTCGTCGGAGCGATATTCATGATTGTGCCTACGCTCCTGTGGTGCCGCGCGCTCTCGGTTGACGTACTGAACTGGCCCCGTCTTTGTTACCAGGGTCTGCTTGCGCTTTGTCTGAGCATGGCTGTGGTTTTCGTCGTCTGGCCTGAGGCTGTGGTCGAGACCTGTCGGTTGGACAAGTGCACTGTGGCGGGCCAAGTGCTCACGTCATCGATCACAGGCAATGGCAACTTCCTGGGGCTGTGTGTCGCACTGCTGAGCGTCGTTGCCGTGTATCGGCAACACTGGATCACAGTTGCGGCGGTTGGACTGGCGAGCCTCATCGTGATCGAAATTTCTGGCAGTCGAACAGCGATGATCGGTCTGGTTCTCGGCTACCTCGTAGTCCTCGGTATCGGAAACCGCATGTCGCGGGTTGTGGCTCTGGCAGCTGCGATGGTTGCGTTGGTGATTTCTTTTGTGCCAGTGTTCCGAGTTTACGGGCTCCGCGATTACACCTATCGCGGTGCTTTGTGGATGAGGGCGAAGGAGCTGATTTCGGAGAGTCCGAATGTTGGTCACGGCGCGAACTATTGGACGGAGCATAACGCGTATCGCTTCTCCTCCAACTATGCCGCGCACAACATTTGGTTAGAACTCGGCGTTGCCGTCGGGTTTCTCGGAATTGCCGTGCTTGTCGTCGCTGCGGCCTGGGCGTTGCTGACCACTGACGTGGAAAATCGATACTTGGCATGGGCGCTGATCGTAACTACGGTCGCTGTGGGATTTCTGGAGGCGCCCATCCAACCGTATCGAACCGGTCTGCTTCCCTTCCTGTGCCCTCTCATTCTTCTCTTGTGCTCCTCGGGTATGCGGAAAAGATCAGTTGATACTTCGGAGACGGAAGACCTTGCGATGGAAGATATTCGAAGCTCACATGTTGATGCCGGCCTGACGAGGGATGGTGCGCGATGAAAGTTCTGCATGTCACGGAAGCGCTCGGAGGAGGTGTAAGCACCGCGATCTTGAACTATCAGGCGTTGACGCCAGAAATGCATCACTGCGTGATTGCTCGCGAACGGGCCGGGCAGAGCACATACAATTTCCCCTCCGAACTCAGCGTGACATTGGTACCTGGAAGTTTGGCCGCACTTTTGCTGTCCGCGATTCGTATGGTGCGCCGGGGAGATTTCGATGTTCTCCACCTGCATTCCAGTCTTGCCGGTCTCGCCCGGATCATCCCGGGGCACCGAGCTGGAATCGTATACACCCCACACTGTTACGCATTCGAGCGCACCGACGTCAGTCCCCTGGCGCGGGTACTCTACAAGTCCGTTGAGCGTGGGCTACTCTCGATTCGGCGTCAGTGCGTTGTTGCCGTGAGTGGACGAGAAGCCGAGTTGACTACGGAGTTGTCGAACTCCTCCACCTCCATCGTGGTCGGCAATGTATCCCCGACCGATCACGGCGCATATTTGCGCGCAAGCAGCCCTCGGACAGCGGAAGCATCGGCTGAAAGAAGCCGAGTAGTGATGGTGGGAAGGATATTTCCCCAAAAGGATCCCCAACTGTTCGCCGATATTGCAGCAAGGTTGTCGAGCAGGTTCGAGTTCGTGTGGGTAGGAGACGGCGAAGCCGGGTTGAAAGAAAGTCTCGTGGAATCCGGGGTTCGGGTGACGGGCTGGATTCCAGCTGAACAGGTGCTGGATGAAGTGCGCGCCAGTTCGCTGTATCTCCATACCGCGGCCTGGGAGGGCGCTCCGATTTCCGCTGCGGAAGCCGCCGCGGTCGGTGTCTCGGTGATCAGTCGTGACATCAAAAGTATGGTCTCGCTTGGCTATCCAGTCGCTGGCAATACTGCGGAGTCTCTGTCAATGGCCGTCACACATTACTTCGACTGCCTGGACTACCGAACGACTGTTCAAGCCAAGACACAATATTTCAACCGAACAGTGGACGTCATGAGTTCGCGTACAGCACTCATCGACGCCTATGCATTCGCGATAGGGGCTTCTCGATGACTTCATCGGTCACCGTCATTACCATCACCAGGAATGATCTTTCGGGGCTGGTCCGCACGATCGAGAGCGTCCGGGCTCAGAGTGCACAGGGAGTCGAACACATCGTGATCGATGGTGGTTCGACGGATGGAACTGTCGAATACCTTGATTCGTTGGGTGATTCGTTAGTGTGGAACACAGGCCTCGACAGCGGTCGCTATGACGCAATGAACATCGGTGCGGAACTGGCGAGTGGCGAGTTGCTGTGGTTCATGCACTCGTCCGACGTGTTCCATTCATGTGACGTTCTGGAGAGAGTCTCTCGAGATCATCAAGGAGGGGGCGTCTCTTGGCGGTGGGGTTACGGGCTGAGCAACATCCACGACTCCGGAAGTTCCATCGGAATCGGTGGCCGTATCCCGTTCAGTCTGTCCCGATTCGCGCTAGGTGGAAACATCATTCCCCATCAAGCATGTGTGATCGAGAAGTCGCTGCATGTTGAGATCGGCGGTTACGATACCGAATTCGGACTCAGTGCCGACCAACTGTATCTGTTGAAGATGGCGGTCCGATCGCAACCGCGCGTGTGGACCGAGTTCTTCTGTGACTTTGATTCGGCCGGCGCTGGTTCGGTGCGGGGCATGATGGATCATTACCGGGACATGCGGCGATCACGCGCCCTGACCGGAATTACAGTCTTCAGGGCGCAGTGGCTCGATTATGCGGTGTCCTTGGGGGTTGCGCTTCTCGCAAAAACCGACCGTGTTCAAAGACGAGTTCTAGCAGGGGTGACTCCTCGTGTCCGATGACTATTTGGAACCCACAACGCAATCAAGTGCGGAATTCGCAGTTGTCATACCAGCTTTCAACGCGGAAGCCACACTTTTGGCGTCAATCGAGAGCGCGCACAATGCGGGCGCTTCGGAAGTCATCGTGGTGGACGACGGATCCACAGACAGTACCGCCGCGTTATGTCGCGCCCACGATATACGTGTCCTGACGCAGCCAAATGCGGGTGCATACCTCGCGAGACGACGGGGGGCCACGCTCGTCACGGCACCGTACATCGTGTTCCTGGACGCGGATGATCTTCTGGTCGCACCCGGCATTCACGAGTCCTTGCGTATTCTCTCTGCACAGGCGGACTGCGCAGTCGTCGCTGGACGTGTGATGGCGAGTCTCCCACGTGGGCGTAGTCGGTTGAACAATCAGTCGTACTCCGAGATCAATACTCGAACCCTGTTGACACAAGGGTATGGTCCGTTTCCACCGGGAGCGGCGCTGGTTCGGCGTGCCGATTACGAAGCAGCGATTGCGCTGGACGTACCGGAGATCGTCGAGCGTTACGCCGACGACTACGAAATGTTCATTCGTCTATCCGTCGTCGGCCGAGTCGTTCAACACAACACCGTTTCCCTCGTGTATTCGATGTACGCAGGCAAATCCATTGGTTCTCCTGAGAAATCGCTGTTGTGCAAGGAATCGATCAGGGGGCACTACGCGCGACATCTGGGGATCCCAGTTCGGCTGATGAGCGCATCGGCGGTTGCCGCAGCTGCGAACGCACGCATGGGACGAGCGTCGTTCGCGCAAGGTTTGTACTGGCGGGGTTGCGTGAAGGTAGCAGTTGCCGCGTGCTACAAGGTACTCGCTCGGATCGGCGACAGCGGTCTGAAGCAGTCCACAATCGTGTCTGGCGCTGGAACCTCGGAGACACGAGGGTGAACACAGTGGTCAGCTCATACGTGAGGTCGGCGAAGTCGATCGACCTGGGCGGGACCGGGTTCTTTCGACTGGTAGGTCTGCTGGCCGGCGCTTGCGCGAACTTCGCCGTAATAGCAATTCTGTCTCGGGACTACGGCGTCGAGTACTACGCCTTCTATGCGCTGATGGCGTCCATGTTGAATCTACTTCCCTTCGCGGACTTCGGTATCGGCGCGACCATGGTGAACGCGACAGCAGATTACCGAAGTGGTGCACTCGATCGGATGTCGTTCCAATCCCATTTTCGGCGGGCGAGTCTGGTCACCGTTCTGGTATCCCTCGCTGTCGCAAGCCTCGCGTTCCTGTTCTATCAGATGGGGCTGTGGGTGCCAGTTCTAGGCGCAGTCGGTGAGATGGATCATGCGTCGGCGCTGGCCACAGTAGTGATTGTATCTGCGGCAGTTGGTATTCCATTGGGTTTGGGGTCACGCATCCTGCAGGGTTGCGGAAAGATGCGCGTTGTCGTTACCGCAGCGTTGATCGGTCCGATCATTCAACTGATCGTGATAGGGGTTTGTTGGACTACTCAGGCGCCGGCCTACCTGTTTGTTCTGGCACCGTGCACAGGCTACCTCGCCGTCGGATTTCTTACCCTTGCTCTCGCGCTTCGATCGATTTCCGGCGATGAGGGTTCGTTGATCGGCTGGCGTCTTACAAGCCCGGTGCGAGTTCGCATAGCTGAAACGGCGGTTCCGTTTTTTCTCATATCGATCGGCATGGTTGTCGGGTTCCAGAGCCATAGGTTGCTGATCTCCACTTTTGGAACGGTCGAAGACGTCGCACAATATTCGGTGGTGGCGCAATTCGCTGGACCCCTGCTGGCTATCTTGGGAGTGATGGGCCAGAACTTGTGGTCAAGATATCGCGAGCGATACCGAATCGGGACACTTCGGGTGCGTGAATTCGCCCAGCATATAGTACTTCTCGGCACTGTGGGCGCCGTATTTGCGCTTGCTCTGGTCGTCATCAGCTATCCGGGAATTCGGTTTGTCTCGGGTGGAAGTCTTGTCGTCCCGCTGGCAACCGTTTTGGCCGGAAGTGTTTACATCCTTGTTGTTTCGGTGCATCAGCCGGCGGCGATGTTCCTCATGGACCCGCGAGGACTATGGTTGCAAGTCCTCTGTGTCTGGCTGAGCGGCCTCGTCGGAATGGTATTGGCAATATCCCTGATTCCTGAACTCGGAGCCGCCGCACTCTACTTGGGACTATCCGCAGGAATGGTTGTACTCCAGGTTATTCCGTGTATCTATATTTCGGTTCGGCGAATTTCAAGCATGGAGAAGGCGGTGGAGGCAGGCGTGACCGTGTGAATAGCTGCCCGAAAATCGTGAAGTCGCACATACATGAAGGAGAGAAATGAAGAAGGCACTGATCACAGGCATCACCGGTCAAGACGGCTCCTATCTCGCGGAGTTGTTGCTGGGCAAGGGATACGAGGTCCACGGACTTATTCGTAGATCGTCCACGTTCAATACAGCTCGAATCGATCACATGTATGTGGATCCCCACACGCCGGATGCAAAACTGTTCCTTCATTACGGAGATCTCAGCGACGGGGCGCGTTTGGTCACTCTTCTCGCACAGATACGCCCGGACGAGGTCTACAACCTCGCAGCGCAGTCCCATGTACGGGTAAGTTTCGACGAGCCCGAACATACCGGTGACACGACGGGAATCGGGTCGATCAGGCTGCTCGAAGCAGTCCGGATGGCTGGTCTCGAATGCAGGTTCTACCAGGCGTCCAGCTCCGAGATGTTCGGTGCGACACCGCCTCCGCAGGACGAGCAGACTCCCTTCTATCCGCGATCGCCGTACGGTGCGGCGAAGGTGTACTCGTACTGGATCACCAAGAACTACCGCGAGGCGTACGGGATCTTTGCCGTGAACGGAATTCTGTTCAACCACGAATCTCCGCGGCGAGGCGAAACATTCGTAACTCGCAAGATCACGCGAGCGGTGGCGCGGATCAAGGCCGGCCTGGAAAACGATTTGTACATGGGTAATCTCGATGCAATCCGCGACTGGGGCTACGCGCCGGAGTACGTGGAGGGAATGTGGAGGATGCTTCAGGCCGACGAGCCGGACGATTACGTGCTCGCGACAGGCGGTAACTACTCGGTCAAGGATTTCCTGACGGTGGCCTTCGAGCACGCGGGTCTGAACTGGGAAGATCATGTGCGCTTCGACGAGCGCTATCTGCGGCCGACGGAAGTAGACGCGTTGATCGGAGATGCAGGTAAGGCGGAGCAGAAGCTCGGCTGGAAGGCGACTGTACATACCCCCGAGCTGGCTCGAATCATGGTCGATGCGGACATAGAGGCTCTGAAGTGTGAGGGCAAGCCCTGGATCGACCGCCCGAACCTGGTGGATTGGGAGCATGCCCGATGACGGGGGAGTACGCGCAGAAGTCCCTCGATCGGAACGATGCGGTGTACGTCGCGGGCCATCGTGGACTCGTGGGTTCAGCGATCTGGCGTCGTTTGGAGGCCGACGGTTTCAATCGCCTTGTCGGTCGCACGTCCGCCGAACTTGATCTTCGCGACCGCGGTGCCGTGTTCGAGTTCTTCGCCGCCGAGAGGCCGAAGAACGTGGTCCTCGCGGCAGCCAAGGTGGGCGGGATACTGGCGAACAGCACACTGCCGGTGGACTTCATCTCCGACAACCTTCGCATCCAGGTGAACGTGATGGACGCGGCGGCCGAGTTCGACGTAGATCGCCTGCTGTTCCTCGGATCATCCTGCATCTACCCGAAATTCGCTCCTCAACCGATTCGCGAAGAATATTTGCTGACCGGTCATTTGGAACCGACGAACGATGCATATGCCATCGCCAAGATCGCGGGAATCCTGCAGGTACAGGCTGTTCGAAAGCAGTTCGGGCGTCCGTGGATCTCCGCGATGCCGACCAATCTCTACGGCCCGGGTGACAACTTCTCTGCCAAGGGCTCTCATGTGCTGCCAGCCCTCATCAGACGCTTCGACGACGCGCGCCGTGATGGAGCTGCTTCAGTCGTGAACTGGGGCAGCGGGACGCCGAGGCGCGAGTTTCTCCACGTCGACGACATGGCGGATGCCTGCCTTCATTTGCTCGACCACTATGACGGAGCAGAACACGTCAATGTTGGTACAGGCGAGGACCAGAGCATCGCGGAGATCTCTGCGATCGTGGCGGACGAGATCGGGTTCGACGGCGAGATCGAATGGGATCATTCGAAACCTGACGGGACGCCGCGGAAGTTGCTTGACATCGGGAAGCTTCGAGATTTGGGGTGGCAGCCCAAGATTGATCTTCGTGCGGGGATCGCATCGACCGTGGAGTGGTATCGACAGAACGTCGATTCGATCAGGACATGAAGTACTACAGCATTATTCGACGTAAACTCGACTTCGACAGGCAGACATCGTTATGACTTCTCGTATTGCGGTATTCGGCACAGGCTACCTCGGGGCGACACACGCAGCTTGCATGGCCGAGTTGGGTCACGAGGTTCTCGGGGTGGATGTTGATCCGAACAAGCTCGCTATGCTCGAAGCTGGGGAGGTTCCTTTCTACGAACCGGGACTCGAGGAAGTACTGCGCCGCAACATAGCCGCGGGACGTCTTCGATTCACGGCTTCCTACGAGGAGGCCGCAGAGTTCGCCGACATCCACTTCCTCGGCGTCGGTACGCCGCAGAAGAAGGGGGAGTTCGCGGCCGACATGCGTTTTGTCGATTCGGTGATCGAGACACTCGCACCCCTCTTGACCAGGCCGACCGTAATCTTCGGGAAATCAACTGTGCCAGTCGGTACAGCAGAGCGATTGGGTGCGCGGGCACGGGAACTGGCGCCTGCCGGACAAGACGTGGAGGTGGCGTGGAACCCGGAATTTCTCCGGGAAGGCTACGCGGTGAAAGACACGCTTCACCCGGACCGGCTTGTGCTCGGGGTCGACCGCAATCGACCCGGACGTGCGGAATCGATTGCGCGTGAAGTGTACGAGCAACTCTTGAACGAAGGTATTCCCTTTGTTGTGACCGACCTTGCGACTTCGGAGTTGGTCAAAGCATCAGCCAATGCATTTCTGGCAACGAAGATCTCGTTCATCAATGCGATCTCGGAGGTGTGCGAGGCTTCAGGTGCGGATGTGACCGTTCTTGCCGATGCCATCGGCCACGACGAGAGAATTGGTAGGCGATTCCTCAACGCCGGAATCGGTTTCGGTGGGGGCTGCTTACCGAAGGACATCCGTGCTTTCATGGCACGTGCTGGTGAGCTGGGAGCAGATCAAGCACTCACATTCCTACGCGAAGTCGACAATATCAACATGCGTCGTCGTACTCGGATGGTCGAACTGGCTCGAGAAGCGTGTGGTTCTCTACTCGGAGCCAATGTGGCGGTTCTCGGTGCAGCCTTCAAGCCTGACTCCGACGACGTGCGCGACTCACCTGCGCTGAACGTTGCCGGGCAGATTCAGCTGCAAGGCGCTGCCGTCAATGTCTATGACCCGAAGGCGATGGGAAACTCGAAGGCGTTGTTCCCCACCCTCACTTACACTTCGAGCGCACTTGAAGCGTGTGCAGGCGCTGATGTCGTCTTGGTTCTGACCGAGTGGGCCGAGTTTCGAAAGTTGTTGCCGTCGGACCTCGAACCTGTCGTCCGCAAGAAGGTCATCATCGACGGACGTAACTGTCTGGAACCGACCACCTGGCGCGACGCAGGGTGGACCTACCGAGGTCTCGGAAGGCCGTAAACCGGTGAAACCTTCACGGAGGGTGGGTGTTGTAGGCATCGAGGGGAAGTGGCCGTGTGCCTGGGACCAAAGTCCGTCAGCGAGCGAGCTGTGGCCGGGGGAGATGCTGGGATAGCCGCTCGTGCATCACAGGGTGAGGGGCATGTTGCCTTGTTCGGTTGGTATGCATCAACTTCCGGCGCCAAGTTGCGTAGTTGGTCGTCGACGGACGTTGGTCCTACGGCCCGCTGTGGTATGTGACCCTTTCATGGTCGGCACGGTCGACTGACGATGTCTAGGAAGTTTCGAGGCTCCGTTGCGGTGGTGAAAAGACCAATGACGCAGTAGAGTTCAGCCTGGCTGCACGTTGTGTCTGCTCTGCGCGATGTGTGAGTGGGCCCGATGTCAGTGTCGCGGGTTTGTCAGTGTCGCGTGTGCGCCACTTCCCGATCATGCATCGGCCAGGAAGTGAGATGTGTGAGATGCCGTGAAGGCCTCTCCCCCTTGGCTGTTTCGGCAAATACCTCGCGCTGTGACGCAGGGACACGCGATAGAAGATTGGCTGCCTCGTTCAGCCTGCATTGAGTGCAGCGGCTCGACAGCGGCTGTCGATTACTACTCGAAGACGTGATACGTGTTCGAGCCGAAGGAGATTCGACGATGGATGTACGGGACTACCTGAAGATTTTGCAGGCACGGTGGAAGATAGTCGCTGTCGTCACTGTGGTCGTGATCTTGGGCGCATTGGGCGCCTCGTTGATTGCCACGCCGATCTACCAGGCTTCCACGCGCCTGTTCGTGTCGACTTCTACCGGAACAACCGTGAACGAGGCTTACCAAGGTAACCAGCTCTCACAGCAGTTGGTCACTTCCTACGCCAAGCTCCTTACCGGCGAGACACTGGCACAGAGAACGATCGATTCAGTCGGGCCCGATCGACTCGGCGGGCTTTCCGCTGTGGAGATTTCGTCCAAGGTGACCGCCACATCGGCGCCGGATACAGTACTGCTCGATTTGAGCGTGCAAGATGCGTCGCCTGAACTGGCACGTGAAATCGCAAATGCGCTCTCGGACGAGTTTGTCGTGATGGTCAAAGATCTGGGTACGCCCGCAAATGGTGGCACAGCACCTGCGCGCGTCGTTGTCGAACAGCGAGCACAAACTCCCGCGGAACCGGTGTCGCCGAAGACTTCGCGGAACGTGGCGCTCGGTGCCGCGATCGGGCTTCTGCTGGGGATCGGGTTGGCTGTGGTGCGTGATCGCCTGGACAACACGGTCAAAGAGCGCAAGGTGGTCGAAGACATCGCCGGCGCGGCGATGGTGGGAACAATTCCGTTCGACAAGGAACGCGAAGTTCATCAAGCGATCAACTTCCACGAGGGCAACTCCGCAAGTGCCGAGGCGTACCGCGAGCTGCGAACCAATCTGCAGTTCCTGGCCGTGGATCGCCCACCGAGTGTCATCGTCGTTACGAGTTCTCTTCCCTCCGAGGGAAAGACCACGACTGCGGTGAACATCGCACTCGTGTTGGCCGAGGCAGGCAAGAAGGTGTGTCTCGTCGAAGGTGACCTCCGTAAGCCTCGCGTTTCGAAGTATCTGGGACTTATCGGAAGCGTTGGTCTGAGCTCGGTCCTGGCCGGGCAAGCAGATCTCGACGACGTACTTCAAGTCACGAGCAATGCTGACCTGACGGTCCTTGCCTCAGGTCCGATTCCCCCGAACCCGAGCGAACTTCTGGGCACTGACACTGCCCATGCGGTCTTTACCGATCTCCGCAGAAGGTTCGACTACGTCATCATCGACGCCTCGCCGTTGCTTCCGGTTACGGATGCTGCAGTTCTTTCAGCGCTGGCGGACGGTGCGCTAGTGATTGCTCGTCACGGCACGACGAAGAGGGAACAGTTGAGCAGGGCGGTCGGCAATCTCCACAGTGTGGGCGCGACGATTCTCGGCACTGTCATCACGATGACCCCGCTGAACGGTCGTGGGGTCTACGAGTACAAGTACTACTACGATTCCGATCCGGTTGTCGCTGACGTGGCCGTGGAAGGGTCCGTCGACAGCAATCCGGTCGGCGAACGAAAGGTCACGTCGACAGTCATCTGACCTGGTCGTACTTTAAAATCCCGACGCCTCATAGGGCCCTCGAGCAATGCTCGGGGGCCCTTCTCTGTGTGGTGAATCGGACGCGATCTCCAGTCGGGTCCTCTGAGTCTGCGACGCGCACTGCCGGAATGCAGGTTCATCGGCCGTCGCAGTAATCGGGTAGGCACGGGCATGCGGGATGTGACGCTGCGGTCTGAGCTGTCCCTGCTTGACCGGTGCCTCTATGACTGTCGATCTGGTTGCGCCCGACGAGGCCTTGTGGGCGTCTCGGTTGGAATCGAGTGGCGAGTGTGGCGGACCGCAGGAGGACCAGCCCGATTCGGCCTCGAGAGTTTCGCAACGCCTAGATGTCGATCTGGCATCCCGCGATGGATTTGGACAGCGGGTGCGGGGGTTGTCGGCCAGCTGCGACACAGCATGAACGCGTTCTTGGCCGATGTCGGTGGTCATATCGGCCACGGGGTCCGTCGGTCTGAGGGCCGGAAAGGGATAGCGTCGACTGCTCTGGGTGAGGTGCTCGCGTATGTCGGCGACCCGGTGGGGCTCAGTCGCGTCCTGGTTACCTGCGACGAAAGGAACCCGGTTTCGCGTAAGACAATCGAAGTGTGAGGGGGGTTTACTCGATAGCGTGCGCCCAGCTGATCAGTTGTCCCGCAATGTCGGTTGTTCGAGAGACACGCTCCGCTACTGGGTGCGAACGAGCGTGTCGAGTGTCCGTTGACCCTACACGGCCACACACGCTTGCCATGGCCATGGCCATAGACATAGACATAGACATAGACATCGGTAGCGGTCGCCTCGCTTTGCAGCCGAGCGGCTGCGCAACTCGCATGTCCCTAATTGGGCTGTGCTGCAACTATTTCAGGACATCACCGGCGATCGCTGGCGGTCTACACTCCTCCTTTTGTATGTCTGAATTCTCGGTGTCGCCCGATCGTAGGTTCGCGCATTGCCGGCCAGGAGTAGGTAAGACGCCCAGAGGCGAAGCGCCGAACAATCGTCCAGGGCTGAGTGGATGCTGAGCGCATCAAAGTATGGATTGCAGAGTGTTCACCAACTGTGTGCTGGTTTCCGTCCAAACGCGGAGCCCAAATCGGCTAGGCGATGAAAACTATAGGTACGCAATGGTAATGGTGAGCAATGTTCGCTCCGTCTTGTCGGAGGGTGAATAACTGACGTCAATGCTGGCATCGGGAAGAACTTCGGAAAGCGCTATTGCCACGCTGTCCGGAATGTGGCAAACTCCTCACTGGTACTGACCAGCTAGCCGAATAGTTGCCAAGATGTGAGTCCTGGCAATATCGAGGCCGGCGACGTCAGCGGGCGAGGAGAAATCGCCGATCGTCCTGTGTTTGGGTCGTTAGTGGACTCTGCTTCAATCATGGGGTGTGAGCTGCGGCAATGCCGCAATAATCGACAGTTGGGCTGAGGCCTGACAATAGTCGCCGGGTTAACTGCAAGGCGCACGTAATGCGACCATTCGCACTGAACGCAGCAATGCGGAGCAGTTGCTTCGCTGTCGAAGTTTCGGGATTCGGCAAGGCGGTCCGATGGACCTCGGCCGGTGAACATCTTCAGGCCGAATTCTGTGCATGGGGAAAGGTTTCTGAACACATGACGGTTCTCGAGATGGCCGCGCCCACGAAAGAGCGGCCACAACAACACCGACGAGTAGCGCCGGAGAGGGCCGGTGGAGTTTCCGCACGTAGGAAATGGCAATCTGCGTATCTTCGTCGTCTGGCGATCACCGACACGGTCATCGTTGCGGGAGTTGTGTTTCTGGCTCAATGGTGGCGATTCGGTAGCGACGCGGATGTCGTCGACGGTGAAGCATTCGGCCATTTCAGCTACACCGCACTGTCTTTCGCCCTGATTATCGGCTGGTTTGCCGTACTGAGGGTATTTCGGACCAGATCTCCTCGCGTGATCGGAAGCGGCCCTGAAGAGTACCGATTGATCGCTGTCGGAACGCTCCGCCTGTTCGGACTGATTGCGATCGCCAGCCTTCTCCTTCACCTGGAGATCGCGCGCCTGTACCTTGCCGTGGCGTTTCCGATGGGATTGACCGCCTTGATCGCGAGTCGTTGGATCTGGCGACGGGTGATTGCTCGTGAGCGAGCCCGAGGTGAATTTCGAACTGCCGTACTTGTGGTCGGTGTGCGAGGGGCGGTTGTCGATCTTGCACGCAACCTCGAGCGCGACGATGCCCATGGATACCGAGTTGTCGGAGTCTGCGTACCCGGCTACGGAGGAGACGTGGGCGAAGTTGTCACAGTGAACGGTCGGGACATTCCGGTGCTCGGAGACGAGCACAGTGTCACCGACGCGATCGAACAGGTCGGTGCCGACACGGTGGCAGTGACGGCGTCGGAGCGGTTCGGACCGGAAAGGCTGCGCACGTTGGCCTGGGATCTCGAGCGCGATCATGTGGATCTTGTTGTTGCACCAGGGATTCTGGATGTGTCCGGGCCGAGGCTCTCGATGCGCCCGGTCGCTGGATTTCCGCTGATCCATGTCGAGCGTCCGCGCTATCACGGCGCGCAGAAGTTCACGAAGACGACCTTCGACATCGTCTTCTCAACCGTGGTACTCGCCGTGATCAGTCCGGTGCTACTGGCGGCTGCGATCGCCGTCAAGCTCACGAGCAAGGGGCCGGTTCTGTACAAGTCCGAGCGGATGGGGTTGGACGGTCAGCCGTTCCCCATGCTCAAGTTCCGCTCGATGGTCCAGAATGCGGATTCACAGGTCACGGCGCTGATGAAGGAGAACGAAGGCGCCGGAGTGCTTTTCAAGATGCGAGACGATCCGCGTGTGACGACGGTCGGTCGATTCATGCGCCGATACTCGATCGACGAGTTGCCCCAGTTCGTCAATGTCCTCCGGCGAGAGATGAGTGTTGTAGGCCCGCGGCCACCGCTTCGGCGCGAGGTCGAGATGTACGACGGTGCGGTCAGTCGTCGGCTACTGGTCAAGCCCGGTGTCACCGGCCTGTGGCAGGTCAGCGGACGTTCTGATCTTTCGTGGGAAGACACTGTCCGCCTGGATCTTTCCTACGTCGACAACTGGTCGATGATGGGTGACGTCATGATCGTCGCGAAGACGCTCAAGGCGGTGGTGGGAAGTGATGGCGCCTACTGACAAGAAGGCGGTACCGGCGCCTTGCGAAAATGAGGCACCGAACAATCCGCTGATCTTGCGAACGGCATTGGTGATCGCGGTCATCGGCGCGAGCGGAGCCTTTCAGGCGTACACGCAGAGGACAGCGCTCGGATCGTTGCTCGTACACGGTTCGGCCGTTCTTTCGGCGACACTTGCGTTGGTCTACTTCCTCGACCGGCGATACTCACGCAATACGACGTGGCCTGTCTTCACGCTTATGATCTCGGCCGGCGTCCCGGCAACCAGCTGGTACTGGTCGACACTGCCCCGGAACTCCGCCGTCGCCGGCATCGTCGTCGTGTGCCTGGCGATCACGGGAATCATCGTCGCCCGTGAGTTGACCTTCGCGGTGCGAGTGCGGACTGTTGCCCTCACCTTGCTGGTACTTCTCGTGCTGTCGCTGATGGTCGTGTTCCTCGATCCTTCGACTGGCATCGACGTGGACACCCGCGCCGTTGCTTATCGCGGAATCTTCACGCACAAGAACACTTTGGGACGAATGGCTGCCATCGAAGTTGTACTTGTCGGTGTCATGCTCATGCTTCCCGACGGCAAGCGTATTCCGTGGGTGGCGGCGCTGGCTGTCGCCGGCATCGTGTTGTTCGAGGCCCGGAGCCAGACCGGTCTCGTCGCTGCGGGGATTGCGCTGGCGACAATGCTTGCTCTGAGGTGCTTTCGACGGACACCGAACGCTCACCTCGCCTCGACTGTGATCATCGGCCTGTACCTCGGGGTGTCCGGCGCGATGAAGGTGCTCGGACCCGATGTCGCGGCGCTACTCTCGCGAGATGTCACGCTGACCGGCCGGTTACATCTCTGGACGGTATCCGACTACTACGCCGAACAGCGGCCTCTGCTCGGATGGGGCTTCGGCTCGGTGTGGGCGCCGGACAGTGCAGTGGGGCAGATGATTCGGTCAAAGCTGTCCTTTCCGGCGACCAGCGCACACAACGGAATGCTCGACATTCGGCTGCAGATCGGTTGGATCGGATTCCTGCTGCTGTTGGCCGGCTATTACCTGCTTCTGAGCACGGCGCTCGGGCGAGCCCGCAGCAGAACGGAGTACATCGCCGTCGTCGCGATCATGGTTCTCGTCTTCTCGATGGACTTGACGGAGTCGACGCTCTTCTTCGGCGCCATGTGGCTGATCGCATGGGTCTTCCTGGCGCCGTACGGACCCTCGACCCACCGCTCCCACAATGCGGGCAACGCCGAGTTGTCGATCCGTGGGGTTCGTGCCGACAAGAACGACGCGTACAGGTTCGCTCCGGAGCGAAGAGGAGGTCACTGAGATGTACAAGTCGTTCGATGTAGCGCGTTCGAAGCCTGAAGTGAACCCGACGTCCGCCGGTGGATTCACGCCGCCGAAAGCCTTGATGTTCCATGCGATCTATCGGAATCCGGGTGGTGAGGAGCAGAGCTTCGCCAACGAATCCAAGCTCCTGAAATCGATCGGATACGAGACGGTTCAGTGCACCACCGAGAATTCCAAGATCTCCCGGGGACCGTGGGCGGCAGTCACCGCTGTTTTCAGTCCTCGCGTACTCGTCGATGCGTTGCGCATCATCCGTTCGGAGCGCCCCGACGTCATCTACGTGAACAATCTCTGGCCGGCGTTCTCGGCTTCGTTGCTCGTGGCCGCAAGAGCCGCCGCAATTCCTACGTTGCAGGCGGTTCGGAACTATCGCCTGGCCACACCGTCAGCCAAGTTGCGCGCAGATGGCACGTGCACCGAATGCGGTTCCACCAAATACTTCACGAGTTGTGTCCGCAACGGATGCTACGGAAACAGCCGACTGCAGAGCCTTGTCTGCTACCTGAGCGCTACGGCGGTCAAGCTGAGCGTCTTGGGGTGGAAGCAGCACAGGTTCGTCGCAACGAGCGCGATGACAGCACGTCTGGTCGAAGGACGACTGATCGGTTCTGGCCGCGTCGTGGTTCGTCCGAACTTCGGATTCGAAGAAAATGAACCCGAGTTTCGGAGCACTGATTCGGTTGTGTGCGTCAGCCGACTGACACCGGAGAAGGGCGTCCTGGATTTGGTGCGCAACTGGCCGCAGGGCGCTGGAAGTCCCTCGCTCACAGTTCTCGGTGACGGACCGCAGTACGGCGAGATCTCCAGCATAAGCGCAGCTCTCGACAACGTCACGCTGGCCGGATTCACTTCGCACGAAGATGTGATCGAGATACTTCGCGACAGTGCGGCGTCCGTGGTGCCGTCTCAATGGGCAGAACCGTTCGGACGCGTTGCGATCGAATCGATGTCGGTTGGCACCCCGGTCATCTACGCAACCAACGGTGCACTCGCGGACATCGTCGGACCGGGCGGAACGCCTCTCAATACCTTGGAAGAGTCGTCGATACGCGAGGCCCTCGATCGAATCTTCGGAGCGGACGATCGATCGGCGATACGCAGATCCGCTTATCGTCACTACTCGAATCGCTTCACATCGCGCAAAGCGGCGACGTCGATGCGTGAGCTCATCGACGAGGTGAGATCGTGAAAGATCGCACTCGGCATGTGACATTCATGGCCGATCAAGGGCTTTCGAGCGTCCTCACTTTTGTCGTTCTCACCTCGGTGGCACGACTCGGTGGTCCGATCGAAGTCGGCCAGGTTGCCGTGATTCAATCGGCGGGTCTGTTGGCACTGGCACTGGGGAGAGCGATCGGCGTCGACGTCTGGCTGTCGCGAGGGGCGGGGTCCGACGAGCGTGGACCGGCGTTGGCACCCACGATCGTGCTGGCGGCGGTATCGGTGACATCGGTGTGGGCACTGTTCGTGATCGCCGGCTCGGACTCGATGAATCTCACGGTATACGCCTTGGCTGCAGCTGGTTTCGTGGTGTTGGACGTGATACGCACGATGCTGATGCACGACGGTGCGAGTTGGATCTCTGTGTCGATACAGATCGTGACACTCTCGTTCGTCCTTATTGCAGCTTTCCTGGTCGAGAATCTGACACTTGCACTCGTGACCTATACGGTCGGTGTCTTCGTCGCGCTCGCTCTCGGTCACGCATCCATGCGTCTGGTACCGCCGGTACCGTCGATCAGGTACTCGCGCACTCACCGATATAGATCCGTGCCGTTTGCGATCGAGATATTGATGGGATCAGCTGCGCAGCAGGCGATGTTCTTGATACTCACTGTGGTGGCGTCGATCTCGATGATCGGTGAGATCAGAACTGCCCAGACACTGCTCGGTCCGCTGTCCTTGATGTTCGCGGGCATCTCGCCAATTCTGATGCGTAAGTTCGGCAGTGGTGTCGAAGCGATGAGCCCGAGCGAGTGCATGGCACTCGGCCGCCGAGTGGGCTTGCAGATCTTCTGGGTTTCGATCATCTGCGTTTCGCTGATCTGTCTCACGCTCGAGATTCGATTCTCGGGAGTGCGATTGATGGATCATCTGGTCGGGTCGCACTTTCCGAACTTGATACCGGTCATTCTGCTGTGCGGGTTGGCGGTGGCGTTCAACGGGATTCTGCTGGGAGTCGGCACGTCGATCCGCGTCGTGGACAAGACGGGAAACCTCAACAGATTTCGCGCCTTGCTGTTACCTCTGCAGTTTCTGATCGTTCTCGGGGCGGGACTGACCGACAGCGCCGTACCCGTCGCAGGAGCATTGGCCGCGTCGGCGTGCGTCAGCGCGAGCGTCGCACTTCTGGTTTCGATGAACCGTGACGCCCGACCGAAAGTTGACCTCTCATGAAGAATCCCAGCGGCGTCGTAGTGGCGATTCTGACCTTCCGTCG
This sequence comes from Rhodococcus sp. IEGM 1302, assembly GCF_030056935.1. Classification (NCBI taxonomy): domain Bacteria; kingdom Bacillati; phylum Actinomycetota; class Actinomycetes; order Mycobacteriales; family Nocardiaceae; genus Rhodococcus; species Rhodococcus sp. IEGM 1302. Next base: position 167,735 of record NZ_JASHKY010000006.1, on the reverse strand, counting down.
TGAATCGGAACTGGCTGTCTGCATCGACAGCGTCCGGGCATCGATCCAGGCTTCCGGTGCCTCCGCCCAGGTCGTAGTAGGCGACAACGATCCGGAATCCACCACGCCGACGTATGTTGCCGACGGGATCGAACGACTGCATCTCGGATTCGGCGGGGTATCTCCGGCGCGACGTGCGTTCGTCGATCTCGCCCGTGCACGAGATCGTCGTTACATCGTCTTCGTCGACGACGACGAGTACGTCGATGTCGACTGGCTGTCGAATCTCCTCACCTGCGCAGCAGATTTCGACGCAGGTGCTGTGGCCGGTCCTGTGATTCCGGTGGGTCTGCCTGCCTCGGAACTTCCATTGCACACTCGCGTTCGCCATTCGACCGGCACCCCGGTTGCGTCTGCAGGCGCTGGAAATCTGTTGTTGGACCTGAAGGCTTTGAACGGCTTGAACTTCAGTGACGACTGGGATCTACCTGGCGGCGAGGACACCGAGTTCACGCTCAGGATGAGCGCCGGCGGTGTCCGGTTGTTGTGGTGCGACGAGGCGCTTGCGTACGAACCCGTAGGCGAGGATCGGCGTCGGGATTCCTGGCTCTTCGCCCGGTATGTCAACAACGGACGAATCCTCGCGGTCTGTCAGGGACAGCTCGAGCTGCCACTGTTGGCGGCTCAGAGTGCCAAACGCGCTCTGCTCGTCCTCGCGTCGGCGACGTTGATCCCCGTTGCCTTGATCAGTCCACGGATCAAGCGCGTGGTTCTCGACAACGGTGCACGCAACATCGGTTGGTTCTCAGAGCGATTCAGCCGCAGCGATTCTCGGACGCCGCGCGCACAGAGGCTGGTGGTAGCGCGATGACACGGTTGTTGATGACGGCATACGCCTGCGATCCGAATCAGGGGAGTGAGTCCGGTGCGGGTTGGGCGCTTCTCTCGGCAGCTTCCGAACTGTGTGAGTCGATCACGGTGGTGACTCGCTCCGGTGAGGCTCCCGCATTGGAATCAGAGTGTGAACAGCTCGGTTGCGAAGTTCGTGTCGTGCGAATAGCGACTTTGCCCGCGGAAGAAGCCGGATCGTACGGTCGATACCTCCGATGGCTCTGGCACACTTCACTGTTCGTTCGGCGTGAAGCGGCAAACTTCGACGTCCTGCACCATGCAACTTTCGCCTCCGACTGGCTGCCCCCACCGGTGCTGTTCGGTGGAGCCGGCGGAGTACGACTGGTATGGGGGCCTGCTGGGGGCAACACCTACCCGCCGATGCGGCTCGCCAAGCGCATCGGTATGCGGTATCTGGCATCCACGGTAGTTCGAACCTGCTCGACGAAAGCCGTTCGGTCACTGACACACATCTTCATGTCCGGACGAGTTGACACTTTCATCGCGATGAACTCCGACAGCGGACGTGGCGCACCGCGGGCACGCAACGTCGTCGTCCAACCCAATTGTGTTCTGGGCTACGACGGAATCGAGAAGCAAGCGGTACCCAGACCGAAACGAAGACTCTTGTTCGTAGGAAGACTGTTGCAATACAAAGGAATCGACCTGATTCTGGATGCGCTCGAGCAGCTGGGTACCGAGTGGTCCATGACCTTTGTCGGGGAGGGACCCGCCCGCGGGCGGATCGAGAAGTCGCTTCCGTATCGGCGCGGTCAGATCACGCTTCGCGGATGGCGCGACAGATCGGAAGTGGTGGGCGAGATGGGGGCCTCCTCCGCTCTGCTCTTCCCGAGCATGCACGATTCGGGCGGCTGGGTGGCGGCCGAAGCGGCTGCGGTGGGCCTGCCGGTGGTCTGTTTGGATCTCGGCGGTGTGCCGACACTGGCAGGTAGGAACGCCGTGACGATCCCGGTTGCTCCGGCGTCGACTCTCGCCTCTCGTATCGCTCGTTCGATTGTCGAGACCGAGCTTTCTCTCTTTGAACCGCAACGTGATTGGACTCGGTCCCGGTTGACATCGGTCTTGTCGCGCAGCTACGGCCAGTGCAATGAACGTCGACAAACGAACTCGGAAAAGTGGTGAGACAGATGAGCAGTCCGTTCGAGGTCATCGAGGTGGGTGGCATTCCGTTTGCCGCGACCAATCTCGAGAGAGCTACCGATTGGGTGGTCAACGACAGACGAGAGGGAGCCGGAACCGGAGTCTCCGTGAGGTTGTCGAATTCCTACTGCGTGTCGGCGGCGCACAGTGATCGCGACTACTCCGCGGTTTTGAAGGGTCCCGGTGTGAACTTCGCAGACGGAACCCCGGTCAGCTGGGTGATGCGCCTGATCGGCGGCACCGCCGATCACGTCGGTGTTCGACCAGTCCGGGGTCCGTCGTTCTTCGAGGCCACCCTGGACAAGGGACGCCGCTACAGCCTTCGTCACCATTTTGTCGGCACGACAGAAGAGACGTTGAGTCTCTTGACGGATCGAGTCGAGGAGTTATACCCGGGAATCAAGGTGGCCGGCACATATGCCCCGCCGTTTGCCGCGTTCAGCAAGGAGTTCGTCGACGACATCATCACGAAGGTCGATCCGACGTCACCGGACATCGTGTGGGTCGGTCTGGGTGCGCCGAAGCAGGACTTTGTCACGAAGGCGATAGCGGATCGAACCGACTACGTGGCCGTCGGTGTCGGCGCGGCCTTCGACTTCTTGGCCGGAACTGTTTCGGAGGCACCATCTTTCGTCCAGAACTCGGGTTTCGAGTGGTTGTATCGACTTGTATCCGAACCCAAACGTCTGTGGCGGCGCTACCTGTTCGGTAACTCGACATTCATACGGCTGGCATCACGTGACATACGAAAAGTCTTCGGCCGTTTGGGGGGACGCGCATGAGCGAGATCAAGACTGCCGAGCGATTCGGAGGACTACGGACCACAACCGTGGTTTCGCAACTATCAGGCGGGCTGTCCCGCAACGGAAGGAACGCAGGATGAAACGCGCACTGATTACCGGAATCACGGGGCAGGACGGCTCTTACCTTGCCGAGTTGCTGCTCTCCAAAGGCTACGAGGTTCACGGACTGATCCGTCGATCCTCGACGTTCAACACTTCGAGGATCAACCACATCTACGTTGACCCGCACGATGCGGATGCTCGACTTTTTCTTCACTACGGTGACCTCAGTGACGGAGCGCGCCTGGTGACACTACTCGCGCAGATCAAGCCGGACGAGGTGTACAACCTCGCTGCGCAGTCTCACGTCAGGGTCAGCTTCGACGAACCCGAACACACCGGGAACACCACTGGCGTCGGGTCGATCCGACTACTCGAAGCGGTTCGGATGGCCGGACTCGACTGCCGGTTCTACCAGGCGTCGAGTTCCGAGATGTTCGGTGCCACACCGCCACCGCAGAACGAGGAGACACCGTTCTACCCACGTTCGCCCTACGGTGCGGCGAAGGTGTACTCGTACTGGATCACCAAGAACTATCGTGAGGCATACGGGATCTTCGCTGTGAACGGAATTCTGTTCAATCACGAATCCCCGAGGCGTGGTGAGACATTCGTGACGCGGAAGATCACGCGCGCGGTCGCACGCATCCAGGCAGGTATCGAGGATCATCTGTACATGGGCAATCTCGATGCGATTCGCGACTGGGGATATGCGCCGGAGTACGTGGAGGGAATGTGGCGCATGCTGCAGGTCGACGAGCCTGAGGATTTTGTGCTCGCCACCGGTGGCAACTACTCGGTGCGCGACTTCCTGACCGTCGCGTTCGAACATGCAGGTCTGAACTGGGAAAACCACGTTCGATTCGACGAACGGTATCTTCGGCCGACCGAGGTGGACGCACTGATCGGGGATCCGAGTCATGCCGAGCGCAAACTCGGTTGGAAGGCCGGCGTGCACACACCCGAACTGGCCCGGATCATGGTCGAGGCAGACATCGAAGCGCTCGAACACGAAGGGCGACCGTGGATCGACACTCCGGCACTTCCCGACTGGTCGGCGACGCGATGAGTGATTCATTCGCAGCGCGACCACTCGATCGAGGCGCACCGTTCTACGTGGCCGGCCACCGAGGTCTGGTCGGCTCTTCGGTGTGGCGACACCTGGAATCTGCGGGCTTCACCAGGTTGCTCGGAAAGACGTCGGCCGAACTCGATCTACGTGACCGGGAAGCTGCTTTCGATTTCTTCGCCCGCGAAAAGCCGACCAACGTGATCCTCGCAGCAGCAAAAGTTGGGGGGATTGCGGCGAACAGCACTTTCCTCGTCGACTTCCTGTCGGAGAATCTGCGCATCCAGGTGAACGTGCTCGACGCTGCCCTCGCACACGGCGTCGAGCGTCTCCTGTTCCTCGGATCATCTTGCATCTACCCGAAATTGGCACCGCAACCGATCAAGGAGGAATACCTGCTCACCGGGCATCTCGAGCCGACCAACGACGCCTATGCAATAGCAAAGATCGCGGGAATACTCCATGTTCAAGCTGCCAGGCGGCAGCATGGTCGCCCCTGGATCTCAGCTATGCCCACCAACCTGTACGGCCCGGGAGACAATTTTTCGCCGCACGGATCGCACGTACTTCCCGCCCTCGTTCGGCGTTACGACGAGGCGCAGTCGTCGGCAGTCCAGTCGGTTGTCAACTGGGGGAGTGGCAATCCGCGACGTGAATTCCTGCATGTCGACGACTTGGCGTCGGCGTGTCTGCATCTGCTCGACAACTACGACGGTGCATCGCATGTCAACGTCGGAACCGGCGAGGACCACACAATTCGCGAGATCGCCTCGATGGTCGCCACGGAGGTCGGATACACCGGCGAGACGCAGTGGGACACCTCGAAGCCTGACGGAACGATGCAGAAACTGCTGGACGTGAGCATGATTCGGGAACTCGGATGGCGGCCGACAATCGGATTGCGCGAAGGAATCGCGTCGACGATCTCGTGGTACCGCGACAACATCGGTGCCGTACGTACCTGAATCACTTTTCCCATCAACACACTTCGCACACTCTCGAGAAAGCAGATCGAGCAACATGAGCACTCGCATAGCAGTATTCGGCACGGGATACCTGGGCGCGACACACGCGGCCTGTATGGCCGAACTCGGTCACGAGGTCCTCGGAGTGGATGTCGATGCGGCAAAGCTGGAGAAACTGGCAGCAGGTGAAGTTCCGTTCTACGAGCCAGGGTTGGGCGAGGTCCTACGAAACAACATCGATCGAGGGCGACTGAAGTTCACGTCGTCGTACGAGGAAGCCGCAGAATTTGCGGACGTGTTCTTCCTCGGGGTCGGTACGCCGCAGAAGAAGGGTGAGTTCGCCGCGGACATGGTCTACGTGGATGCCGTGATCGAGACTTTGGCGCCGCTGCTCACCAAGCCCTCGGTCATCTTCGGCAAGTCCACGGTACCGGTGGGCACCGCGGAACGGCTCGGCAAACGCGCGCGGGAATTGGCACCGATCGGTGACGGCGTCGAAGTCGCGTGGAATCCCGAGTTTCTCCGTGAAGGATTTGCCGTCCAGGACACGTTGCACCCGGACCGACTTGTGCTCGGAGTCGATCGAAATGTCCGCGGTCGAGCGGAATCTGTTGCGCGCGAAGTTTATGCAGAGCTCCTCGATGAGGAGATTCCGTTTCTCGTCACGGACCTTGCGACGGCGGAGTTGGTGAAAGCGTCAGCGAACGCTTTCCTGGCCACCAAGATCTCGTTCATCAACGCCATCTCCGAAGTGTGCGAGGCCGCGGGCGCCGACGTCACAGTGCTCGCCGACGCGATCGGGCACGACGTTCGGATCGGACGTCGATTCCTCAACGCGGGAATTGGTTTCGGCGGAGGGTGTTTGCCGAAGGACATCCGCGCCTTCATGGCTCGCGCCGGTGAACTCGGTGCCGACCAAGCACTGACGTTCCTGCGCGAAGTCGACAACATCAATATGCGCAGACGTACACGCATGGTCGAACTGGCGCGGGAGGCATGCGGATCGCTTCTCGGTGCGAGAGTCGCAGTTCTGGGTGCCGCGTTCAAACCGGACTCGGACGACGTTCGTGATTCGCCGGCGCTCAACGTCGCGGGTCAGATTCAGCTCCAAGGTGCTGCAGTGAACGTGTACGACCCAAAGGCCATGGACAATTCGCGCGCGCTGTTCCCGACGCTGACCTACTCGGCAAATGCATTGGAGGCCTGCGAAGGTGCCGACGTCGTCCTGGTATTGACCGAGTGGCTCGAATTCTTGAAGTTGCAGCCGTCCGATCTCGATTCGGTGGTTCGCAACAAAGTGATCGTCGACGGGCGCAATTGCCTTTCCCCCGACGACTGGCGAGGCGCAGGTTGGAACTACCGCGGACTGGGACGCCCGTGAGCACAGGACGTCTCGTCCGTCGCAGCTGATCTATATCGAAATTGATAAAGCCCGGTTCGCCCTCGCGGTGCGACCGGCAAAGACCGCTCAGACCCGCAGTGGACATGCGTGAGCCGAAGGAGACATCAAGATGGAAATTGTCGACTACCTGAAGATATTGCAAGCCAGATGGCGAATCGTCGCTGCTGTAACCTTGCTCGGAATCCTCGGAGCCCTTGGCGCTTCTCTTCTTTCGACGCCCGTTTACCAGGCCTCGACGAGGCTGTTCGTTTCGACGTCGGCGGGTACCTCGGTCAACGAGGCACTGCAGGGCAGTCAACTTTCACAGCAGCGAGTTCTGTCCTATACAAAACTCCTGACCGGCCGAACACTCGCACAGCGGACGATCGACGAACTGGGACCGAGGGTGGTCGGCGGGATGTCGGCTGACGAGTTGGCCTCCAAGGTCACTGCGACGTCGGCGCCCGACACTGTGTTGATCGACCTCGCAGTCAAGGACGCGTCACCGGAACTCGCACGCGAGATCGCGAACACTCTCTCATCCGAATTCGTGGCATTGGCAAAGGAACTGGAGACACCCGAGAACGGCGGAACACCGCCTGCACGTGTGGTCGTCGAACAGCAGGCTCAACAGCCGACTGTTCCGGTGTCACCCAAGACTTCGCGCAACCTCGCGCTCGGCGCAGTGGCGGGACTGGTTGTGGGGATCGCGCTTGCGTTGATTCGTGATCGACTCGACAACACGGTGAAAGATCGTCGAACTGTAGAAGAGATCGCGGGTTCGGCGATGGTGGGCACGATCCCGTTCGACAAGGACGTCGAAGTCAATCACGCGATCGCTTTCAGTGACGGAAGTTCCGTGAGTGCCGAAGCCTTCCGTGAGTTGCGCACCAACCTTCAGTTCCTCGAGGTGGACCATCCACCGCGTGTCATCGTCGTCACGAGTTCGCTTCCCTCCGAAGGTAAGACGACCACGGCCGTGAACATCGCTCTCGTCTTGGCGGAGGCCGGCAAATCAGTGTGCCTGATGGAAGGCGACCTCCGGAAGCCGCGAGTATCGAAGTATTTGGGATTGCTCGGAAGTGTCGGCGTCAGTTCGGTGCTCTCCGGTCAAGCGACGCTGGACGATGTGCTTCAGCCGACTGAGTTCGACGGGCTGACAGTGCTCGCCTCCGGACCAATCCCGCCGAACCCGAGCGAACTACTCGGCACGGACACGGCCAAACATGTTCTCGAGGAACTGCGGGCGCGATACGACTACGTCATCATCGACGCCTCGCCGTTGCTACCCGTCACGGATGCCGCGGTCCTGGCCGCGATGTCGGACGGTGCACTGGTGATCGCCCGACACGGCTCCACGAAGTGCGATCAACTGGCGCGCGCGGTCGGAAACCTACAGAGTGTGGGTGCGCACGTCCTGGGCACTGTCATCACGATGACGCCGTCTCGCGGACGCAATGCGTACGAGTACAGCTACTACTACGAGTCGGACAAGTCGCTACCGCAGTTGACCGCGGTGCCCGCGCTCAACGCTCACCGAAGCGAAGTCGGCTGAGCAGCGGGCCGAGGAGATCGGCGATCTCGAGTCCGATCTCGTGAAACACGTTCTCTTCCTTACCCATCGGATCCATGACGTCCTCGGGTTCGGTGGCACGAAATCGGGGTCTGGCGGCGGCGAGGTCCTCGACAGTTCCTGCATCTGCGAGCGAGCCCAACCGTGCGGCTTCTCGAAGTGTGAACGTGCGCTTGAGCCGCGCCGGAGCCATCGCCAGGACTTTGTCTCGCTGACTTTCGGTCATCGTGAGAATGAGGTCGGCGTCCGAGGCCAGCGCTGTTGTCATGCGTCGGGCTTGAAACTTCGTGGGGTCGCCGCCGAGCCCCGCGAGAACCCTCGCAGCAGTTGGCTCGATCGGGTGTCCGACCATCGCCCGGGTTCCGGCACTCGACGCGGTGAATCCGGAAACTCCGGCTTCGGCGGCATAAGCACGTGCAAGGCGTTCGCCCGTGGGTGATCGGCAGATGTTTCCCGTACAAACGAAGAGAACGTGCATGGCAGAAGCATAGGTTGCACACGCGACGCACTCGTTGTACGCCCGATGTTGGTTTCGCGCCCACCTGGCGTACGCGTTTCGGAAAGTTCGGACGCATACCAACAACACATGAAGATGACCGTGTTCGGAACGGGATACCTGGGGGCGACCCACGCAGTGTGTATGGCCGAACTTGGCCACGACGTGCTGGGAGTCGACATCGACCAGTCCAAGGTCGACAAGTTGTCTCGTGGGGAGGTCCCGTTCTTCGAGCCGGGTCTGACCGACATGCTGGAGAAGAATCTGGCGTCGGGTCGGCTGCAGTTCACGACTTCCTACTCCGATGCCGCGGATTTTGCGGACATCCATTTCGTCGGTGTGGGGACGCCCCAGAAGAAGGGGGAGTACGCCGCAGATCTGAGTCATGTTCATTCGGTGATCGACATGTTGGCGCCGTTGTTGCGAAAGCCTTCGCTGATAGTCGGGAAGTCGACGGTGCCGGTAGGCACGGCAGCGGCTCTCGGCGAGCGACTCCGAGCGACTGCGCCGGCGGGTGGCTCGGTAGAGGTGGCCTGGAATCCGGAGTTCCTGCGTGAAGGACACGCGATCGCGGACACCTTGAGCCCTGACCGGTTGGTTCTGGGGATCGATCGTGACCGGCCGGGAAACGCCGAAGGCGTTCTTCGCGAGGTGTATGCCGAGATACTGGACGCGGGGGTGCCCTTCCTCGTGACCGATCTGGCGACGTCCGAGTTGGTCAAAGGATCTGCGAATGCGTTTCTCGCGACCAAGGTGTCCTTCATCAATGCGATTGCGGAGGTGTGCGAGGCGACCGGGGCCGACGTCACGATGTTGGCCGACGCTCTCGGGTACGACGCTCGGATCGGTAGACGGTTCCTCAATGCGGGCTTGGGGTTCGGCGGTGGTTGCCTGCCGAAGGACATTCGGGCGTTCATGGCACGCGCCGGGGAGTTGGGTGTCGACCAGGCGCTGTACTTCCTCCGCGAGGTCGACAGCATCAACATGCGACGACGGACAAAAGCTGTGGAACTGGTGACGGCAGCCTGCGATGGCAGTTTGCTGGGAGCTAACGTGTCGGTGCTGGGAGCTGCGTTCAAGCCCGAATCCGACGATGTGCGCGATTCGCCTGCGCTCAACGTTGCAGGAATGATGCAGTTGCACGGGGCGGCGGTCACCGTTTTCGATCCGAAGGCAATGGATAATTCTCGCCGACTGTTTCCCACCCTTCACTACGCAACCTCCACGTCAGAAGCTTGCAGGAATGCTGATGTGGTCTTGATCGCCACTGAATGGGACGAGTTCGCCTCACTCGTGCCCGCCGATTTGGAACCACTCGTTCGGCGGCGGGTGATCGTTGACGCCAGAAATTGCCTCGATCCGGACCTGTGGCGCTCCGCCGGTTGGAACTATCGCGGATTGGGGCGGTAGGTCGAACGTCCAGGTAGCGAAAAAATAGCTGCGAGAAGGCCTTAGGTGAGATGCGCGAACCTCGCAGACCATGCCCAGTGGGTAGACTTCCGGCCGGGGAATGACGGGGTCTGGTGACGGAACCCGTCGACGGTCGACGAAGGTGGATCATGAACTTGGTTTTGGGTGTGACGGTGGGAGCCAGCGCTGTGCGTTTGGCGCGCCCGGGGACGCCCGACCACAGTGGTCCGGTGTTCCGATCCAGAGCGGTCGATCGAGGCCGCGAGATTCCGGAGGAAGTCGCAGCAGAGGCAACCGGCGTGGCCTTGACCGAGAATGCCGACCTCGGCAGCAATACGGTCGTCGCCTACCGGGATCAAGCACAGGCCGGAGCACTCCAAACAGCGTTCGAACAGAAAGGCATCCACAACTTCGAGCTGGTTCCCGAAGTAATCGCGACGCTTCGAATGCTCGAGGAGTCCGGTGCGTTGACCGACCAGAGCACACTCGTCGTCGTCGACATCGGTAGTTCTGGATCGACGATCAGCATTGTGGACAGGCAGATACGGTCTACCGTCGTCACCGCCCGGTCGACGCGGGTCAGTGGAGATCACTTCGACGAGCTCGTCTACTCGGATCAGACCGTGCGTCGCCGTATAGCTACGCCGGCCGACCCGGGCGGCGATGCCGAACTGCAGGCGCGATGCCGACTCGCGAAGGAACAGCTGTCCTCACGAAGTGCGGTGTGCCTGCCCGGCCCCGGCGGGCTTCTCCTGCTGTCGCGGGAAGTTTTCGATTCGTTGGTCGTCACGTCGGTGGAGGCCTTCGCACGCGAGATACGAGAGGTCATCGCAACGTCCGGCCGTAACCCCGACGCGATTCTCCTGATCGGTGGCGGTGCACGCATTCCGATCGTGCGGGCGACCCTCGCCGCGTGGCTGGAGTGCCCCCTCATCGCGCCCGAGCAGCCGGAACTCGTGACTGCTCAAGGCGCTGCGCTGATCGCGGAGTCGTCGATGACGCCATCGGCGCGCGCGGTATCTGCCCCGGTTCAAGTTCCGGCTGTAGCGCCGATCTTTGCGCCGTATCCGATCCACACCCCGGCGGAGGTACCCGTTCCGGTTCAGGCGTTCAGCCACGGAGGGGTCGCAACGCTCGCGGAATCGGAGCGGCCAAATGCCTTGTCCGAAGTCACTTCCGGCACGAAGTCCGTTCCGCAAGAACAGGTGCCGAGCCCTTACGCGGCGGAACTGCCTCAGCCGCGACCGAACCGACACGAGCAACGATTCGATCCGGCCGCAGATCTCGTGGTCGCCGACAGCGACCAGGCCACGGACGGATTCGGCACAGAACGTGACGCAGACACCGAGGCCGTGATGGTTGACGCCCAGGCGTACTCGGCGATGTACGAAGGCGAGGGACCCGGGGCAGGAACCGCACACCCGTCCTGGCTCGCCGGGACACAACCCGTTGAATCGACATCCAAAGAGCCGAGAAACCCGCTACGGTTCGCGGGCCTCGGCGCCGGTGTGATCGCGGCGATCGTGATCGTGGGGCTGGGATTGGGCTACGGAGGAAAGGTCTTCGATTCCGAGGACGCCGGACCCGTGGCAACCGAGGTGACCACGACGGCACCGACGACCACGACTACTCCGCCGCCGACGACCACAACGACCGCGCCCCCGACGACGACGGAGGAAGCCCCTCCGGTCGTCGAGGCTCCGCCAGTCGTGCAGGACACTTACGTGCCTCCCGCGCCCGCGCCCGCGCCCGCGCCGCCACCGCCGGCGATCTACATCCCGGGGCTTCCGCCGATTCTGTTGCCGGTTCTCCCACCGATTCCCGGACTCTGAGGCTCGCTTTCAGCGTTTGGAGTGTCGGCCACCTGACGTGGGGCCGGCCTTGACCGCGCTACCGGGCGGACGGGCGAGAATCACGGCGATGGCAGTGGTGAGTGGAACCGAAAGCGCCAGGGCTATTCCGCCGACCGCGGACCGTACGATTTCGATCGCTACAGCGTCACCGACCAGGACGTCCTGAAGAGGGCGCCCGCTGACGCTGAAGAGCAGTAGCAGTGGCAGCGCCCCACCCGCGTACGCGAGAACCAAGGTGTAGACCGTGCTGGCGATGTGATCACGTCCGACCCGCATCGCACCGCCGAAGACTTTTCGACGGGACGCATGCTTGTCGAGTTCGGCCAACTCGAATGCCGAGGATGCCTGGGTGATGGTGACGTCGTTGAGAACGCCGAGCGAGCCGATGATGAAGCCCGCCAGCAGCAGGCCGGTGATGTCTATGTGCTCGATATAGGTCTGAACATTGGTGTTCTGCTCTTCAGACAAACCGGTGAGGTGTGTCAGTTCAATGCAGAGGTAGGAGAGAACCGCGGCGAGCACCATGGCGGCAAGGGTGCCAAGCAAAGCAGAACTGGTCTTGAGTGAGACCCCGTGCGCCAGATAGAGAACCGCGTACAAGATCACCGCCCCGGCGACCAGCGCAACCGGTATCGCAGGCTTGCCGTCGAGCAGAGCGGGTAGGAGAAACCCGACGACTACGCCGAAGGCGATCACCAGGCCGACGAGTGCGCGCAGCCCTCTCCACCGTGCGACTGCGATGATGACGACGGCGAACGCGATGACGATCAACGCCAGCGGGAGCCCACGCGAATAGTCTTCGAAGGAGTACTGCGTGTTTCCGTTCGGGTCGGTCTGACGCACCAGGCGAATGTGGTCACCCACGCGAAGGTCCGGCTGACCGGCGCCCGGAATGACCTCGAGCAATGTCTTCGTTCCGGCATTCGGCCCGGATTCGATATCGACGATACTTCGCTGGCACTGGTAGGCGGAGGTAGGCGGCGGTTGCGGGGCACCGACGAATACCCTTCCGGCAGAGGAACTTCCGCAGTCACCGAGATCCTGCATCGTGACGGTGCCCGCCTCGGTTTCCACCGAGCTGCCGTCGGCATTCTGGAAGGGGAGTGGGACGGGAATGGTGTTCTTGTCCGGCCACAGTGCGACAGCTGCCGCGACGACGACCATGCCGATGACGACGAGCAACCCGATGACGACGCGTGATGCGGTGGGGCCGATCTGAATGGGGCCACCGTGGCCGTGGCCGTGACTCATCGGAAACTGAGTGTCGGACTGGGGATTTGCACCGGTGCAATGTTATCGGCTCCGAAGCGAATGGTCAGCTTCTGACGGCAGTGTCGGTGAAAGGCAGTGTCGCTGCAAGGCAGAGTCGGCGAAAACCGGTGCTACCGATGAGGGGTTGTGAAACTGGGATTGGTCGAGCTGGGTGGCGGGGAACAGGGGGGGTTGTCCCCGCCACCAACCTGGTATCCACAGGGGGGGGAGGGATACCAGGTGCTCGCGGCACCGAAGTGCTGCTAACTAATGTACCCAATTTCAAACCGATTTGGCGCGTTGTCCAACTACCAATTTCACAACGAATCACGTACCGATTGGACCGTTTTCACATCGGGGCAGGTCACTAAATAGTTAAAGAGTCAATCAAACCGCATGGTTTGCGAAAAATGTGACCAAGGTCGCACAAATGCCCCGCAGTTTTACGTTTACGGGGCATTTGTACAACGAATTGTTTACTCGATTTCAGCCGGATTCAGCGTGAGAATCTACTGTTTGTAACTGGTGAGGAAGTTGCCGAATCGCTCGATGGCCACGGCGAGATCTCGGGCCCACGGAAGGGTGACGATCCGAAGGTGATCGTGATTCGGCCAATTGAACCCGGTGCCTTGAACCATCAGGATCTTCTCCTGGAGAAGCAGGTCCTGAACCAATTTCTCGTCGTCGTGGATCTCGTAGACGTTCGGATCCAGACGAGGGAACGCGTAGAGCGCGCCGCGAGGCTTCACACACGAAACGCCCGGAATCATGTTCAATCGCTCCCAAGCGACGTCGCGCTGCTCGAGCAGGCGGCCGCCGGGCAGGATCAGGTCTTCGATGCTCTGGTGACCGCCGAGGGCGACCTGAATGGCGTGCTGTCCGGGGACGTTGGGGCACAGACGGGTCGACGCCAAGAGATCGAGTCCCTCGAGGAAGCCGGCCGCGTGATCCTTCGGGCCCGTGATCGCCACCCAGCCGGAGCGGTAGCCGGCGACGCGGTAGGCCTTCGAGAGGCCGTTGAACGTCAGGCACAGCAGATCAGGGGCAAGCGTTGCCAGCGAGATGTGCTTGGCGTCGTCGTAGAGGATCTTGTCGTAGATCTCGTCGGCGAGCAGCAGAAGCTGATGCTTGCGTGCCAGATCGACCAACTGCTGCAGAACCTCCATCGAGTACACCGCACCCGTGGGGTTGTTCGGGTTGATGACGAGGAGAGCCTTGGTCTTGTCGGTGATCTTGGATTCGATATCGGCGATATCGGGATTCCAGTCGTTGGCCTCGTCGCAGAGATAGTGGACGGGCGTGCCTCCGGACAAGCTCGTCATCGCAGTCCACAGGGGATAGTCCGGTGCTGGGATCAGAACCTCGTCGCCGTTGTTGAGGAGGGCCTGCATGGTCATCGTGATCAGCTCGGAAACACCGTTGCCGAGGTAGATGTCGTCGACGTCGAGCTCGGGGAAGCCGGGAACCAGCTCGTAACGCGTCACGATTGCGCGCCGCGCCGACAGAATGCCCTTCGACTCCGAATAGCCCTGTGCATAGGGCAGGGCGGCGATCATGTCCCGCATGATCACATCGGGGGCGTCGAATCCGAACGGTGCCGGGTTGCCGATGTTGAGCTTGAGGATCCGGTGTCCTTCCGCCTCCAACCGGGCGGCATGCGCGTGTACCGGTCCACGGATTTCGTACAGGACGTTCTGGAGCTTCGACGACTGCTCCAGCTCGCGCTGCGGCTGACGGTGGCGGACGGGTTCTGGTGTGCTCACGAGTTACATGATTCCACCACTGTGCAAGTGCATTGTCGGGGACCGTGTCGCACGCCCCGTTGGCTATTGTCGAGCGATGACCCCCAGCGAGCAGATTGCAGCCCCGTACGGATCGTGGACTTCTCCGATCGGAGCAGCTGATCTGGCTGCAGGTGGGCACCCTGTCGAGGGTGGACGATACGTCGGTGACGAGATCTGGTGGGCTGAACTTCGTCCGACCGAGGGTGGTCGGACCTCGATCCGTCGATCCGGTCTCGACAACCAACCCGTCGACATCCTCCCCGCGCCGTGGAACGCGCGTACCAGGGTTCACGAGTACGGCGGTGGCGCCTGGACGGTCACCGAGTCCGGAAAACTGGTCTTCAGTGAATTCTCCGATCAACGGGTGTACATCCTCGAAGGAGTCACTCCACGGGCTCTGACGCCCGAACCGGCGTCGCCGGCCGCGTGGCGATACGCAGACCTGCAGATCGTGAACGGCGAGGTGTGGGCGGTTCGGGAAGCGCACGCGGAGGACGGGGCGATCACTCGCGATATCTGCGCGATTCCGCTGGACGGTTCCGGCAACATCCGCTCGATCGTCGGCGGCTCGGACTTCCTCTCGTCACCGAGGCTTTCGCCGAGTGGAACCAAGATCGCCTGGATCGCATGGAACCATCCGCAAATGCCCTGGGACGGTACCGAACTGCGGGTAGCTCCACTCGTCGACGGCGTCGCTCAGGCGTATTCCGTGCTGATCGGCGGACTTGAAGAGTCCGTCCTGCAGCCGGAGTGGATCACCGACGACGAACTCTACGCAATCAGCGATCGCAGCGGCTGGTGGAACATCTATCGCGTCGGCGGCAAGATCAGCCCGATTTGCCCGGTGAACGCGGATTTCGGTGGCCCGCAGTGGCGCTTCGGTGGGCGCTGGTTCGTCGAACTCGGCAACGGGCACCTTCTCACCGCACGCACCGTCGGAACCGACACGCTGGCGGTACTCGACCCGGCGTCGGGGGAACTGCGCGACATCGCGACCCCGGGTGTCACCAGCATCGGCCTCATGCAAGTTCGCGGCGATCGGTTACTGCTCATCTCGGGAGGCGCGAAACTGGCGGGCGCGCTACGTGAACTGGACCTCGGTACCGGCGAACTCACCGAAATCCGTTCGTCGGTCGAAGAATTGCCCGAGTCTGCCTACCTTCCGGAAGCGCGAGCCGTCGTGGCTCACGGACACGGGCGAGAAGTTCACGCCGTTGCGTATCCGCCGCGCAGTCCGCGATACAAAGGGCTCGACGATGAACGACCGCCGTATGTCGCGTTTGTTCACGGTGGGCCGACGGCGCACGTCGCACCGGCCCTCAACCTCGTCTACGCCTTCTTCACCAGCCGCGGAATCGGCGTCGTCGACGTGAACTACGGCGGGTCGACCGGTTACGGACGTGAGTACCGTAATCGATTGCGTGGTCAGTGGGGTGTCGTCGACGTGCAGGACGTCGTCACCGCCGTCAACGGGTTGGCCGAGCAGGGGCTTGCCGATCCGGCCCGCCTTGCCATCGAAGGCGGATCCGCCGGTGGTTGGACCGTTCTGGCCGCACTGACGACGTCCGACGTGTTCGCTTGTGGTGCTTCCTATTTCGGCGTGGCCGAACTGGACCTGTTCGTGCAGGAAACTCACGATTTCGAATCGCGTTACGTCGACGGTTTGATCGGCCCGCTGCCGGAATCTGCCGACCTGTACGCGGAACGTGCTCCACTCAACAACGTCGACGGGTTGAACTGCCCGGTGTTGCTTCTCCAGGGTCTCGACGATCCGATCGTGCCACCCTCGCAGGCGGAGCGATTCCGGGATGCTCTGGTGGCCAAGGGCATTCCGCACGCGTACCTGGCCTACGAGGGTGAATCTCACGGATTCCGCAAGCAGTCGACCATCATCAGCTCACGCAACGCCGAGCTGTCCTTCTACGGGCAGGTGCTCGGATTCACTCCACCCGGCATTCCGACGCTCGAGCTGTGGAAGCCTGCGATCAGTAGCTGACGGCCCCGTGGCTGCGCGCGAAGGCCGCCAGGATCCGACTTGCCACCAGTGACGGGGTCGACAGGTCGGCCCACGTCCACCTCGCGACCTCCCACCCTGCGTCACGGAGTCGGTCTTCGCGGAGCTTCTCGTTCCAGAGCGCGTCCTCGGGGCTGCGACCGGCGGGCACCAGTCGGCCGTACTTGATGCGGCCGTCGAACTCTCCGATGGTGCGCTGCTCACGCCACAGGAAGTCGACGCGGCCGGCGAACCCTCGAGCGTCGTGGATGTCGACCTGGGGTTCGGGGAGCGGCAGGTGTTCGTGCAGGAACAATGCGAGGCTCCGTGATTCACCGACGCTTTCGATACGGGAGTCCATCGCGGTGAGCGCGTGGAGCGCATGTCGATGGCGCGGATGGTTCGGGCTGAGTGCCAGCGAGGCTGCAACCGCGTCCTTGGTCAACCTTGAACGGTGCAACGCTGAATTGCCCACGACGAGAGCCTGTTCGAAAGTGAGTGTCCTCGCGAGATCCGCAACAGTTCGTGCCGGAGTCGTGACGCGCAGCCCATCGACTTCGGTGATCTCGTTGTCCGCCAGCCATGTCGAGTGCACATGACGTCGAGCGGACTTTCGGCCACCACCTCGCCGGTTCCGGGACAGGTGAACGACGTCGAGCGGAGTGTTCCAGAGTTCGAAACCGTGCAGAACCGCAGCCGAGACGTGGCTGACAGTGGCACCGGGTGAAGCGGCGCAGGCCACGGCCTCTGCCCGCAATCGATGTCGTCCGTATGCGTCGAGGCGGGACAGGTGGCCGCTGTCCACGTACGCACCACGATGGATTCTGGCCCAGGTTCCACTAGCGCAGGCCTGTCGGATCTCGGCATCGGTGCGACCGATCGACAGTTGGTCCGGCCTGCGGATGATATGTGTCTGTTCCCCCATGTCGATCGATCTTGCTGCGCCCGGCGATGGAAAGGAAGCCGTGACCCCGGGGGTGTGGATAGCCGTGAGTGAACACCACTTGTCCACAGTTCGAACCGGTTTCGCGTCGCTGGAGAGGGTGTTCGGTATGGGGAAACGGTGGCAGGTTCCCGGTGTCGCGCTCTAGGAAACCCTTGCGTCCGGAGCGTTCGCGTGCCAGGCTGTTCAACTATGACTACAGGAAAGGCGGACACCGCCACCGTCTCGTGAGCGCCGCACCGATTCGCTCGTCGGCATCACATCGAGCGACATTGCCCGAGAACTTCAATCTCTTCGATGAAGACAGTCTGGCCCTGGAAAAGATCCGCGACGTGTGGCTGAAACGCGGATTGTGTACTCGTCCTGCTGATCGAAACACCGCAGAAGCCTCTGTCGCGCAACTGTATCGACGCTCCGGGCTCCCGAAACCGGAGTTCGTCTGGGTCCCGTCGCCGTCTGCTGGTTCGGACCTGATCGTCACCGAAGGACTGTCGACCAAGATGTCATTGGACGGCACCGGCCTCGACTGCGCTTCCGGGTATATCGCGAGCATGTTTGCGGCTTCGCGCCGACGCATGGACGCGCGAATCGAATGTCGGAGAACTGGCTGGCAGATGGAACGCCGGCAGGGGGAGCGCCTGATCAGGGCGTCCATTTGGGAATCGTTGCACACCACGCTGTTCGACGGCGTCGCAGCTGCGATACGAACGATGTTGACCCCGGTGGCCGGGGAAGTGACCTGGTACGGGCAGCAGGACGCACATCGAATCGCGTACTACGACACATGCCATCGATTCGGTCTTGCGACCTTCCGCTCGGAAGACCGTGAACTCCTCGACGTGCAGACCGCACTGGCTGACTCGACCGGGTGGTGGTGGGCGTTCGACGACGTGTGCATCATGGCGGAACGACCCACTGCCTTACATGCCGAACCGATTCCGGGCAGCGCGCAGGGGGCACGGCGCTTGCATCATTCTGATTCCCCCGCAATCGAATTCGTAGACGGTACAAAGGCGTTCGTTCTACACGGAGCGATCGTTCCAGACTGGGTGGTGCTCGACCCCACCGCCGAACGCATCGCACACGAGCGCAATGTAGAGATCCGTCGATGTGCAATCGAGCGGATCGGGTGGGATTCCTACATCGAGCTGGCGGGCCTGACACTGGTCGACCAAACCGACGATCCCGGTAACGCCGGTTGCCTGCTGCAGCTCTACGCGTCGCCGGAGGGCTGGGGTCGAAGTGGACGGATTCTCCTCGCGGTCAACGGTTCTCTCGAACGCGACGGGCATCGGCGTCGATACGGCCTTCACGTACCCGGATGGTTTACCTCCGCGTTGGATGCCGCCGGATGGACTTACGGCATCACCGGTACCGACTATTCCCGTCTCGTTCGTCGAACCTGAATCTCGAACCCTCTACCCTCAATCCTCAAACCTTGGGTGATACTTATGAACTCGAACATGACCTTGTCCGCTCTCACCAGCCTCACCGGCCTCGATGTCTTCGACTACCTGGACCAGGAAGTGTCCATTCCTGTGATCGACGGACTTCAGGCGCAAGGCGATCTCATCGTGATCCCGTTTTCGCTGCTCGCAAATATCGTGGCGCCTCTGCCATGGACACGCTCTGTGAGAGTGCCGCTCTCCGGCGTGGAACTGCTGCGAAGTGCGGCGGGAGGGAACCCCCACAGTCTGGTTGCAGACGAAGGGGAGTGCACGTGGTCGACGCCGGTGAAAGATGCTCGGGGCCTTGCACTCGGCATGCTCGACACCCGGGTGACCGCGTACCTGATCCATCCGGAGCACGGCGCGACCGGAATCGCTCCGGGGCGATACGTCATCGGCCGGCAGCAGGAAAGGGGCGTCGGGCGTGCGCGCGGTGCGGTGATGCTTGTCGCCGATTGACACGCCGGCCTCGAGTTGGCGGGGGAGTGAGCACCACTTGCATAGGGCGAGCACCGGTTTCCGTGTGCTGGACGGTGTGTTGGGTCGAGGGAAAGGGTGCTCGGTCGGCAAAGGCTCCCGCACAAACACGAATGCCCTCACCGAGACGGTGAGGGCATTCGCGTGTGGTGCGCTTACTTCTTGCGGCCAGGAGCCTTCGCGCCGGCCTTGAATCCGAGTCCGCCTGCCTTGGGGGCGGGCGGCGCGGCAGCAGGCGCCGGAGCTTCCGCGGGTGCGGACGCCTCAGCAGGCGCTTCAGCGGCGGGTTCTGCCTTCACAGGTTCGGCGGCGGGTTCTGCCTTCACAGGTTCGGCCTCGGGAGCCGGGGCCTCAGCAGCCGGCGCCGGGGCCGCAGCGGGAGCTGCCTTCCGGGCACCGGGAGCCTTTGCGCCCGATTTGAATCCGAGTCCGCCGGCCTTGGCGGCAGGCGGAGCCTTCGGGGCTTCCGCCTCGGCGGCCGGAGCCTCTGCCGGTGCAGCCGGAGCCTCTGCCAGAGCCTCTGCCGGAGCAGCAGCAGGTGCTTCAGAAGCAGGAGCAGCCTTTGCTCCAGGAGCCTTGGCCCCGCCCTTCATCTGCAGTCCCTTGCCGCCGGGTGCCTTGGCGCCGGACGCCAGGCCCAGACCCTTCGGCTTGGCGACGGGTGCAGCAGCTTCGGGTGCAGCGGCCTCAGCAGCCGGAGCTTCCGCTGCCGGCGCGGCAGCGGCCTTTGCTCCGGGTGCCTTGGCGGCGCCCTTCATCTGCAGTCCCTTGCCGCCGGGAGCCTTGGCCCCGCCTGCCAAGCCGAGACCCTTGGGCTTTGCGACAGGTGCTGCCGGTGCAGCAGCTTCGTCAGCGGGAGCTTCCGCGCTTGCGGCGGGAGCCGCTTTCTTGGCGCCGGGAGCCTTTGCCCCGCCGGCCATTCCGAGCCCCTTGCCGGGTGCCTTGGCACCGGGAGCTTTTGCACCTGGTGCTTTGGCGAGGCCCTTCATGGCCAGACCCTTGCCTGCCGGTGCAGCCTTGGCTTCCGGAGTCGCGGCAGCTTCCTCGACTTCGGCGACCCGATCCTGCTCGACGGTCTCGGCCTTTGCCTCAGCAGCGACCGGTGCCTTCTCGCGTGGGATCACCTTGATGTTCTCGCCGAGCTGGGCGGGATCGAGACGAGTGACGGAGTTCAGCATCAGCTGCGCGACGTCGACGACCTCGACGCCTTCGCCCTGGCCTTGCTCCTGGCGGGCAGTGACGCCGTCGGTGAGCATGACGCGGCAGAACGGGCAACCCGTGGCGATCTTCTTGGGGTTGGTGGAGAGCGCTTCGTCGACGCGGTCGACGTTGATGCGCTTGCCGATGTTCTCTTCCATCCACATGCGAGCACCACCGGCACCACAGCACATGGAACGTTCGCCGTGACGCGGCATTTCGACGAGCTTGGAGCCTGAGGCTTCCATGAGTTCACGGGGAGCGTCGTAAACCTTGTTGTGGCGTCCGAGGAAGCACGGGTCGTGGTAGGTGACGTCTTCGCTCACGGACGCAACCGGGATCAGCTTCTTCTGGCGCACCAGACGGTTGAGCAGCTGAGTGTGGTGCACGACCTCGTAGTCGCCGCCCACCTCCGGGTACTCGTTGCCGAGGGCGTTGAAGCAGTGCGCACAGGTGACGACGATCTTGCGCTTCTTCTGCTCGATACCGTCGAAGACCGAATTGAGCATCTCGATGTTCTGCATCGCGAGCTGCTGGAACAAGAACTCGTTGCCGGCACGACGTGCGGAGTCGCCGGTGCAGGTTTCGTCGGCGCCGAGGACCATGAACTTCACTCCCGCGGTGGCGAGGAGTTCGGCAACGGCCTTGGTGGTCTTCTTGGCACGGTCTTCGTAGGCGCCGGCGCAGCCGACCCAGAAGAGGTACTCGTAGTCCTCGAAGCTGTCGGCGTCCTTGCCGAAGACGGGGATCTCGAAGTCCATCTCGTTGATCCAGTTGAGGCGATCCTTGGAGTTCTGACCCCAGGGATTGCCCTTGTTCTCGAGGTTCTTGAACAGGCCGGCGAGCTCGGAGGGGAACTCCGATTCGATCAGGACCTGGTAGCGACGCATGTCGATGATGTGGTCGACGTGTTCGATGTCGACGGGGCACTGTTCGACGCAGGCGCCGCAGTTGGTGCAGCTCCACAAGGTTTCGGCGTCGATGACCGGGGCCATCTCGCCTTCGACGGTTTCACCGACGAGCTTGCGGTCGGCCTCGAGGCGTGCCGCCTCGGGGATGGCTGCGAGGGCGCCTTCCTTGACATTGCCTTCGCTGTCGACGAGACCGATCTCGTCGCCGCCCATGTCCTTGCGTCCACCAGCGAGCAGGTACGGGGCCTTGGCGTAGCCGTGGTCACGCAGCGACATGATGAGCAGCTTGGGCGAGAGCGGCTTTCCGGTGTTCCACGCGGGGCACTGGGACTGGCAACGACCGCACTCGGTGCAGGTGGTGAAGTCGAGCCAGCCCTTCCAGGAGAAGTCTTCGATGTTTCCGGCGCCGAGAGTGTCGGTGTCGGGGTCGACGTTCTCCATCGTCAGGACTTTGCCCTTGGACATCATGGGCTTTGCCGCGCCGAGGGCGACGGTGCCGTCGTCTTCACGCTTGAAGTAGATGTTGAAGAACGCCGAGAAGCGGTGCCACGCGACGCCCCAGGTGATGTTGCGGCCCACGATCGCGAGCCAGATCATGCCGGTCATCAGCTTCACGAATGCGAACACCGAGATCATGACGGGGCTGGCGGGAAGCAGTTTCGCGACCTGCATGGTGAAGAAGTCGGTCCACGGGTTGGCGTGACCGTAGGTCGCGATCTTGCCTGCCTTGACCATGATCATGCCCAGGCCCTCGAGCAGGACGATGCCTTCGATGACGTAGGCAGCCTTGAAGTTGGAGCCGCCGAAACGGGACAGGCGCGCGGGCAGACGCGGGTGGTTGAGCTGACGGATCACGATCAGCGTGGTGATACCGATGACGGTGCCCAGGCCGAGGATCTCGTCCCACAGGTGCCACGCCCACGTGTTACCGAAGATGGGCCAGTGGAATTCGGGGTTGAACGTCTGGCCGTAGGCCTCGAACCACAGCAGGAACCCACCGAGGAAGCCGACCATGACGAGCCAGTGGGCCCAGCCGACGCTGCGGAACTTGTTCATGCGCGTGTGCGCGATGAACTCGATGATCATCTGCTTGAAGCGAGGGAAGAACGGGCGCCATCGATCGGGTGCCGACTGGCCGATGCGCACGGTGTTGAACATCCTCAGCGCGCCTGAGAGGAAGATGTACCAACACACCAAGCTCAGCAGAGCACCAATCGTGCCCAACGTAATCGTCAGGGCATTCATGTCGCGGCCTTTCGTTTCAGGGCGACGCGTCGGCCACCTCGGGACAGCCCACTGATACTAACCTGCGTTATGTTACCCGCCAGTAACTAGCATTACCAGCCTGTAGGTACCGGCTGGTAACCGCTCGTGGCCTGGAGAGATCGATCTTCTGCGTCGGACGGGCTGGGCCAGACGCAGACATGTCTGGTCGTCACGTTAGGCGGTGCCCGTCAGGTGTCCATCTGTCAGGCAGCCCTAAGTCGGGTTCCGAGCAGGTGAGAACAACCGACCGGCTGTTATCGTTACGCCCGTCACGCACAGGGGAAACGGGTGGTGTGAGTCATCGACTGACGCCCGCCCGATCCCGGGGAGGATCAAAAATGTTCATTCGAAAAGCTGCGGCCGTCGCAGCGATGACCATTGCCGCTACGGGCATCGCTGCAGGTACTTCTTACGCAGCTCCGGAGACGTCACCCGACGTTTCGTACACCGCCGAGGTCGTCGACCAGGCCGTTGTCACCACCATCGACGCCGGAGCATTCCGGGTCTCGGGCGACGGAACTCACGTCGACTTGCAGAACAGCCAGGGCGCAACTCTCGTGAGCCTTCCGCTCGCGTTCAACCTCGGCGACGTTCAGTTCCCGTTCGACGAGACCGTCAGTGAGGACGGCAAGACCCTCACCCTCAAGCCGAACCTGGACCCGGCCAGCTCCAAGCCGAAGTCGGTCGCTGCCGAGTTCACCCCGGTTGCTTCGCCTGACGAGGATCAGAAGGCAATCGAGAAGTTCCAGTCACAGCTCGGGCTTGCCACGCAGATCGGTAGCCTCACCGGCACGATCGTCGGGGCGGTCATCGGTTGCATCGTGGGTCTGCCCGGCCTGGTCGTCGGCTGCCTGCCCGGCATGGTCACAGGGGCCGGTATCGGTGGAGTCGCCGGTACCATCCTCGCCGGCGGCGGAACCGCCGTCGTCGCGGGCTTGGACCTGATCAAGGTTCTGAACGCTCCGGCTGGAACAACTCTCTTCCAGTAGAACGTCACGAACGCCGAAACGGGCGCCACACCTTCAGAAGGTGTGGCGCCCGTTTTGCTGTCTCGAGGAATGCGTGTGATCAGTAGTCGCGAACCTTCAGGCCTGGGTTGGCGGCGAGGATGTCGTTGATCGGCGTCGCGTACTGGGTCGGGGCTTCTTGCCCGAACAGTGTCTCTGCCTGAGCGATCTCGCACAGGGGAGAGGTGGCGACGTTGGACGCACTCGTGATGCCCACTGCCAACGTTCCGGAGACGATCGGGCCACCGCTGTCACCCTGCAGGACGCAGATGTTGGTGGTGAAGCCGTTGTCGAGGGTGTGATCCAAAACCTTTGCGACGCGGTTGACGCCGGTGACGACGCCGCAGCTGAAGCCTGTGGTCGATCCTGCCTTGCAGACCGGGGCGCCCACGACAGGATCGGCGGTACCGGTGATGTTGACCGAGCGGTTGAACGGGACCCGCACGCTGTTGTTCTCGAAGCGGTACTTCGCGTTGTCGTCGATGTTGATGATCGAGTAGTCGCGCCCGTCGAAGCTGCTCTTGGCGAAGTACCCGACGCGGGGCCCGGTCTGGTTGTTCACCATCGGGAAGACCTGGCTGGAGTTCGAGGTGCCGGCAGCGGCACGGTTGGGATCGCAGTGACCGGCGCTGATGTTGACTGTGCGTCCTGAACCGTCGGTGCCGTTGAAGCCGAATGAACAACGCAGTCCAGTGTTACCGGAGGTTGCGCCGAAGGCGTCTCCGCCCAGTGCAGCGTCGCCGGTTGCGGATCCGGTTGCGGGGATGAGGTCCGCGACGATCGGGGGAACCAGTAGCGGAGCAGCGGTATGGACGACGGTCCGCTTCAGGAACTCAGGCAATTCGATGCCGGCGGCAGGATCGGCGGTGAGGGCGACTCCGTTGCCGACGACGTCGACGGCAATGCCACGCACGAGGTCTGCGACCTCGGCAGGCTGCGAATCGAGCCAGGTGTTGAGTGCCGAGAGTTGACTTTGCAGAGCCTGCTCGCTCTGCGCGACGTCCTTGACCTCGAAACCGGCCTTCTCGGCGGCCTCGCGGGCAGCATCCTTGTCTCGACCGTCAGCGAGAGCGACTACGCCCTTACCGAGGTCGTCGAGCCACACTCCGGCAAAAGAGTCGGGAAACTGGACGCGCGCGATGGCGGCGAACTCCGCGAGCTTCTGCGCGAGTTCGGAACGCGAGACGAACTGGTCGGGCGTCAGCGCCAAGTCGTGCTGTAGGGCTTCGGCGAGTTCGACGGGCAGATGGGCTGCCTGATCGGATACCCCGGATTCGTTCGGTTCTGCGTTCGCGACCGCGGTAATCGGTCCGAGGAGCAGCAGCGCGGCCGAACCGAACACTGCGGCGCGACGTGCGATGGAGCTTCGCATGTGGGCCTTTCCACTTCGTTGACCGCGTACCACCCCCCTGGGAGCACACGGATACGGCTCACGGACTTGTGGTGAGCCGATCACAGTCGACCATGACTATATGGGTTCGAACGCGCTATTCCCACCCGTTACATGAGCAGACAGCGCTGACCTCGACCGACAACAGCACTGTGCCCGCCGATCGCGAAACGGATCGGCGGGCACAGTGCGTGAATCAGTGGTTGGTCAACCTGCAGTGCGGACGCGGATTCCGGCACCGACACCGCCACCGGAAGCGCGATCTGCCGCGTCGAGGATGTCTCCGACCGGAATACCCAGATTCGAGGTTCCACCGGAGGTCGCCAGTACCAGGTTCGCTTCGTTGCAACTGGGTGCTCCGCTGCTGTTGGAGCCGCTGGTGATGCCCAGAGCCAAGGTTCCGGAGACGATGGCGCCGCCACTGTCCCCGGCGAGGGTGCACGCGGTGCCGGCGAATCCGCGAACGGTTCGTGAATCACCGTCCGCCATGACCAGTTGAGTTTCGACGCGATCGGCTGCCACGACACCACAGGTGAAGGACGACGTCTGGCCGGACTTGCAGATGGGAGCGCCGATCACGGGACGTGCTGTTCCGGTGATCGCGAGGGTGGTCCCGTTGGCACCGCGGACGGCAGCACGGTCGAGGCCCGCGTCGATGCCGGACTGATCGAACTTGATGACCGAGTAATCGAGATCGCCGGCGTTGTTGCCGACGGAAGACTGTGAGAATGCTCCGATCAACTGACTGTCGTCGACGTTCGCGTGATTCGGCAGGTAGACGGGCGACTTCGAACCCTCGGCCGGATTGCAGTGTCCGGCACTGATATTGAGAGCATTGTTCTGATCGTCGACGGCGTTGAACCCGAACGAGCAGACCGAGATGTTCTCGGTCGGTGTCTCGCGAATGGGGCCTGTCGACGTGATGTAGGTGTCGCCGCCGAGTGCTCCGGGATCAACCGATCCGCCACCGTCCGGGCTGAGAACGATCTTGGTGTTCTCGAGCAGGGTCGGAAGATTGAGCGCCTGCCCGACGGGGCTGTTCGCGACGTCGATGACGACCTGGTTGTTCAGGACGTCGATAGTCGCCGAATTGACTGCGCGTGAGATTTCCTTGGGCAGCCCGGCAATCCATCCGTTGACGTCGGCCAGCGTCTTCTCGAGGGTGTCGGCGGAGACGGGGGCGACGTGCGTGCGGTAACCGTCGTCGGCCGCGATGCGTGCAGCTTCGGTGGTGGTGACGGCTACGACGGGTTGACCGTCGAGTCCCATCCACGAGCCGGCGTAGTCGCCAGGGCGCTCGGACTTGAATTCCTGGGCGTATGCACCGAGTTCCTGAGCTTTGGCAGCGCGGTCCAGATACTCCTGTGGGGAGATCTTCAGATCGCGTGTGATCGCCTCGACCAGCTCAGCCGGAAGCTGATCTGCCCCGAGCTGTTCGACATGCGTGTCGGAGGCGGGCTCTGCCGATGCCGTCGTGGTGAATGGAGCTGCGAGCAGTAGTGCCGAGGCGCCGACCACAGCGGTGCGGATCGCCAACGAGTTACGCATGAAATCCCTTCAAGTCCCCGGCACCGAGCCGGTAGGTACCGCACCCACCATAGGGGAAAAGTTTCGACGAGGAATATGTGCCTGTTGTCGGCAAGTCGAATTATTCTGTCTAACTTGGCATTCCGGGTCTCGGGGCCAATGGCATGACGGGCATGTCGGGATTCGGAACCACCGGATCGGTTGTGTCGGTCGGGTTGGACGGCTGCGTCGGCGTTGTCTGTGTATCAGTGGGGTCGGTCACGGCGGGAGTGTCCGGGGTATCCGGATCGACCGGATCGACCGGATCCAGCGGTCCGACGACCGGCGGCAGGTTCTCGATCCGAAGGGGATCGATCTGGATGGTGATCGGCGATCCCTGTTGCGCGGGGACGTTCGCCGTAGTGGATTTCTCTGTACCGGTGCCCGGACTCACCGGGATGGGCTGGGATTCGGATGAGGTCGATTCCGCTTCGGATGCCCACGACTGCGCCGTCGGCTGCGCGCCGAGAGCGGGTACTTCCGGTGGAGGTGAGGTCGCTGATTGCGTGCCTGTCCCGGATGAACTCGTCGGGGTGGCAGCTGTGTCCGTCCCGGGGGACAGGGAAGATTGTGCGTCGAGAATCCTGGGTGCTGAAATGGTCGGAGTGTGTCCGATGATGACCGCGGCCGCGCAACCCGACACCGTCAGAAAGACTGCGGCGGCTGCTGCGGCGATGATCGGTCGGCGCTCCGACCGCCACTGGCGATTCAGCCAACCGTCGATGCTCGGTTCTTTCGTGACCGGTGCCTCCACGCCGGATTCCGGCTCCGGTTCGATCAGAACGAACGGCGGAAACTCTTCGGGGGTGTCCTCTGGCTCGGCAAAATCGGTTGGCTGGGGTTCGGGACAGGTAGAGGTGATCGAGAAGGCCAACGCTGCGGCTCCGCGAGCAGCACGGTCGTCGGCGTGCGGATCCGCGAGCCAAGCTGCAGAGGCTTCATCTTCTGAAATCAGTTCGACGCCGTCGAGATTCATGCTGTCGAGTGCGCCGCGCAGTACGTCGACGGAATCGCTCGACCAACCCGCGGGGATCACCGCAGAGATGTTCAGGTTCTGATCGGTGAGTGTTCGGACTTCCTTGACCAGGCAATACATTGCTGTCGCTACCAGTTCCTCCCCTCGCGTCATGTGCTCGGAGAAGTTGTCGGTATCGTCGGTGCCGACCCTGTCGAGGAACCCGCGCAACCCGGTGGACCCCGCCGCGGTTCCGCCTAGCTGCACGGTGCCGTCGGGGGCGTGGTGCAGAACCGATTCGCGTTCGAGGGTCACCAACTCCGAGTCAGGTCTCGCGATCGCAGCAATGCTTCGTTTGTTGCCGACGGCGAGTCCGACTCCCCACTTCATAGCGATCCCCGTTTCACAGTTACCGAACTTTGCTCGGCAGGCATGTCCTGATTGCTGTGAAAACTATCACTTAAACGGATATACGCAACCCTCTGGACAACATGCAGCTAACTACTTGTTCGACGGTGTCATGCTGCGAAGGATGGTGAGCAGTTCCGAACGAGACTGCGCCCCGACGCGCCGCTTGATGCGTGCGACATGGTGCTCGACGGTTTTAGCGGAGATGTAGAGGCGTTCGCCGATTTCCCGATACGTCAGTCCGACGACGACGAGTTCGGCAACTTCTTGTTCGCGCTCGGTCAACACCGACGGTGGCGCCGCACTTGTGGCGGTATCGGTTGCACTTGTCTCGGCCGTCGACGTTGTGCGTAGCGAGCGCGCAACGTGGAGCAGTGCCGTGGCCGATCTGGTGTCCGGGGTGCGCAGCGCTGCTTCGCCGGCGAGGCGAGCGGCGTCCCACGGGAGTCCGATCCGACTGAGCGTTCGTGCGGCGGCTTCGACACCGTCTGCGTCGACGTTGCCTTGCATGAGTAGGAGCCACTGGCGTCCGGCGATCGCCAAACCGGCTGCGTAAGTGTGAGTTTTGGCTGATTCGGCGAGTGTATGGGCGTGTGGGAGGAGATCGGCCGGCGACTGCGAGAGGATCGACGCCTGGACGCCGTACCAATGCAGCGGCGACGACCACAGCGGCGGCTCGCCGAGCGCGCGGAGGAGTGAGCGCGCGTCGTCGACGAGATGCTCGACCTGCTCGGTCTCCTCGAGCCGTACTGCCGCGAGCCACAGTTCGCCGATAGGAAGCAGATTGAACAGATCAACGCTGCAGGACGAGAGGGTGCCTGCCGCGCCCGACCAAGCTCGACGCAGCTGGGCGAGATCGCCGGAACGCCGAGCGAGACCCACGATCAGAGCATGCAGAAACAGTGCGTCACGCTCACGGAGGGGGCCGCGGACTACCTCCTGCGGTAGGTCTTCGAGAATCGCGTCCTGCCCGCGGACCATCGCGATCCAGGCGCCGAGGAGGTGAAGTCGCGCCCACGTGTGGCTGCTTGCGTCGTCGGCGGCGATCGCGGCCGTGACGACAGCGGCGGCCCGTTCATGGGCGCCGTTGTGCAGGAGTGCGAGAGCTACCAGCGCCGGGGCGGAATCAGGCTGGAATTCAGATGTGTCGGCTCCGCCGGGGAGCGAGAGTGCGCGCGACATCGTGTTGAGCGCACTCGGCGCGCTCCCGGTGACCGATTGCATCAGTCCGTTGGCCAGTGTGGTAGCGCCGACCGTCGAGCTCGACGGTGATCCTGTGTGTCCGGTGAGCGCGGCGTTCGCGTCATCGACCTTGCCGATGCCGAGGAAAGTGATTGCGGCGAAGGGGGATTCGTTTCCGGTGCGCCCTGGCCCCAGCCAGGTGTAGAGATCTGCAGCGGCGCCGAGTTGGCCGCATGCTGCGGACGAAGCTGCGCGGATTCGCACCGCCGCAGCCAATCTCGCGTCGTCGAGATCGGGTGCGGCGATGACGGAATCGGCCAGACGGCAGGCAGTGTCGAGGTCACCACTGCGAGCCGAGACCTGGGCGTACAGCAGCGTGTCGGCCACCCCGAGAGGCTCGATCGAATTCACGCGGCGAAAGAGATCTGCCGCGACCGCCGGCGTGCTCGCCTCGACGGCGTCTCGTAGTACACCCGTGAGATCGCGGTGGCGGATTCCGGAGTCGAAAAGTCTTCGTGCTGTGTCGATATCGAGGGTTCTCGTGTGTGCGCGTGATTCGACGATTCTGATCAGCTCGCTGCGGATACGCCCGGTGCTCGTCGACTCGGCGAGCACGCTCGCGATGAGTGGTGATCGCGAACCGAACAGTCCGGTCGCCAGTGCCCGGTCGAATGCAGCTGTGAGGCTGAACTTCTCCTGTCCCAGATCGAGCTCGAAGGCGTCGATGTCCGGGACGGCGAGTGAAACTTCGAGGATCTCGCGCTCGATCGGATGCAGAGCGGTGACCTGGTGGAGGATGTGTGTGCGTATGGCGTTCGGCATTTCCGGGCGGCCTGCCGAGGCGGCGGCGAAGTACGCTTCGATCGCCCCGAAGGAACCACCGGACAGATGCTCGAGCGCCACCACGGCGCGGTCGTCGAGCGGGACTCTTCGCTCGGCCGCGATCTTCCGAATATCGTTTCGGTTCAACGGGTTCAGATGCAACACGGTGCCGAAACTCGAGATGTTCGAGTAGATCGGTGCGAGTGGTGGATCGATCCGATCGGAGGCTACGACAACTCCGAGGTCGTCACGTTGGACAAGCTCTTTCAGGGCACGGATTTCATCGGAGGTCAGAGCTTGCGCGTCCGCGATCACCACAATCGCGTCGGCGGGGACGTCATGCGTGACTGCGGTGACCACGGGCTTGTCACCCGATTCGATTCGCTTCCGAACAACCCTCGTCACTTGGGGCCGAGCGCTGGCATCGGTCCCGGTGACGAATAGGCGCAGTGGCGATGCAGTCAGGTCGACGTCGCGCAAAAGTCCTGCGATGAACGACGATTCGGTGCCGTTGTCACGGTTCATCGAAAGACCGCCGGTCAGCGGATCGGTGCGGTGACGCCGCCGACGACACCACCGACCACGTTTCCGACACCACCGACGACGTTACCGAGACCTCCGACCACGCCGCCGACTCCGTTGCCGACACCGTCGACCAGACCGCCGACTCCGTTTCCGATGCCGGTCGCAGCGTCACCGACACCGGTCCCGACGCCGGCTCCAGGCGCGGGTGCGGGTGCTGGTGCCGGGGCGGGAGCAGGTGCGGGCGCCGGGGCGCCGGGTGCGGCAGGTGCAGGCGCCGACGGAGCGGTCTCGCCCGGTGCGGGCGAGGATCCCGCCGGTGCGCCGGCAACCGGAACTGCCCCCGGCGCCGTCGTCGAGCCGCCTGCGGCAGCAGGAGAACCGGGCTGATTGCTTTGAGTGCCGTTGTTCGCAGTCGTGGATCCGGTGCCTGCCGCTTCCGCTGCCGTGGTGCTGCCGGGAGTAGAGCCCGCGGTGGTCGAAGCGGTCGAGGAGGTGGACTCGCTGGTGGTGTTCGCCGAACTGGACGGAACGTTGATCTTGTCCATGGCAGTTCCGATTCCGAGCCCGCCTGAGGCGAGCACGATGAATGCTCCCACCACTGCAGCAACGACGCCGACCCTCGACGAGCGTCGAGTCGCCGTGTTCTCTTCTTCGGTCGGCTCGGCAAGCAACGGAGTGGAGAAGGCGGGAACCGGTGCGGGCTTGCGAGACGGCTCGGCGGGAATCACTGCAGTGGCGGCGGCCGGTACTTGCGAGTCTCTGGCGTCGAGTGCGAGGGCCGCGGCGCCGGACGCCGCGCTCGACGCTGGATCGGCGTCGGCGATCACCGGGACACGAAGCTCCGCCGACAGTAGTTCGGCGACAAGGGGAATGGACGAGCTTCCGCCGGCCAGGACAACCTGATTGACGTCACTGGACTCGACGCCGGCAGATCGCAGGCTTTCGCGAACCAATGCCACCGATTCGGTGAGGGCGGGCCGGATCAGATCTTCGAGTTCTGAACGAACGAGTCGAACGTCGCTGACGGCACCGGGAAGCGCCACGCGGGCAACGGTTTCCGTCTCGGTGGAAAGTTCCTCCTTGGCTGCGCGGGCATGCTCGCGCAGAGTTTCCAGCGCTGCAATCGTCTCGGGTGCAAAGGGATCAAGGGTTGCGAACTGGTCGGAAACCGCATCGAGCAGGTGAACGGTGACGAGGTGATCGAATTCGTCGCCGCCGATGTCCTCGCTGCGCAGCGGCTTACCGAATATCTCGCTTCGTCCGTCGGTCGTGGACATCATCGTGACGTCGAGCGAGCGAGCACCGAGGTCGTAGACGACGGTCAGACCGTCGCTGACGACAGTTCCGGAAGCGGCGAGCCACGCCATGACGGCTGCGGGTTCGGCGACGAGAGTCGCCCCGTGAATTCCGGCGTCGTCCAGAGCGGACTCCATGGTGCGTGCTGTGTGGCGGTTCCACCCCACCGGGTGAGCCAGGACGACAGTTGGCCCTTCGTTACCGCCTGCCTGGTCTACCAGTGCGCCGACCGCTGTCGCCGCGAGAGCCTCGCCGCGGTACTCGGTACCGTCGGCGGCAAGTATCGGAATCGGGTCTCCGACGCGCTCGACAAATCCGGTGATGACGGATCCGTCGTCCAATTGCAGCGCACTGGGTAAGCGGACCTGTTGCGTTTCACCGGTCGAGCCGTCGGTGACAGCTACGAGAGTGGCCGAACCGATGCTGATGCCGAGCCCTGCCGCCATGAACGAACTCCCCTGGTCGTGGGCGACAGAAGGACTGTCGCGGTTGTCTGCGATGTCGGTTTCAGGACCTAGATCGTTACCGGATCGGAGGCGTCGCGACGAAGTAGGGGACCGATCCCCTAATCGGGGCAAATCCCCTATTCCGACCGGGCGTAGCCCGATGGGGGGCTTCCCCACCTGTCCCTGCAGAAGAGGGGGGTGCTCCCCATTGGCCCCAGTCGCAAAAGT
This sequence comes from Rhodococcus sp. IEGM 1302, assembly GCF_030056935.1. Taxonomy (NCBI): domain Bacteria; kingdom Bacillati; phylum Actinomycetota; class Actinomycetes; order Mycobacteriales; family Nocardiaceae; genus Rhodococcus; species Rhodococcus sp. IEGM 1302. The sequence continues at coordinate 135,020 of NZ_JASHKY010000006.1, read as the reverse complement.
TCTTAGCGTTGATTCCACTCGCTACCTCTGGCAGCGCACCAGTTTCCGGACCACCGGCAACTACCCACCGGCAACAACCCGGTCAACGAACTTCAGGAGAACCCGCCATGGCAACGAACGCCGTACTCGAATTCATCCTCGGGCTACTTCGTGACGACGAGGCAGCTGCCAACTACTGCGCCAACCCGACCGCGGCACTCGATGCTGCCGGTCTGTGCGACGTCAGCCCCGCCGACATCGTCGCGGTCGCTCCGCTGGTCGCCGAGTCCGGACTCTTTGCCGGTGGTGGCGCCGACCTGTCCGCGATCGTCAACGCCGGTGCGTCCGCTGCCGGTGCAATCGGCGGCGGTCTCGGACTCGGCGGTGGTCTCGGTGGTGGACTCACCGGTGGTCTCGGTGGTGGCCTCGGCGGCAGCCTGGGTCTCGGCGCCGGTGCAGGAATCGGAGTCGGAGGCGCCCTCGGCGGCCAGTTCGACCTGGTCGGCGACTTCGCAGCAGCCCTCAGCGCTGCGCTTGCCATCGGTGGCGAGATCAGTGCCGAACTCGGCGCAGCCTTCGGCGCTGTGATCGAAGCCGGTCTCGGTTTGGGCGGCGCACTCGATCTCGAAGGAGCTCTCGATCTGGGCGCACAGCTCAGCGCGGCTCTGGGCGGCGCCCTCGGTGTGACCGGCGGCCTGACTGCGGAGCTGGGAGCAGCCCTCGACGCCGCGATCGGCGCAGTCGGCGGACTCGACCTGACGGCAGGGCTCAGCGGAGCTCTCGCACCCGTCTTCGCCATCGGTGGTGACCTCGGAGCCGATCTCGGCCTGGCTCTCGGTGGACTCCTCGGCGGCGCAGCAGACCTCAGCGGTCTCCTTGACATCGGCGGCGAACTGGGCGCGAGCCTGACCGGCGCACTGGAATCCGCTCTTGCACTCGGCGGCGGCCTGGATCTTGCCGGCGCTCTGACAGGCGACCTCAGCACGGCATTGTCCGGCGCGCTCTCGGGCGTCCTGGGAGCCGGCGGCACGATCGGCGCCGATCTGGGTGCATCGCTCGGCGGCGTCCTCGGCGCGATCACGGATGTCAGCGTTCTCACCGATATCGCGGGCGGCCTCGATCTCGGTGCTGCCCTGAGTGGCGCCCTCGGCGGAGCACTCGGCGTCGGCGGCGGTCTGGAAACTGCATTGGGCGGCGCACTCGACGCAGCACTGGGTCTCGGCGGCGGACTCGACCTCGACGCCGTACTCGGCGGCGGCGCAGACCTCGGCGCGCAGCTCAGCGCGGCACTCTCCGGCGCCCTCGGTGCCGGCGGAACGGTCGGAGCCGACCTGGGTGGCGCACTCGGTGGACTGCTCGGGGGAGCACTCGACCTCGAAGGTGGTCTCGGCGCAGACCTCGCGGCAGCTCTGGGCGGAGGCGCGAATCTGTCGACGGCCCTCGAGGGTGTTCTCGGTTCGGCACTCGGCGTCGATGCCGGGCTCGCGGGCGGTCTCGGCGGCGCTCTCGACGCAGCGCTGGGCGCAGGCGGACTTACCGGAATCGATCTCGGTGGTGCACTCGGTCTGGGCGGTGAAGCAGGCTTGGCAGCCGGTGTCGCTGCGGCTCTCGACACCGCCCTCGCAGGTGCAGGCGGCTTGGGTGCTGTCGGTTCCGTGGGCACGGACCTGACCGGCGCGCTGGACGGTGCGCTGGGCGCGGGCCTCGGGCTGGGGGGCTCTCTCGACAGCGTTCTCGGTGCCGAAGGTGCACTCGGTGGAGCGCTGGACACGGCACTGAACCTCGGCGGAATCGACACCGGTTCGATCGGTGCCGACTTGCCCTCCGTCGACCTCGGCGCTGTGAACCTCGGCCCGATCTCCGCTGAACTGCCTTCCGTCGACCTCGGAAGCATCGCGGCAGAAGGCCTGAACCTCGGCGGTGTGACCGGCGACCTCGGAGCAACTGTGGGCGGCGCGCTGGACGCAACCGCAGGTCTCGACGCAACAGCAGGTCTCGACGCGGCCACGAACGCTGCGGCTGGTTTGGGTGGGTCGCTCGGCGGCGCACTGAACGGCGTCACCGATCTCGGTGGATCGCTCGGCGGGGCTGTCGGAGCAGTCACCGACGTGACGGGTTCGATCGGTGCCGACGCAGCCGCAGCTGCCGGTGGCACAGTCGACGGCGGCGGTACCGTTGGCGGCGGCGGAGTCGCTGACCTGGGCGGATCCCTCGGTGGAGCAGTGAGCGGAGTGTCCGACCTGACGAGTTCGTTGACCGGTGCGCTGAACGCGTGGTCGTCGATCGATGCGACCGATGCTTTCGGTTCGGGTTCCACTTCGGGTCTGAGCGCCGATACCGAACACTCGCTCTTCGCCGAGGATTCGGTTGCAGCGCCGGTCGATCACATCGACCCGGTTGCGGTTGTCGATCACCTGCATCCCTGATCTGCTGACGCAGGAACTGAAATCGGTCAAAATGACCTGATGTAACAAATCCGGCCCTGCGTGCGCTATGCGTTCGCAGGGCCGGATATTCGAGTCGGGAAGAATTGCGGGTCAACGTAGCTCATGAGTGATTCAGCGAGTCAGGTAAGCAGCCGGAAGGCGCGCGTCGCGTCGTCGACGGCGTCGTTGCTCGAACGAACAGCCGTCGTGGCGAAGGATTTCGGGCGCACGGATCTGGTGCGCCGACTCGAGAACGCTCAGGTGAGAGTCAACGACCCGCGTATTCGCATCGTGGTGGTCGGACCCCTCAAGCAGGGCAAGAGCCAGTTCGTCAATTCTCTGCTAGGCATCGACGTGTGCTCGGTCGGTGACGACGAGACCACGGCCGTGGCGACGGTAGTTCAGTACGCGGAGACCGCGGTCGCCGAACTGATTCTCGCCGATCCGGGTGCGGCGCCCATTCGGGTGCCCCTCCCGCTCGAGGAACTGATGGGGATCACCCCGGCCACGCCTCGCGCCGAAGGGCGTGAGGTTCTGCGTGTGGAAGTGGGTGTTCCCAGTCCGCTGTTGGCCGACGGTTTGGTTCTGATCGACACCCCTGGTGTCGGCGGTCATGGAAATCCTCATGCTGCAGGAACATTGGGATTGATCACTGCGGCCGATGCAGTGTTGGTTCTGTCGGACTCCAGCCAGGAGTTCACCGAACCGGAGCTGGGATTCATCCGCCAGGTCGTCAATCTGTGTCCTGCGGTAGCCGGGCTGATCAGCAAGACCGATCTGTACCCGCACTGGCGGCAGATCCTCGACGCCGATCGCGGACATCTCCAGCGTGCCGGGTTGGATCTGCCGCTCATTCCGATCTCCTCGGTACTGCGCTCGCACGCGCTGAGGCTGGGGGACAAGGAACTCGAAGCGGAATCCGGATTTTTGGACCTCTATCAGTTCTTGCGGGACAACGTCGTTGCGCGTGCCGAATCGAATACTCGACGCGCAGTTGCGATGGATGTGCGTTCTGCGGCAGCGCATCTGACGTTGGAGATGGGCAGTGAGCTTGCGGCGCTGAAGGATCCGTCGACCGCTCAGGCAGCGGTCGCGGGACTGCAGCGTGCCCGGGCAGCGGCCGAGGAACTGCACAAGAAGACCTCACTGTGGCAGCAGAGCCTCGGTGACGGCATCGCAGACCTCGCCGCCGACATCGATCACGACCTCCGGGACCGGTTGCGCCGGGTGACCCGCCAGGCCGAGGAGACGGTCGACGAAGGCGATCCCGGTAAGGACTGGGACGTCGTGGGGGAGTGGCTCGAACAGGAGATCGCCACCGCGATCGGTGACAACTTCGTGTGGGCGCATGATCGCGCACAGTGGCTGGCAGAAGTTGTGGCGCAGCACTTTGCGGAGACCGGTGACGTCGCGCTCCCGCATCTCGACGTCGCCGACACCGACGGTTTCCTGGAACCGGTCGGTGCATTGGCGGACCTCGAATCCGGCCGAATCGGCATCACTCAGAAAGTCCTGGTCGGCATGCGCGGCTCGTACGGCGGCGTGCTCATGTTCGGCTTGATCACCACGATGATGGGCATGGCACTGGTCAATCCGATCTCCATCGGCGCCGGGGTTCTGCTGGGCACCAAGGCTTATCGTGAAGACAAGCAGGCTCAGGTGCTCAAGCGTCGCGCTGAGGCGAAAGCGGCCATCCGACGGTTTGCCGACGACGTCAGCTTCCAGGTGGGCAAGGAGTCGAAGGACCGCCTGCGCCTGGTGCAGCGGCTGTTGCGTGATCACTTCACCGACATCGCCGAGCAGGCGTTGCGCTCGATCAACGAATCCCTCCGCGCCACTCAGGAAGCCGCGCAGTTGGAATCGAGTGAACATGCCGCTCGGATCAAGCGTCTGGAGACCGACATGCGCGTCGTCGCGGAGCTCGACGCCGTTGCCGGAACGCTGATCGGCGAAACTCCCGCTCCTGCCTCGGCAAAGGTGACCAACGCATGAATGCCGCGACCACCGTGACCGCAGTGGAGTCGGCACACGCCCTGATCGACCACGCCAGACGTGCCTACGCCGATCAGCCGCAGACGCGCGCCCAGTTGGAAGAATGTGCGGCCAGGCTCGACGAGCCACTCCGGGTGGCGCTCGCCGGCTCCCTCAAAGCGGGTAAGTCGACGCTGCTCAATTCGCTTGTCGGACAGGATATAGCGCCTACCGACGCGACGGAATGCACACGCGTCGTCACCTGGTATCGGAACGGGACGACGCCGCAGGTGACCGCGACGGCCGAGAACGGTGCCGAGTTCAACGTGCCGGTGACGCGCCGCGACGGCAGGCTCACGTTCGATCTGGGCGAGTACACCGCAGACTCGGTGGACCGCATCGACGTCGACTGGCCGTCTTCGGCATTGGCTCGTACGACGATCATCGACACACCGGGCACCTCGTCGCTCTCGACCGAGGTCTCGGCCCGCACCTGGGACATGCTCGTTCCCGACGGTGAGGCACCGGGCGCGGATGCAGTGGTCTACCTCTTGCGGGCTCTCAACGCCAGTGACATGCAGTTCCTCGGGAAGATCGCGGATCACGTGGGCGGAGAATCCGGGCCACTCGGAGTGATCGGAGTTCTCTCGCGTGCCGATGAGGTCGGCGCAGGCAGGCTCGACGCGTTGTCTTCGGCGAAGGACGTCGCGGCGCGATTCGCCGAGGAGTTGGAGCGAACCGGCCTGTGCCAGTCGGTGGTTCCGGTGGCAGGTCTACTCGCGCTCGCTGCTCGGACGATGAGGCAGAGCGAGTTCGCGGCCTTCTCGGCGCTCGCGCAGGTTCCGGCCGAGGATCTGAGCCTTGCACTGCTCTCCGCGGATCGCTTTGCCAGGCAGGACAGTCCGCTGCCGGTCGATGCGGCGATGCGGGCGCAATTGGCCGATCGGTTCGGGCTCTTCGGAATTCGCCTAGCCGTGACGTCGATCAAGTTGGGGGCGACCGATTCACCGTCCCTGGCGGCCGAATTGTTGGAGCGCAGCGGCCTGGACGAACTGCGTCAGGTGATCGACGTTCAATTCGGGCAGCGGGCAGATCAGCTCAAATCGCACACGGCGCTGGTGACGCTGGGAAGAATCCTCGAAGCCGATCCGAGCGAGGAAGGCGATCAGATCGCGGCGGAGGCGCAACGGTTGCTTGCCGATGTTCACGGCTTTCACGAACTTCGCCTGCTCGGGCGTCTTCGTTCGGTACACACGGATCTGCCACCCGACGACCTGGCACAACTGCAAAGACTGATCGGCGGCTACGGAATCCGGGCAAGTGACCGGTTGGGCTGCGAACCGGAAGAATCGCCGGAGGTGCAGCGTGCGCGGGCCACGGCGGCTGTCCGCAGATGGCGCGAGTTGTCCAGACATCCGCTCTTCGACAGGTTCACCTCGCGCGCCTGCCTGGTCGCCGCCCGCAGCGCCGAGGGCGTCCTGGCTGAAATTGTGCCCGAATAGGGACCCGTTCACTATGCGAGCGCCGGACGAGGGTTCTATCTTGAGTTCGGGATGATCCGGACATAACTCCCAGGTTCGGGTCCCACCTCGATGGGAGCACGCGCATGGCGAGTGACATCAAGTCCGCTTCACCGGATCGAGCCACCCTCGTCCTGGGGACGCTCATCCTGGTCGCTGCGGTCGCGAACCTCAATCTCTCGGTCGCGAATGTCGCTTTGCCCGATATCGGGCGGGCTTTCGACGCCAGTCAGACGCAACTGAACCTGATCGCGGTCGGCTACTCGCTGGGCCTGGCCGGAACGGTGCTCTACCTGGGGGCCTTGGGAGACCGATACGGCCGCAAGATGTTGCTGGTCACCGGCATGGCGCTGTCCATTCCGGCGTCGATCGTGGCGGGATTCGCCGGGAACTTCGAAGTGCTGTTCCTCGCTCGGATAGTCGGAGGCGTCTCGGCAGGTCTGGCGTTCCCGACCACGCTGGCAATCATCACGGCGTTGTGGGCCGGACCGGCACGAACCAAGGCGATTGCCATGTGGTCGGCAATCGGTGGCGCGATTTCAGCACTCGGTCCGATCGTCTCGGGGGCGCTGCTCGAGCAGTTTCACTGGGGTTCGGTCTTCTTTGTCACCCTTCCCTTGGCCCTTGTGGCACTGATCTGTTCCCTGGTGTTGGTTCCCGCTCACGTCAACGAGACGACCGAGCGAGTCGATCACCTCGGCGGCATAGTGTCGATCGTCTTCATCGGGGCGCTGGTGTTGTCCATCAACTTTGCGCCGGTGAAGGGTTCGGGCACGTTGGCTCTGGTGCTCGGGGCGATAGCAGTTGTCGCGGGTATCGGGTTCTTCCTGCAACAGCGACGCGCGGCCAATCCGCTGTTCGATCTTCACGTAGCTGCGCGCCCGACCTTCTGGGTCGCGGCGGTGGGTGGGTTGGTCGTGTTCGGTTCGCTCATGGGCGCGATGTTCATCGGCCAGCAGTTCCTGCAGAACGTCCTCGGGTACTCGACGCTGGCAGCCGGTGCGGCGATCATTCCGGCTGCGCTGGCGATGGTGATCGTCGCGCCGCGCTCGGCGACCATGATCGAAAGGTACGGCGCCCGCGTCACGCTGCTCGCCGGCTACCTGTTCGTGGTTCTCGGTTTGTTCGTCGCGCTGTTCCTGTGGAACGAAAGCACACAGTATTGGCAGGTCGCGCTGGCCTATGCGCTTGTCGGCATCGGCGTCGGTCTGGCCGGCACACCGGCATCGCGTTCGCTGACCGGATCCGTTCCCGTGCACCGCGCTGGTATGGCGTCGGGAACCTCGGACCTGCAACGCGACCTGGGCGGCGCCATCATGCAGTCGATTCTCGGCGGAATACTCACGGCCGGGTACGCAAAATCGTTGGGAAATGCGATCTCGTCCTCGCCGAACGCATCCGAAGTGACTCCCGAAACTCAGGCCGCGCTCACCAAATCCTTCTCCAGCGCCGAAGTTCTCGCGGAACGCTACCCGCAATACGCGGACCAAATCATGACCGCCGCCAAAAACGCCTTCCTGGACGGGGATACAAACGCCTACATCGCGGCGATCATCATCGTGTGTGCCGGTGCCGCGGTGGTGACGTTCTTCTATCCGCGTCGCGAGCGCGAACGAGTCCTGCTGGCGCAGTACGCAGCGGAATCCGATCTAGCCGCGGAGAAGAGTTGAGCGCGCTCTGGTAGTGATGAGGGATGCCACAGCTACTTCACATCGATTCGTCCGCCGAACTCCACCACTCGACCTCACGTGATCTGACCGCACTGTTCGCTCAGCAGTGGTCGAAGAACAGTCCGGATCACACGACGGTGACGTTGGACCTGCACCGGGATCCCTTGCCGCACCTCGCGGACGCGGCCCTGCACTATGCACCACGCTTGCGAGTCGAGGGCGAGATTCCGGATCCCGCCGCGGAAGCACTCCAGGCTCGGGTCATCGAGCAACTTACCGCTGCAGACGTCGTCGTGATCGGTGCGCCGATGTACAACTGGTCGATCCCGTCCACGTTGAAGGCGTGGATCGACTACGTACACGTCCTGGGGACTACGGTGCCTTTCGACACGCGTACTCAGCCTCTGGCAGGTAAGCCGGTGGTGATCGTCTCCAGCCGCGGAAACACCTATGCGCCGGGCTCGGGAAACGAGGCCAACGATCACACCGTCCCGCCACTCGTTCAGGTGCTCGGGGTGTCGATGGGAATGGATGTCTCCGTCATCACCGCGGAACTGACTTTGGCGCAACGTATTCCGGCGATGGCACCTCTGATCGAGCAGGGTGACGCGAGCCTGCGTGCTGCCCGGGAGTCGTTGACCGAGCTGGCCCGTATCTTGGGGGCCTGATCAAGAAGTTCGACCGGGTTCAGGTGAGAGACGAGATCATCGACGCCACGTCTGACGGTTCTACGTCGTAACCGGGGAAATAGCAGCACACTTCGTCGGCATGTTCGCCGAACCGCCGCCGAATCTCGGTGGCGCACTCTTCGGGAGTGCCGACGACGGCGAGTGTGGTCAGCATCGGATCGGTGATCAGCGACGCCATCTCGGTGTAGCCACCTCGCTTCGACAGGGCATTGAGTTCCGGTTGGACCTCGCCCCACCCTTCGACGTCGAGCACCGGACGGTATGCGGGCGTCGAACCGTAGAACGAGAGCAGGGCTCGGACGCCTCTGGCGGCCGCGGCAAGTTGATCGTCGCCGCGGCCGACGCCGACGATGACCTGCGGGATGATCGTGAATTCGTCTCGGGTGCGGCCGGATTCGCGAAGACCGGCACCGACGGCCGGAAGTGTTCGTTCGAGGAAATGACGTTGCGTGTGGAACGGCATGACCAGTAGTCCGTCGGCCACCTCGGCAGCCGTCCTGGTCATCACCGGTCCGAGCGCACCCATCAGGATGGGCGGTGGCCCATAGGGGTTGGGGCCTGGATCGAACGTCGGAGGCATCAACGTGTGGGTGAAGAACTCGCCGCGGAAGTTCAGCGTCGAGGTGTTCTCCCACGCAGTGAAGATCGCCTTGACCGCTGCGATCGTCTCCTTCATGCGGGCCGCCGGACGCGACCACGTTGCGCTGTAGCGTTTTTCGATGTGCGGTTTGATCTGCGATCCGAGACCCAGTCGAAAGTGGCCGCGACTGAGCAACTGCAGGTCGTTGGCCGAATGCGCCAGATGCATGGGACTGCGGGGGAATGCGATGGCGACGTTGGTCATCAGGTCGAGGTCGACGGCCGATGCTGCTTCGACGAGCGGGAAGAACACGTCGTGTGGTCCCTCGAACGTGAACAGGCCACCGGCGCCGGTCTCCGCGAGTTCACGGCTACGAGCAGCGCCCGCGCCCGGCGCGGAGTCCAGTTGTACGTGAACCTTCATCGGCGTCCCCGCAGCCAGGTGCTGACACCGGGAGCGAACGGAGCGATCGCCGCCACCGCGACCAGGGCGCAGTAGAGAATCGGACCCCATCTCAGAACTCCGGCGCCGATGTCTGCTGCGCCGTCGACCAGAGACATGAAGCCGAGTCCGGCCGCGATGCTCACGACTCCCACGATCGCCGTCATCACCCGCCCGGCGTTCTTGCGTGCGCGGAGGAGTTGAAGGCTCAAAAGTGCGAGCAGGACCAGGACGAGAGCGCCGCCGCCGCTGCCGGCGAGTACGACGGTCACGGCATCGGAGATGTCGGTGGACGAGTATCCGGGATTGTCGCGCGCAGTCGATTCTTCGAGAGCCGACCGGACGTCGTCGAGGCTGGTGACTACCACTCCGGCGATTCCGGCCAGGACGACGAACGAGCCGATCCAGGCAGAGGTGGACAATGTCACGGCTTTGGGTGTCTCGTCGCTCGCTGCAGGTCGGAGCGGCCGAACCGAGACGTCGGGTCGCTCGGGTGCCGGGCGTGGAGGTGACGGGCGAGGAGGTCGCGCGGGAGAATTGTCGGGATCGGTCACCGGCCGATCGTAGCCATTCGGAGGGATACGGAAGTGATGTGGCGCACTTTTCCGGCTTTTCGGGGAAGGCGGGAACAAATCTACGTGGGCTGTAGTTGACCATTTCGACAAGCTTGAGCGCCCTCGGCTCAACTTCAAGTTGACTCCCGGCCACGGTCGGAGGCAAACTTGAGCGGAGGACGCTCACCAAGCGAAAAACTCGCGGTCATGTTCGAGATCAACCACTCGGGCAGAGAACCGCAGAACGAAAGGTAGGAACACTATGGCTCGTGCAGTCGGTATCGATCTCGGTACGACCAACTCGGTAGTTGCAGTGCTGGAGGGCGGCGAGCCCGTAGTGGTCGCCAACGCCGAAGGCTCACGTACCACCCCCTCGGTGGTCGCATTTGCCAAGAACGGCGAGGTTCTCGTCGGTCAGCCCGCGAAGAACCAGGCAGTCACGAACGTCGACCGCACCCTCCGCTCCGTCAAGCGCCACATCGGCACTGACTGGAACGTGGAAATCGACGGCAAGAAGTACACGCCGCAGGAAATCAGCGCCCGCACGCTCATGAAGCTCAAGCGTGACGCGGAGGCTTACCTCGGCGAAGACATCACCGACGCCGTCATCACCGTCCCCGCGTACTTCGAGGACGCACAGCGTCAGGCAACCAAGGAAGCCGGCCAAATCGCCGGCCTCAACGTCCTTCGTATCGTCAACGAGCCCACCGCGGCTGCACTGGCATACGGACTCGACAAGGGTGACACCGAGCAGACCATTCTGGTCTTCGACCTCGGTGGCGGCACCTTCGACGTCTCCCTGCTCGAAATCGGCGACGGTGTCGTCGAGGTTCGCGCAACCTCCGGTGACAACCACCTCGGTGGCGACGACTGGGACGAGCGCGTCGTCGCTTGGCTGGTCGACAAGTTCAAGGCTCAGAACGGCATCGATCTGACCAAGGACAAGATGGCCCTGCAGCGTCTGCGTGAGGCTGCGGAGAAGGCGAAGATCGAGCTCTCCAGCTCGCAGAGCACCTCCATCAACCTCCCGTACATCACGGTCGACGCGGACAAGAACCCGCTCTTCCTGGACGAGCAGCTCACCCGCAGCGAGTTCCAGAAGATCACCTCGGACCTGCTCGATCGCACTCGTGCGCCGTTCCAGGCAGTGATCAAGGACAGTGGAATCGCCGTCAAGGACATCGACCATGTCGTGCTCGTCGGTGGCTCCACCCGTATGCCGGCCGTCTCCGATCTGGTTCGTGAACTGACCGGTGGCCGTGAGCCCAACAAGGGCGTCAACCCGGACGAGGTCGTCGCCGTCGGCGCCGCACTCCAGGCCGGTGTGCTCAAGGGTGAGGTCAAGGACGTTCTGCTCCTCGACGTCACGCCGCTTTCCCTCGGCATCGAAACCAAGGGTGGCGTGATGACCAAGCTCATCGAGCGCAACACCACGATCCCCACGAAGCGTTCCGAGACCTTCACCACCGCTGACGACAACCAGCCTTCGGTGCAGATCCAGGTCTTCCAGGGTGAGCGCGAAATCGCTTCGCACAACAAGCTGCTCGGCTCCTTCGAGCTCACCGATCTGCCGCCCGCCCCGCGTGGCGTTCCGCAGATCGAGGTCACCTTCGACATCGACGCCAACGGCATCGTGCACGTGACGGCGAAGGACAAGGGCACCGGCAAGGAAAACACGATCAAGATCCAGGACGGCTCCGGTCTGTCCAAGGAAGAGATCGAGCGCATGGTCAAGGACGCCGAGGCTCACGCCGAGGAAGACAAGGCCCGTCGCGAAGAGGCAGAGGTTCGCAACCAGGCCGAGTCGCTGGTCCACCAGACGGAGAAGTTCGTCAAGGAGCAGCGTGAAGGTGAGAACGCGGGCAAGGTCTCCGAGGAGATCCTGACCAAGGTCGAGGCAGCGGTCAAGGACGTCAACGACGCCCTGGCAGGCACCGACATCGCTGCAGTGAAGACCGCAGTGGAGAAGCTGGGCACCGAGTCGCAGGCTCTGGGCCAGGCCATCTACGAGGCTTCCGCTGCAAACGAGGCCGGAAACACCGACGGCGCAGGCAATGACGACGACGTCGTCGACGCCGAGGTTGTCGACGAGCCCACCGACTCGGACAAGAAGTGACCTCGGACAACCCCGAGAACAACCCGGTCGACCCCGAGACCGGTGCACAGGGAGAGGCGGCGGGGGAATCCCTGCCGCCGCTCGACTCGGAAGACACAGGGGTAGTTCAGGAAGCAGAGTCGATCGTGGAGGAAGCATCCGCCACCGATCAGCTCGCCGAACGGACTGCGGATCTGCAGCGACTTCAGGCGGAGTTCACCAACTACCGTCGTCGCGTCGAGCGTGACAAGCAGGTCATCAAGGAAACCGCGCGGGCTTCGGTCATCACCGAGCTCATCGGAATTCTCGACGACCTGGATCGCGCTCGGGCACACGGTGACCTCGAATCGGGTCCACTGCGTGCACTCGCAGACAAACTCAACACGACCCTGACGGGTCTGGGTTTGACCGACTTCGGCAGCGAGGGTGACGATTTCGATCCCGCACTCCACGAAGCGGTGCAACATGAAGGCGAAGGCCACGACCCCGTACTCGGGACGGTCATGCGCAAGGGATACAAGCTCGGCGACCGGGTCCTTCGGACCGCAATGGTGGCCGTGACGGACCGGGTAGGCGACAAGCCTGCAGACGGTTCAGAACAAGAAGCGAAGTAAGAGTGAGAGGAGGAGACGCCCAGTGAGTCAACGGGAGTGGATCGAGAAGGACTTCTACAAGGAGCTGGGCGTCTCGTCCACCGCGACGGCCGACGAAATCAAGAAGGCGTATCGCAAGCTGGCTCGGGATCTTCATCCCGACGCCAACCCTGACGATGCGAAGGCCGAAGAGCGTTTCAAGTCCGTCAGTGAAGCTCATGCCGTTCTGTCTGATCCGGACAAGCGCAAGGAGTACGACGAGGCTCGGCGCCTCTTTGCCAGCGGCGGCTTCGGCCCCCGCGCGCAGGGCGGCGGCGGATTCAACCCCGGCGCTGGTGGTTTCGACATCAACGACCTGTTCGGCGGCGGGGCCGGTGGGCAGGACTCGGGTCTCGGAGACATCTTCGGCGGATTGTTCAACCGCGGGGGAGCGGGCCAGCGAACAGCTGCGCCCAACCGCCCGCGTCGAGGCAAGGATCTCGAGACCGAGACGACGCTCGCCTTTCGTGAAGCAGCGCTCGGTGTCACCGTCCCTCTTCGTCTGACCAGCCCTACGTCGTGCACCACGTGTCACGGCAGCGGCGCAAAGCCAGGCACCAGCCCGCGAGTGTGCCCACATTGCAACGGAACCGGCGTGGTCAGCCGGAACCAGGGCGCCTTCGGATTCAGTGAGCCGTGTGACGATTGCCGGGGAACCGGCTCGATCATCGACTCGCCGTGTGAAGACTGCCACGGTAGCGGAGTCACCAATCGCACACGGACCATCACGGTTCGCGTGCCTGCCGGTGTGAGCGACGGTCAGAAGATCAGACTCAAGGGCAAGGGCGAAGCGGGACTCCGCGGCGCTCCGGCCGGCGACCTGTTCGTCAACATCCGCGTCAAGCCGGACAGTGTCTTCGGACGCAACGGCGACGACCTGACACTGACGGTTCCGGTGAGCTACGGCGAGCTGGTGCTGGGAACGACACTGTCCGTGCCGACTTTGGAAGGCCGTGTCGGAGTGAAGGTTCCGGCTGGAACGGTGGACGGACGCATTCTGCGAGTTCGCGGACGCGGTATCCCCAAGCGGCCGGACGGTGCCGGTGACCTTCTGGTCACGGTCAAGGTATCCGTTCCGCAGAAGTTGGACGACCCGGCGATCGAAGCGCTGAAAACCTATCTCGAAGCCGAGAAGGCGAGCGGGTTCGATCCACGGGCCGGGTGGGCCGGTGCATGATGACAGAGCGACCGCAGAATCAATGGGATGCGACGGTCGATCCTGACGCTCAGATCTTCGTGATCTCGGTGGCAGCCGAGTTGGCCGGAATGCACGCGCAGACTTTGCGTAACTACGACCGACTCGGGTTGGTCACCCCGCATCGAACCACCGGTGGCGGACGACGCTACTCCCCGCGCGATGTTGCGCTTCTTCGTGAAGTACAACGGCTTTCGCAGGACGAGGGAGTCAACCTTGCCGGAATCAAACGAATCATCGAACTGACCAACCAGGTCGAGGCTCTGCAGCATCGCGTCCGCGAATTGGCCGAGGAGATCGCGAAAGTCCATGCGGGCTATCGCCGGGATCTCGTGCCGATTCCGCGCAACAACGCGTTGGTGGTCTGGAAGCCCCGCAACCAGCGATAGTCGGACCTTTACACAAACGGCTCCACGCCCTGTCGGATTCATTTCGTCGAATCCGCCAGGGCGTGGAGCCGTTTCGGCGTTTCCACCCAGCGGGAAGAGATCTGTCGACGCCGCCTCAATGTGCATAGCGTCCGCTTCCATGACTCCACTTTTCAGCGTTTGACGTTATCCAGATCACATTCTATGCTCCATCCCAAGCAACTGCTTGCTAGATCATCAAGCGGGTGCTTGGTTGGCTGGTGCTCGAAATCAGGCACGTCCACCGGCCGATCATTCTTTCGTCAGGTATTCGCCTGACGTTCGGTGCATACATGTGTTCTAGGAGTGCAGACATGAATCGTCGGCCCATTCTTGTTGCGGCAGTTGCCGTGACGGCTCTGGCTCTTGCAGGGTGCAGTGGTTCTTCGGAGTCCGACGGAGGTGCGGACTCGCCCTACCGTGTGCTGCTGACCGGCGGGATCAGTGCACAGGGAGTCCTCGCGGCTAATTCGCAGACCTCGCTGCTCGCCACCAAGGCGGGCGTTCAGGTCCAGAACGAAGCCGGGGGGATCGGTGGCCGTCAGATCGAGCTCACTACGGTGGACGACGCGGGTGACGCAACCATCGCCGTCACCAAGCTGCGCGAAGCCATCAATTCGGGGAACAAGCCTGACCTCTACCTGAACTCGGGTCCGTCGTCGATCGCGGCTGCGGTTCTGCCGATCCTCAAGCAGAACAACATTCTCTCGATGAGCATGGCTCCCTCGCCCGATTCGACGGACCCCTCGAAGTTCCCGCTCAACTTCGATCTGGCTCCGGGTGCGACCGATACCGCTCGCGGAATTTCCGAGTACGCGAAGTCCAAGGGTTACAGCAGCGTCGGAGTCTTGCACGGCAGCACCGCTTACGGTGAGCTGTTCGGCGAAGAAATGACCAGTGCTTTGCAATCCGCAGGTCTGAAGGCCGCCGGTAACGAGGAGTACGACGCCGCCGCTTTGGACATGACGGCGCAGTTGCAGTCGCTCAAGAATTCGGGTGCCGCGGCAATCGCCTTGGATGCGTACGGCGCTCCTCTCGGATACGTGTTGCAAAGCCTCGAGCGACTCGGCTGGGACGTGCCGCTGGTCGGAAACACCTCGGTGTCTGCCACCAACCTGATCGCGAATGATCCGCCGGCCGGTGTGCTCGGCACCCCGCAGGTGAAGAACCTGGTGACGCAGGTGTTCAGCAGCACGGTGTTCGATCCGAACAACGCACTCGTCAACACGATGGTGGACACGATGGCTTCGCTGGGCTCCATCCCGTCGACGCTGATCCTCGCGGACAACTACGACGCTTTCCCCCTCGTCGCGGCGGCAGCGGAGAAGGTCGGCAGTTCGACCGATCCGAAGAAGCTCGCCGAAGCACTGGAAACCACTGAGGTCCAGGAGAATGCCAAGACCGCATTCCTCTCGCGCTACAACTTCAGCTCCGACAACCACGGCCCGAACCCGGACACCAGCGAGCTGAAGTTCATCAGTCCGACGAAGATCCTCAACGGTCAGTTCGGAAACCCGGCTGCGTCATGACCATTCTGTGGTCCGGGTTGGCGCTCGGCGCGGTCTACGTGCTGGTTGCCATCGGGTACAACATCGTTTTCGTTTCCTCCAACACATTCAACTTCGCTCAAGCTCAGCTGATGATGGTGGGCACCTTTGTCGCCTACACGGGTCTGGTGACCCTGAAACTCCCCGTTCTCGTGGTGGCCGTCATGGCTACCGTGACCGTGATGCTCCTCGCCTCGGTCGAGGAGATCGTCGCGATCAGACCGGTGGCCGATCACCAGAACCAGTTGGTCACGACGTTGGGTGTCGCAACTCTGCTCAACGGCGCCACTCAATTGATCTGGGGTAGTGAACCTCTCACGGTTCCGTTCTTCGGATCGAACGAACCGATCACCCTGCTCGGCGGCCGTACCTACCCGGTCGAGATCGCTCTGCTGGTTGCGGCGATCGCACTGGTCGTCGGGTTGAGTTACGTCTCGAAGAAAACGATGACGGGTCTGGCTCTGATCGGCATCTCCGAGGATCGTGAAGCGGCGATGCTGCGAGGAGTCAACGTACGACGGTTGGCACTGGGAGCGTTTGCCTTCTCGGGTGCCTTGGCCGGTGTCCTCGGACTCTTCGTCGGCCCCAAGACGTTTGCAGTTGCGACGTTGGGTGCAGCGTTGGCCCTCAAGGGATTCGTGGCGTTGGCGATCGGCGGGTTCGGCTCTCTGCCTGGCGCTTTGATCGGCGGTCTGACCGTCGGCCTGGTGGAATCGTTCACCGCCCTGTGGGCGGGAAGTCAGTACAGCAATATCGCCGTCTTCACGGTGCTGATCGTCATCTTGATGGTCAAACCGGCTGGACTGTTCGGCAATGTCCGAGAACGGGTGGTGTGAGATGGTAAGTGCGTGGCGGACTTTCCGTTCCCTACCGAGCTGGATCATCCCACTCGTCCTGGCCGTGGTGATCCTGCTGCTGCCCGTGATGGGACTCGACCTGTCGACATCACGTCAGATTCAATTGGCCTGCATCCTGGCACTTGTGGTCAGTGGCCTGAACTTGAGCCTCGGCTTTGCCGGTGAACTGGCACTCGGCCAGGCAGCGATGTACGCGGCCGGTGCCTACACCGCGGGTCTGATGTCCCAGGCAGGTCACACCGACATTCTGCTTCAGCTTGCTGCCTCCGGAGCAGTGGCACTGGCGGTCGGAATCCTGACCGGTGTTCCCGGTCTGCGCCTGGGCAACTGGTCCCTGGCGATGACGTCGTTCTTCCTGGTTCTGCTGGTACCGGACGTACTGGCGATCTTCGGTGGCAAGACCGGCGGCCGAAACGGCCTCACCGGTATGGAGCCGCCGACGTTCTTCGGTTCCGAACTCGACACCCAGCAGTACTACATGGTGGTCGTCGTCGTGACCGTGCTCTGGTTCGCGGTGATGCGTAACCTGGTGGTCTCGCGGCACGGCATCGCGTTCCGCACGCTCAAGCAGTCGCCGGTTCTGGCGTCGTCGCAGGGTGTATCGGTGTTCCGGATGAAGCTGCTCGGTTATGCCATCGGTGCGTTCCCCGCCGGTCTGGCGGGTGCGCTGTTCGCCAACACCGACCTGTTCATCTCGCCGGAAGCCTTCGGGTTCACCTTTGCCACAGCAGTTCTGGCGGCGTCGATCCTCGGCGGTGCGGCAAGTGTGTACGGCGCCGTGGTCGGTGCCGCGATCATGCAGCTCGGTCCCAACCAGTCGACGGCGTTCCAGGAGTATTCGCTGATCTTCTACGGCGGCTTCCTGATCATCGGCGGTGTGCTTCTCTCCGGGGGTTTGACCAAGGTCGGGCGAGCGATCGTCTCGAAACTCGATCGCAAGGCCGGCCTGGGCGTAGTCACCGCAAAGGAAAACAGCGGTGGGACAACGGAACTGGCGCCGATCAACGGAGCACGGTTGGTGGTCGACGGAGTGTCCAAAGCGTTCGGTGGCAACCACGCGCTCAATGCGGCAACCCTGACCGCAGAGGCCGGTAAGGTCACCGCGTTGATCGGGCCCAACGGTTCGGGTAAGACGACCATGCTCAACATGATCTGCGGCTTCTACACCGCAGATGCGGGCGTGATCACGATCGGTGACACGGTGGTCTCGCAGTCGTCGCCGCACAAGGTGGCGCGCGTGGGTGTGGCGCGCACGTTCCAAACTCCGACGATTCCGGAAAACATCACGGTTCTGGAAGCTGTTGCATCCGGACGTTATTCGGTGCACCGAGCGTCGATGGCGTCGGCTGTGCTTCGCCTGCCCAGCTTCCGCAGGATCGCGAAGGCCGACATCGTCGAGGCCGAGCGTGTCCTCGAACTCGTGGGGATGTCGCACTTGCGCAACGAGATCGCGACGTCGCTGCCCCTGGGGATGCGTCGCATGCTCGAGGTTGCTCGCGCCGTCATCGCCGAACCGAGGGTCGTCCTCTTCGACGAGGTGGCATCCGGACTCGACGAGGACGAACTCGAACGCCTGGCAGATCTGATCCGGGTACTGCGAGATGCCGGGGCGACAGTGGTGTTGGTGGAGCACAACTTCCGCCTCGTCCTCTCGCTGGCCGACGAGATAGTCGTGCTGGCGCAAGGGCAGGTGATCGCGACCGGCGATGCGGCAACCATCGAACATCACCCACGCGTCTTGAGCGAGTACCTCGGAGTCAAGTCCGGTGACGAAGAAGCACTTCTCGAAGAAATCGGCGCGGTAGACCATCAGACCAGTGAGGTGAAGTGATGGAACCGATTCTGAAGGTCCGAAACTTGCAGACCGGGTACGGCGATCTGCGCGTCGTCTGGGATGTCTCGTTCGACGTCTATCCCGGTCAGGTGACCGCCCTGCTCGGACGCAACGGCGCAGGCAAGACGAGCACGCTCCGTGCCCTGTCCGGCCTCAACAAGGTGGCCTCCGGAACCGTCGAGATGGACGGCGCCGACATCACCGGAGTCCCCGCGCACAAACGGGTACGACAGGGGATGGCGTACGTGCAGGAGGGCAAGCGGGTCTTCCACAAGCAGACCGTCGAGCAGAACCTCCTGCTGGGCGGGTACACCCGCAAGGCAAAGCGCGGCGAGCTTATGGAATCCGTCGAATCGATGTACGAGATGTTCCCGATCCTGGGGGAGAAGCGTTCGCTTCCCGCCGGTTCCATGTCGGGCGGTCAGCAGCAGATGCTCGCGATCGGCGCAGCGCTGATGGCGCAGCCTAGGTTGCTCCTTCTCGACGAACCTTCGGGCGGTCTCGCTCCCGTGATCGTCGGTGAGGTGATGGACCGCGTCCAACAACTCAAGGAAACCGGCCTGGCTGTTCTACTGGTCGAGCAGGCAGTCGAGGCCGCGATGAGCGTCGCCGATCATGTCACGGTCCTCGACATCGGCAAGGTGGTTCTCGACGCCGATGCCAAGGACATCGACGACCTGGCAGTGCTCAAGGATGCGTACTTCGGACGCGTCTGAACGGCAATGACGACTTCAGCCCGGCCTCCTCGGCCGGGCTGAAGCCGTTTCCCGCTCCGTGGCACGGGCCCTAGCCGGCTCGGGGCCATCGATCTACCGTCCTGCAAACAACTCCCGCGAGAGGCAAACTCGATGACCACTGCTCCCGACGTGCTCGCCCCGGCGAAGCTCGGCCCGGTGACCCTTCGAAATCGAATCATCAAGTCCGCGACATTCGAAGGCAAAACTCCCGACGCCCTGGTCACCGACGAGCTGATCGAGTTCCATCGTCGCCCAGCCGCCGGCGGAGTCGGGATGTCCACCGTCGCGTATTGCGCCGTCGCACCGGAAGGGCGCACCGAATACGGCCAGCTCTGGATGCGGCCCGATGCCCTCCCCGGGCTTCGGCGGCTCACCGATGCCATTCACGCCGAAGGTGCTGCTGCGTCGGCGCAGCTCGGCCATGCCGGTCCCGTGGCGAATCAGAAGTCGACCGGACTGCCCGCGCTGGCACCGTCGAGTTCGTTCAATCCGTTGAGCATGAGGATGATTCGCACTGCCACGACAGCGGACATCACCAGAATTGCGGCGGCGCACGGGAGCGCTGCGCGACTTGCCGTCGAGGCAGGATTCGACGCCGTCGAGATCCACTTCGGTCACAACTATTTCGCGAGCTCGTTCCTGAGCCCGAAACTCAACCGTCGTAAGGACTCCTACGGCGGATCGCTGGAGAACCGGGCTCGCGTCGTACTCGAAACTGCACGCAGTGTGCGCGATGCCGTCGGTGACAAGATCGCGATCTTGGCCAAGCTGAACATGGACGACGGTGTGCCAGGCGGATTCTGGGTGGACGAAGCAATCCAGGTGGCGCAGTGGCTCGAAGCATCCGGAAGCGTCGACGCGCTCGAGTTGACGATGGGCAGTTCACTGCTCAACCCGATGTACCTGTTCAAGGGCGATGCGCCGATCCGCGAGTTCGCCGCCGCGATGCCGCAACCTGTTCGACTCGGTGTGCAGTTGGTGGGGAAGAGCATGTTGCATACCTATCCGTACAAGCCGTTGTTCATGCTGGAAGAGGCTCGGCAGATTCGTGCTGCGGTGAAGTTGCCGCTCGTGCTGCTCGGGGGTGTCACGGACAAAGCGGGCATGGATACCGCAATGGCGGAAGGGTTCGAGTTCGTCGCCATGGCACGGGCGCTGCTCAGAGAACCGGATCTGATCAATCGGATCGCGGCCGAATCCGATACCCAATCACTGTGCATCCACTGCAACAAGTGCATGCCCACGATCTTCAGTGGCGCCCGCTGCGTGTTGGTCGAACGCGTCTGAGCTGGTCAGCGCACACCACGTCCCGACATCCATGCGGATACCGGGTCGTGGGCCGTAGCGGATCAAGTTCGTGGTTGCATCAACGCTTGGTTCAGTTCTGCGTGAAGACGTCGTAGGAGGCGTTCATCGTGGGGTAGCCGGTGGCCATGTAGTCGGTGAGGATGACGTGCGTCGGGTCGCCGATGATGCGAGTCCCGTCGAGGGTGGGGTTGCCGACGTAGTTGTTGGCAGCCATGACCGTCTGGACGCCGTCGGCGACGTTGTAGGTGACGTCGACACCGATACCGCGGGGATCGCTGCTGTAGGCGGTGACGATCTCGGTGGTGTGCGGGGCCAGGTAGGAGCGGGGGCCGTTGATCCACTGTCCGTAGGGGTTGGACGCGCTGTCCAGCAGCATCGGGTTGTCGGTGTTGTTGGTGATGGTCATGGCAACCGTCGGGCCGTCGGTGGGCATGGTGCCGGCGTTGGCGATCGCTGCGGTTCCCAGTGCGGTTCCGCCGACAGCGAGGGCGATTGCGGTGACTGCTACGAAGCGAGTGGTGTTGGTACGCATGATGTCTGCTCCTGGGATGGTGTGTGGTTGCCGTTCTCGGCGATGAATCAATCTTGTCGCGAATGAGTGCTGCAGTATGTCCGCCGACGGGGCCGTGGCGGGGTTGAATCTCTTGTCCCCCGATCGGGGGAGGCGTAAGTGCTCGCATTGCTGGTACGGGCGTGAGAAAGTGAGCAATGCGCGAAGGCACGAAGCCGCTGGCCGGCAAGGTTTCCGTGGTGGTCGGCGACGATCACCCACTGTTCCGTGAGGGCGTGGTTCGGGCTCTGACCGGCAGTGACGGCATCGACGTCCTGGGCGAGGCCGACGACGGCGCAGCAGCGCTCGCAATGATCCGCGAACTACGCCCGCAGGTCGCGCTGCTCGACTTCCGGATGCCGCACCTGGATGGAACTCAGGTCGCCGCCGCAGTCGTTCGAGACGAGCTTCCGACGCGTGTGCTTCTGCTCAGCGCTCACGACGAATCGTCTGTCGTGTACCAGGCCCTGCAAGCCGGTGCTGCCGGATTCCTGCCGAAGGAATCCACTCGCGCCGAGATCGTGAGTGCCGTGCTCGACTGTGCTGCGGGACGAGATGTGTTGCCGCCCAGTATCGCCGCCGGATTGGTAGGAGAGGTTCGGCGTCGTAGTGAACCGTCCGGTCCGACGCTCAGCGCCCGCGAACGTGAGGTTCTCGGATTGATCGCGCAGGGCGCCAGCATCCCGGTCATCGCCTCACAACTCTTTCTTGCGCCCTCCACCGTCAAAACTCACGTGCAGCGCCTCTACGAGAAACTCGGAGTCAACGATCGAGGCGCCGCCGTCGCCGCTGCAATGCGGCAGGGATTGTTGGAGTGAGCAAGCGTCACCGAAGCACGTACGTGACGTTCATGGCCGGGTAACCCGAGGTCATCGTCACCGTGACGTCGTGGCTGTCGGGGGCGTACGTACCTCCGGCATCCGCCCTGGTCTTCGAGTTGGTGGCACTGAAGACAAACACTCCACCGTCGTCGGAGCGGTACGTGAGCACGATGGGGAAGTCGTTCTGGTTCTTGCTCGTGGCCACAACGTTCACGTTCATGTTGGGGAGGATGTAGTCCGCCGGCGGGACGACCCAGTCGCCGTTCGGGTTGGATGCGTCGACCAGATACAGGGCCCCGCGACCCGAATTGCTGATCATCGCCGTCGTGACGGATGTGTCGGTCATCGACTTCACCGTGTTCGCACCGGCGGAGCGGGCAACCAGAGCTGCCATGCTGAGGCCGGAGAAGGAAAGTGCTTCGGGTCGAATTGTGTTGGTGCTCATCATGTTCTCCTCGATTTGTCGGTCTCGGTGACCGTGTGTTTCTGTGATGAGACAACTATGGCCCCGAAATCCCTTCGGGTCTGTCCACCTACGGGTCCGAGTGCTGGACGACATCGCTGTCCCCCGATCGGTGGACACAGCGCTCTCCGCCCACCCAGTGTTATGGGGTGGAGGCTCCGCCCACCCAGCGTCATGGGGTGGAGGCTCCGCCCACCCAGCGGGAGAACCTGTTCCTCTACCATTCAACCCACTCGTAGCGTGGCCACCATGACCGATCCTGACTTCTCCACCGCACCACTCGACGTCGTAGTCATCGGCGCCGGCGTCGCCGGCATGTACGCCATGCACCGACTTCGCGAGCAGGGGCTGCGTGTCCACGGCTTCGAGGCGGGCTCCGGAGTGGGCGGCACGTGGTACTTCAACCGCTACCCGGGCGCACGCTGCGATGTCGAGAGTTTCGACTACTCCTACTCGTTCTCCGAAGAGTTGCAACAGGATTGGGACTGGAGCGAGAAGTACGCCGCGCAGCCGGAGAT
The DNA here is from genome assembly GCF_030056935.1 of Rhodococcus sp. IEGM 1302. Taxonomy (NCBI): domain Bacteria; kingdom Bacillati; phylum Actinomycetota; class Actinomycetes; order Mycobacteriales; family Nocardiaceae; genus Rhodococcus; species Rhodococcus sp. IEGM 1302. Next base: position 112,226 of record NZ_JASHKY010000006.1, on the reverse strand, counting down.
CCTGTCCTACCTCGATCACGTCGCCGATCGCTTCGACCTACGCAGTGGGTTCACTTTCGATACCCGTGTCCTGAGCGCACGGTTCGACGAGGACTCGTCGACGTGGCGAGTGCACACCGACGGTGGTCATGACGTCACCTCGCGGTTCGTGGTGTGCGCCACGGGCAGCCTCTCGACCGCGAACGTTCCGAACATTGCAGGTCGCGAGACTTTCGGCGGTGAGGTCTTCCACACCGGCTTCTGGCCGCACGAGGGCGTCGATTTCACCGGCAAGCGAGTGGGAGTGATCGGCACCGGATCGTCGGGCATCCAGTCCGTTCCGTTGATCGCCGAGCAGGCCGATCACCTCTTCGTGTTCCAGCGGTCCGCGAATTACAGTGTGCCGGCGGGAAACACGCCTCTCGATGACAAACGACGCGCAGAGATCAAGGCCGACTACGCCGAGCGTCGAGCGCTGTCCAAGCGCAGTGGCGGTGGATCTCCGTTCGTTTCGGATCCTCGCAGCGCGCTCGAGGTGTCCGAGGCCGAGAGGAACGCGGCCTACGAGGAGCGGTGGAAGCTCGGCGGTGTTCTGTTCGCCAAAACCTTCGCAGACCAGACCAGCAACATCGACGCCAACGCGACGGCGGCAGCATTTGCCGAGGCCAAGATCAGATCGGTGGTCGAAGATCAGGCCATCGCCGACCTGCTGATCCCGAACGACCACCCCATCGGGACCAAGCGGATCGTGACGGACACCGACTACTACCAGAGCTACAACCGTGACAACGTGAGCCTGGTCGATCTCAAGAGCGCACCGATCGAGGCAATCGACGAGGCCGGGATCAAGACGACCGACTCGCACTACGAACTCGACGCATTGGTGTTCGCCACCGGTTTCGATGCGATGACCGGGGCACTCGATCGCATCGAGATCCGTGGCCGCAACGGCGAGACCTTGCGAGAGAACTGGCATGCGGGTCCGAGAACCTATCTTGGTTTGGGAGTTCACGGCTTCCCGAACCTGTTCATCGTCACCGGGCCGGGCAGCCCGAGTGTGCTGTCCAACATGATTCTCGCTGCCGAACAGCACGTCGACTGGATCGCCGACGCGATCAACCACCTCGATTCGGCGGGCATCGACACCATCGAGCCGAGTGCCGAAGCCGTGGACAACTGGCTCGAGGAGTGCTCACGCCGGGCGTCGGCAACATTGTTCCCATCCGCGAACTCCTGGTACATGGGAGCCAACATCCCGGGAAAGCCGAGGATATTCATGCCCTTCATCGGAGGCTTCGGTGTCTACTCCGACATCTGTGCAGACGTGGCAGCAGCGGGATACCGAGGCTTCGAGCTGAACAGCGCGGTGCACGCATGAGCCGGCTGGAGGGCAAGCGGGTACTCGTGACGGGTGCGGCCGGCGGAATGGGACGCTCACACTGTGAGCGGCTCGCCGAGGAAGGCGCGTCCGTGATCGCGTTGGATGTCGAACAGGCGCAATCGGGGTTGGCGGAAACCGCTCAGGCAGTGCGTGATCGAGGCGGTGTCGCGGTCACCGGTGTGGCGGATATTCGGGACTTCGACGGTCTGGCCGCCGTCGTGGCCGAGTGCGTTACCGAACTCGGCGGGTTGGACGTCGTGGTCGCGAATGCAGGCGTCTACGACACGCCGGGACCGTCGTGGACCATCGATCCTGCAGTGTGGAACCGCTCGCTGGACGTCAATCTGACCGGGGCGTGGCACACCGTCAAGGCCTGCGTTCCGCACTTCGGCGACGGTGGATCCGTCGTTCTGGTCAGCTCGACAGCGGGAATCAAAGGTATTGCCGGAGCAAGTCATTACAGCGCAGCCAAGCATGCCGTGGTGGGCCTGGCCAGAACGCTGGCCAACGAGTTGGGGGCGCAGAGTATCCGCGTCAACTCCGTGCATCCGGGTTCGGTACGTACCCCGATGATCATCAACGAGCGAGTGTTCGCGAACCTGTGCCCGGACATCGAGAATCCCACCGAAGCAGACGCTGCTGCAGTGCTCAGCGCTCGCAACTTGCTGCCCGTTCCCTGGGTCGATCCGGTGGACGTCAGTAATGCGGTCCTGTTCCTCGCATCCGCGGAGTCCCGCTACATGACCGGCTGTCAGTTGGTTGTCGACGCCGGCCTGACCCAGAAAGTGTGAATTGATGACTTCTCGATTGGAAGGCAAGATCGCGCTGATCACGGGTGCGGCACGAGGAATCGGGCGGGCTCAGGCCGTGCGTTTTGCCGAAGAGGGCGCGGACATCATCGCGGTCGACGTGTGCACCTCGGTGGAAACCACAGTCACGCCGCCCGCGACGGAGGCCGATCTCGATGAGACAGTGGCGCAGATCCGGGCGCTGGGGCGAAAGGTCGAATCTGCGGTAGTGGACGTTCGGGATCTCGAGGCACTACGCAGTGCCGTGGACTCGGCCGTCGGAACGCTCGGTGGTCTCGACATCGTCTGCGCTACAGCTGGTATCACGTCCTCCGATGGGGTCCTGACCATGTCGGAAACGATGTGGCAGACCATGCTGGACGTCAATCTGACCGGCGTGTGGCACACCACGACCGTCGCTGCTCCGCACTTGATCGCGCGGGGCGGGGGATCGATGACACTCACAAGCTCCATCGCCGGACTTCGGGGGCTGGTCGGAGTCGCGCACTACACCGCAGCCAAGCATGGAGTCGTTGGTCTGATGCGTTCGCTGGCAAAGGAACTGGCTCCGCACAACGTACGCGTCAATACGGTCCATCCCACCAACGTCGACACCCTCATGATTCAAAACCCGTTGGTGCGCGGCAAGTTCCGCCCCGATCTCGAGAACCCGACGCGCGAAGAATTTGCTGCCGCAGCGATGACGATGAACATGCTCGCCATTCCGTGGATCGAACCGGTGGACGTAGCGAACGCTGCTCTGTTCCTGTCTTCCGACGAGGCTCGCTACATCACGTCGGTCGCCCTGCCGGTGGATGCAGGAAGTTCTTCCCGCTGAGGTTTCGAACAGCTGAAATCTTGAACAGCTGAAATCTTGAACAGCTGAGGTTTTGACACGCTGAGTTCCGCCACGGTGTGTAGCGTCGGTTTCACCTAACCGAAAGGCGTACACCGTGGCGGAACGGCGCTATCTGGAAGTCACCGTCGGGATCAACATCGTGATGGTCCTCGACCACCGCACGGTGGAGGTCTTCGACCGCACCGCCGCGAGCACGAGCGAAGTGGCTCGTTGGCATGTCGAACACATTGCGGTGAAGGCGAAACCGTCGAAGTCGGGACTGAAACTCACCATCGGGAACAGGCTCGCCGACGACTCGATCGCGGTAGCGGGTCCACGGGCATCGCTGACTGTTCCGCCGGAGAACGAGGCAGCCGTCATCGCGTTCTTCGACGAGGTCAAGGCTGCTCGGGTGTGAATCGGCAGAAGACCTTCGGCGCGGATGATTCGGATTCTCTCGGCGAGCATGTCGTACGCTGCCACGATAGCGTCCCGGTACGAATCCCGGTTTCATCCGGCGCAGAGGATTCATCTGCGTGACGATCGACCACAACTGACCAGCCACGTAATCGTGCGTGGCTAGTCAGTCGAAAGGCCGGCGATATCAAGCTTTACGCGCGGCGGCATGGGCCCCGGCGACACGGCCGAATGCGAAGGCGTCGGCAATGTGGAATCCGCCGTCCTTCGCCGCGCTGTAGGTGGAACTGACCGCGCCCGCGGCGTAGAGGCCAGGAATTGGATTGCGGGCAGTATCGAGTACGCGGGAATGACCGTCGCGGCGCGGCCCACCGCTACTCCATCCCAGCAGTGGCGACCCGGAGACGGCGTAGAACGGAGCGGTGGCCACCGGGGCCAAAGTTTCGGGATTGCGGCCGAACGAATGGTCGATGCCGTCCGCGCACGCCTCGTTGTAGCGTCGCACGCTCGTTTCCACGACTGTTGGGTCCAGTCCGAGTTTCTCGGCGAGTTCGGCGAGCGTGTCCGCCTTGAGGATCCATCCCTTGTCGATCTCGGCTTGATTGTCCGAGCTCCACTCGTACCCTTCGTCGAGAACCCTGTGGCCGACGGGCAGTGCGTCGCGGCCGGGGCTCAGCTGTCCGGCCAACCTCATCGTCTCGTCGAAGACGACGTTCATCGGTTGCACCGGAAAGTGTTGGTAGGAACCCTCTCTGAACACATGACCATGCCGCATTTCGGCTGACTCGTCGGTGAAGCGTCTACCTTCCCGGCTGAGGAACACATAGTTGTGCGCGTTCCACAGTGCGAGGAAGAATCCAGTCGGATTTTCGAGGTCGCCGGGAATTCCCGTAATGGTCATCATGTTGTTCATGTGCCACAGATCGGCGCCCACGGCCTGTGCCATGCGGTGACCGTCGCCGGTTGCCGATGGTGAGCCCCAGATCTTCGGATTCTCCAGACGCAAGTAGTCGCGCACCATCGTCGGATTTGCTTCGAATCCTCCGGTGGCAAGGATGACGCCCCGGCGTGCCTGGATCTGCGAAGTCTTTTCACCCGAACGGATCTCGACTCCGGTCACCGCTCCGGATTCATCCGTCAGCAGTCCGGTGGCTTCGGTGTCGAATAGTGTTGTGACGCCGCGTTCAGCGAGAGCGGAGACGAGGAACCGGTAGAGAAGTTCATTGCCCATCTTCCCTTCGACGGTGTCCATCCCTGCGTAACAAGAACTTCCGTCAAGTTCGGCGAACTCTGCCGCGGAATGGAAATCGCCGGTCATCGCTACAGTTGCACCCAGACTGCGGATCCAGTCGGACAGTCCGTGAGTGTTCTCGGCCCAGGCATCGATGACGTCCTCGGCAACGGGGAACTCCCCGTTCAACGAACGCAGGAAGGTTCGGGCGGCAGCGGGGTCCTGGTTGACGAACCATCCACTGCCGGACAGTCGAGTGTTGCCGCCCGCGGAATCAGGTCCGCTCTTTTCCAGAATCACGACCGATGCGCCGTCGGCGTGCGCTTGGAGCGCTGCGGCCGATCCGGCAGCGCCCGATCCGATGACGAGTACGTCGACAATGTTATCCATGTCACAGAAGGTATTGCGGAATGGTGGTGCGGCGAACCCACCTTCCCGATGAGCGAGAAAGCCAGTGGTCGACGCCGCAGAGACGTCGCCCCGCAGGCACGTCGGGGGCCAGGCGAGGTAGCGGTTCAGTGCGTCGGGGGTGGCGCCAAAAGTGCGATATCGCGCTGTGACGTTTTCGAGACCCTAGCGTTATAGATGTGGTTGTGTCGGCGAAACCTGCCGGTGGCAGAGTTCGTCTGGAACGCAGTGACCGACACGGTTGGTTATCCGACGCACAGTGATTCATCGCTGATTCGGGCGGTGGGGCACGCCGAGTCCAGACAAGAGGCTTTCATGACTACGATCAACGAACGTTCTTCAGCTGCAAATGTTCTCGATCTCTTTGACAGCGCCGGCCGAGAAGGGCATCGGTACAGTATCGACGTGGAAAGCTACACCCCTTCGTATGCGGTACTGAGACTTGCCGGAGAATTGGACATGGGTCAGCGGGTGGAATTGGTGCACGCGCTCGACCGACTTCTCCTGGTCGGAACCGATATTCACGTCGATCTCTCCGGCGTGACCTTCATGTCGTCCGGAGTGGCGAATGCCGTTGTCGATGCTGCGGGGCGTGGCAACAACCGCATTCGCTTGTTTGCCCCGACGCGAGCGGTCTCCATGATCTTTCAGGCTCTCGGCGCCTCCGAACTCATTGCGGGCGATGCCACGTCGACCGCTGATGCTCTCGGTGCTTGAGCCGGAAACAACTCCCACGAACGATGTGAAGTGAGCAGTGCTCGATACGCGTTGACTTGGTATCTGGTCTGATCTGCGTGTCGATGTGCACTTTGCGGCGCGGGATCAGGTTGTCGTCACCGGGTTGCGCCGAGATTTGCGGTAGTCTCGTTCGGTGTCGAGCAGCCGGCGCCGCCATCGACGCGTCCGGCCGCATGAACGCTTGGTGGTCCCGACTCGTAGTGAAGAGCCACACCATGGCGTATGACACCAGCAACGGTTCGACATCGTCGAATTCTCCGATCACCCAGTTCTCCGATGTGATTGGTCTGGAAGTAAGCATGCAGTTCGCACCGATACGCCGCCTCGACGACCACGCACTTGCAGGCGCCGAGTTGCAATTGCGTGGGCCTGACAATTCCTCTCTGTGTTCGGCGCATGCCCTCCGTCGCGCCTCGCAATTGATGCAGCAACGCTCGGAATTCGACAGTCACAAACTGGCCATGTCCCGTACTGCACTCGCATGCACCGTCGCGGATCGCCTGCCGTTGCTGGTGGCAGTCGACTCGGCTTCCCGAGCAGCTCTGAACGCTCCTGGTATCGAAGGAGCGACGAGAAATCTGCAACGGATCGTCATCACGGTTGACAGCGCATCGGTGCTTACCGATCCCCACAACTCTCTGGCAGTGATCAGAGAAGCCCGCGCGGGCGGGCGTCTGATTGCACTCGACGGTGTCGGCATCGACAGGCACTCGGCGACACTTCTGTCTTTGGTCGAACCCGACATCATTATCACTTCCGCTGAATTGCTTTCCAAGGCAGCATATTTCGAAGTGGGAACGACGGTGCACGCGCTCGGCGCCTACGTCGAGCGATCGAACGCGATTATCCTTGCCGAGGGTGTCGACTCGGAATCGTCCCGTCTTGCCGCAATCACCATCGGAGCCACATACGGAACGGGTGAGTTGTATCCCGCAGTCGACGATCCGAGTTCACTGTTGTCCGAACCGGTCGTCGCGATGCCCGACAGTCCGGTGTGGAGTGATCCCATCCCCGAGGTGGGCACTCCCTACTCGATCGTGTCTGCTCACAGCCGGATCCGGCGCGGTACCAAGCGTCTGTTGATCCAACTGAGCAAGTCCCTCGAAGCGCAAGCCGCCACATCCGGTTCCTCGATGCTTGTTCTGGGCACCTTTCAACAAGCCGAGCATTTCACCGCATCCACAACAGCACGGTGGCGTCACCTCGCCGATACCGTAGGGTTTGCCGGTGTCTACGGTGTCGGACTGTCCGTGATGCTCGACGGTAAAGTTCAACACGCGCCGCTCGACCCGGGTGATGATCTCGTCAACGAGTGGACGGTCGTCACTCTGGGACCGCACCATGCGGCGATGCTGTCGGCGCGAGATCTTCATGACAACGGTCCAGATCTCGAGCGGACCTTCGACTTCGTGCAAACCTACGATCGCACCGCCGTCACCCAGGCAGCGCACTCTATTCTTCGTCGTTACCCCACGACGAATTCGTGAAACCGGTGCCGAGGTTCTCGACGTTCGCCGCGAGCGCTGCCCGACCGGCGATCGTGGCTAAGGATTGGCCGGGCGCCGCGCAGCACGTCTCTTTGCTGCAGAGTTGAGTAGATACCTTTCGGCGACCGTGTAGTCCGTGACGGTTGCGCCATCCGGTGCTGTGGTGTGGGTGAGCAGTTCGAGATAGCGGCGACGGAAGACATGGGCGTCGGATTCTGCGAGTAGGAACTCCGCCGCTGCGACGACCTCTGGTTTCGGAGCAGCGCGTGCATGCCGGTTTCGGGCAGGCCGAGTGCTCATGTTTTCCTCTGGATTTCGAAAGCGTCTGTGCCGGTAGTCATGTGCGAGTCGATCCTGACGTCGGTTCGGTCGCTACCGGTCATGAGAAGTCGTGAGTGGTTTCAGATCGATCGGCTGTCCGTCGGAGGGGAACGGCAAGGACATGTAGTTGAGAGGGGCGGTGTAGCCGGGCGCGACCTGCCAATCGAAGCGTGTGAGCAGGTGGTGCATGATCGCTTTGATTTCGACGCCGGCGAAGTGCATGCCGAGGCATTTGTGCACGCCTCCACCGAACGGTTCCCAGGCATACCGGTGCACCTTGTCTTCACGTCGGTGGTCCGCGAAACGTTCGGGATCGAAATGTTCGGGGTCGGGCCAGTACTGCGGCATGTGGTGAGTGAAATGTGGCACCACTGACACGTAGGTCCCAGCGGGTACGAAGTGGTCCTGTATCTGGGTGTCACACACCGCTCGGCGAGCCATGACCGGCACGGGAGCGACGAGTCGGAGGCATTCTTTCATCACCAGGTCCAAGCCGGCGAGTTGGTCGAGTTCGGCATAGCTCGGCGTCGACGTACTCAGTGCGAGTGATTCCGCCCGACATCTGTTCTGCCACTGCGGATTCTGGCCGAGATATTGCATCATTGTCGAGATGGTGATGGTGGAGGTGTCATGTGCGGCCATCAGCAGGAAGATCATGTGATCGATCACCTCGCCGTCGCTGAAGCGCTGTCCGGTGTCTGATTCGATGTGACAGAGAACGGAAAACAGGTCGTCGGTTTCGCGTGAACGGCGCGCAGGTAGGTAGCGGCGGAAGAAGTTTTCGAGGGTTCGGCGCCCGTCGAGGCCGCGCTTCCATCTGGTGCCGGGAACTCGATAACGGATCACCGAGGTTGCAGCTTGCACGCAATCGACGAAAGCTTTTTTCACAGAGTCGATTTCGCTTTCAGTGGTCCCTTCCGCGCCGCCCATGAAGATGTCGGTCGCCAGGTTGAGTGTGAGAGCTTTGAGGGCGGTGTAGGCGCGGAACCCATCGGACGGAGTCCAGGCGTCGAGCGCGGAGGCGATCGCGGGATTCAGCACGTCCACGGTCTTTTCGAGGCGCGATCTCGTGAAGGCTTGTTGCATGATGCGTCGTTGTCGTAGGTGCTCTTCGGAGTCGAGAAGCATCAGACCCCCGTGGAAGAAGGGGCCGATGAGCACTGACCAACCGTCGCTGTTGACAAAAGCGCGGTCCTTGTTCTGGAGAACTTCTTGGCATGCGTCGGGTCCGAGGGCTGCGACCCACCGTCTACCGGCCATCGAGAACCACGAGACCTCGCCGTAACGATCCCAGCGTTTTTGCATCAGAGCGAGAGGGTCGCGGATGTATTCGAAAGTTTGCCCTATTCCGGGTAGTCCCGAATTGCCTGAGATGGGACGCAACTGCGACCGGATGGGTGGAGCGGCCAGGATTTTCGACATCACGTACCTGCCTTCCGTTTGCATCTGACAGTGGCGCCTGTCAGATGGGGGTAGTCTGCGTCACAGTCGCGTCGTCTGTCAAGATCGACTCATGGCTTCTCCCACGCCCCGTCGATATGCCGGTCTGAGTGGTGAGCAGCGGGCCGCGCTTCGGCGTGAAAGCTTGCTTGCAGCAGGACTGGACGTGTTTGCGGCCGCGGGCAGGCAGGGTGCCACCATGACCGCCATCTGTGCGCATGCCAAGCTGACAGAGCGATATTTCTACGAGAGTTTCACCAGCAGGGACGAACTCCTCCAGCAGGTTTTCGACGGAATCGTCGACGAGGTGCGCGTGGCCGGAATGGCTGCACTCCGAACGACCGAGGGGACACGGGAGGAGCGCGTGCGGAGCGCCATTGCTTCGTTCGTCAACATCCTGACGGACGATCCTCGAAAAGGGCGTGTCGCGATGGTCGAGTCGGTGGCTTACGAGCCGCTGCGCACTCACCGGCGGGGAGCGCTGCGTGGGTTCGCGCAGATGGTGGCCGACGAGGCTGCGCTCTTGTACGGCGATCGAGCTTGGCCTCCCCATCAGGGTGAGATCAACGGATTACTGTTCGTGGGCGGCCTGGCCGAATTGGTGACGGCCTGGCTCAACGGCGAAATCGACATCACGCCCGCTGAGATCGTGGATGCCGCAACCTTCCAATTCACATCCACAGCGCACCGATGAAACGCGGGGCCGGCGATGCGGACTGCCAACTCCAGTGGGCGGCATGTGTCGTGATTCGAGGCAGTTTCGGGTCTGAATTGTCGATGACACTGTCCGCGCGGGTCCAGGGCTCTGCAGCCGCGAAGTACAGACGTTGGCCGCCGACATAACGGTTCATCGACGGGTGTTCCGGATCCGCGTTCGTTCCGTCGCGAAGGTTCATTCGCTCGGCGGTGATCTCGAAGGGCACGTCGAGAAAGATCGAATAGTCCCATCGGGAAGCAAATTCGTCCCGATGCAGAAAGAGTCCCTCGACGAGGACTACGGCTCCGTCGGCTGCATGCAAGTACGCGTCGCTGTCCCGTCGTGGTCGGTACTCGCGGTTACCTCCCGGTCTCAGAGGGGCGAGAACATGACGCTCGAGGGCGTCGTAGTCGTAGCTGTCGAGCCAGAAGCCTTCCGGTGACAGCCGACCTCTGCGATGGCGAATCTCCGGCGGATTGAGGAAGTCGTCGACGTGAATCACAATGGCGGGGCGTTCATTTAGCTGTGCTGCAAGACTTTTCGTGAATGTCGTCTTGCCGCTCCCGTCGACGCCGTCGATCGCGACGACGGGAGAGCCGCGCAGCGCGTTTATTTCGGCGGCCAAGGTCTCGAAGACCGTCTTGGTGCTCATCGAGCAGTTCTTCCCGCGCTCGTAGCGACGCGAAGAGGCCCGGTGTCGTACAGGATTCGGTGGCCGTCTTCGAGGACGCGTCGAGTGCCCGCGTCGAGCGGAAGGTCGGCCCAGCTCTCGCTCGCGAAATTCAGTTCGACGAGAAGACCGGACCGTAGGCGGAAGCGTCGTTCTCGGACGGGTCCCCAGTTGGCGGCTCTGATGAATCGCGCGTCGGGGCGGAGCCGGTCGAACCAGTCTTCATTTGCGAGCGCGTTCGCGTCGTCGGCCAGGATCATCAGATCAAGATCACTCGCCATACGCTCCGCGCCGCGCGCGTAGGACCCGACCAGCGCTACAGCTTTGACGTCATCGTGCTCAGCGGCCCATCGTTCGACGTCGACGAGCAGCGCGTTCACCGCACGTCTTCGCCCCTTCAATCGTGCTGACATACCGGCATCATTCCCCATCGCCACCCTTCTCCGTAGCTTCGCCGGGGCCTCTATCCTGGAACTGTCAGTGACAAACCAGGCGGAGGGATGCGTATGTCCAAAATGAGAGAACTCAGCCGATGAAAGCAATCATCGTGTGTACCTCTGTCTCCCATGGCAATACGAAGCTGATCGCCGACGTCATCGGAGAAGTTCTCGATGCTCGCGTGGTCGAGCCCGGTGACATCGACGCCGCGCAGCTCGCCGACTACGACCTCGTGGGGTTCGGCTCCGGCATCTACCTACGCTCGTACCACGCAGATTTACGCTCGTTCGTCGAGGCACTCCCCGAAGAACGGCGATCCAAGGCTTTTGTCTTCGCCACCAGTGGTTTTCCTGACAAGGGGATTCATCGCTTCTCGCGTCCACTGGTTCAGTTGCTCGAACAGAAGGGCTTCGATGTGGTCGCAGCCTTCTCGTCCCGTGCGTGGGATACCTATCTCCCGTTCAAGCCGTTCGGCGGTATCCGGAAGGGGCGGCCGAACGCCGACGACCTGGAATCGGCGCGCATGTTCGCCGAAATGCTACGCGGAAGCGTTCAGGACAGCTTGCCCGGCACCGGGTAGCTGCGCAGGCTCATCTCCAGCTCACCGGCGTCGGCAAGGTCGTTGATCGTCTGGCGCAGAGCGCCACACGTCCGTTGAGCGTTGGCACGGCTGTTCACGCGACCCAACTCCGGGCACACTTCCTGCGACTCTTCGAGCCATTGGACGCTGGTGTGCGCTTCGCTGTACTTCTCGACGAGGACGCGATTTCCGCAGTTGCGGCAACTGACCTGACGCATCAGCGTGCAATCAGATCGGCCGGTGACCAGAAGGCGCGCATGCTCGTGATCTTGGCGTCCTCGTCGAAAGTCATGACGTCGATCGGCTCGACCTCGTAGACCTGATCGCCCACCGGTGTGACGACGCGGAAGTGGAAGGCCGCGCTGGATCCGCTCACCCGCAAGGTAAGCAGTTCCGTCTCTTGCGAACCGCCCTCGAGAGCGCCGTAGAACTCGGTGATCGCGGCCTTGCCGACGCGGGGTTCGCTGCCGACCGGGTCTTCGAGCGTCGCGTTCTCGGCGTAGAGGGCGGCGATGTCCGCTGACGATCCGCGAGCCACGGCGTCGAGGTAGGTGGTAACCGTCGCCGTGATCGCGGCCGTGGTGTCTGGTTCGAGAGTGGTCATCGAGTTAGTCCGATCAGTCGAGAAGTTCAGGGTCTGACAACTACTTCGGACGCTATCGGTGCGGGCTCGATTCGGCGCCGGCATCTCCCACGCAGCGGGACAGCCTGAGCACTCAGGCGTCGAAGCGTCCGAACCCGCCGCGGTAGAACAGAAGCGGACCGTCGTGGCGCAGCACGTTCAGATCGGTGATGCGTGCGACGACGATGGTGTGATCACCGGCGTCGTGCTCCTGCTCGACCGTTGCTTCGATGCGGGCGAGCGCGCCGCTCAGCGCCGGAGCACCGTTGCCGGCGGCATCCCACTCGACGCCGAGGAACTTGTCCGTCCCGCCGCGAGCGAACGCCGAACACATGTCCTGCTGATCGTGGGCGAGAACATTGATGCAGAGAGTTCCCGTTTCGCGAAGCTTCGGCCAACTTGTCGACGTCTTCGCCGGGCAGAACGAGAGCAACGGGGGATCAAGCGATACCGAGACCAGGGACTGGCAGGTGAAACCGAGGGGTGAATTTCCGTCGTGAGCGGTGATGACGGTGACGCCGGTGCAGAAATTGCTCATCACGTTGCGAAGTGTGCGTCCGTCCAGAACTGGCGGCTCGGCGTTTTCCACGGTCATGTCGTCTCCTTGTTCAAATCTTTTGTTCAAAACTCTGCAAACAGCTTCAGAAGCAACGATGTGTGGCGCCGCGGCCGTAATCCAGCGGCAGTCCCACTCAATGGCAGCAATGGCTTCTCGGCACGGGTCAGGACCGACCGAGTGGCAGGTGGAGGGGTTTCGAGCAAATTTGATCCCGCTCAGCGGTCCGTTCGGATTCTACGAAACCAGCAAATGACCAGTGATTGTTAGACTTCGGGCATGTCCGAACCTGATGACGTGTCCCGAGGACTTCCCGCTACCAGCTGGGCAGTGCTCGGGATGCTGACGTTCGGGGAGGAGCTGACCGGAAACGATTTGAAGAAGTGGGCTGACTGGAGTGTCGGCTTCTTCTATTGGAGCCCGTCCATCAGCCAGGTGTACGCAGAACTGAAGAAGCTCGAAAGCATCGGGTTCGTGGAGTCCCGGGTCGTCTCCGAACCAGGGGTGCGAGGCAAGCGCCTTTACTCCATTACTCAGTCAGGAACCGACGCCGTCCGGACGTGGTCACGGGAGGCACCGGTGGAAGTTCCGGTGCTCAAGCACGGTGTGATGTTGCGTCTGTGGATGGGACACCTCAACGAGCCCGAGCGACTGAAGGCGCTGGTGGAAGCCCACATCGCCAATGTCGAAGAGCAGATTCGACGCGCGAAACTCCACGCAGATCATGCCGAGAACGAGCCGGCCTGGTCGTTCCCGGTCATGACGTTGCGATGGTCGGAACGGTACTTCCGAGCCGAGATCGAACTTGCTCGCGAACTGCTCGACGACATCGATCGTGCGACCGCCGAGTTCGCGAACGTCGCCGAGCACGACCGACTGGGATCACCGTTGCCCTCGACGCCTGGCAAATGGAAGAACGTCGAGGAGTACGTGTTGGCGCTCGAGCAAGCCGGGCTCACCGGCAACGGTTCGAGTATCTGAGTCAGGCCCCGGCTGCGGTCGGCATGTTGCGCAGCAGATGACGACGTTGCAAAGTCGGAGTGACGCTCAGCGATCCGCCGTCGATGCCTCGCCAAATTGCAGCGGCCGCCATACGGACCGGCGCTGCGCTGACGTGGTCGAGGCGGAGGGCCTTCGACGGCGCGCAGATGGATACCGCGGCGACGGCGCGGCCGATGGGGCCGATCGGTGCCGCAAGACAGCTGAATCCCGGTAGGCCGTTTCCGGATTCGAAGGCCACCCCGGACTCGCGGATTCTGGCGAGGTGGGGCAGTGCGTAGCCCGAGGACTTCGGCGAACCGAACGCGAGCAGTGCCTGACCGATCGCAGTGGTCTCGGCGCGGCGTCGACCACCGACACGCGTCGGCACTGCGGCGGCGAGGCGTCCGCCGATCTTCTCCATGTAGACCACATCGGGCCCGTCGAGGATGCCGAGGTGAACCACAAATCCGGTGACTCGGTAGAGCTCATGGAGAAGCGGCATGGCTGCAGCGTGGAGGCGGTCCTGATGAACCGCGAGCGATCCCAGTTCGACGAGGCGCATACCGAGTTCGTAGTCACGGCCGTCGCGACGCAGCCAACGCATCGAGACGAGACGTTCGAGCATGCGGTGGGCAGACGAGCGGGGAAGGCCTGTGCTCCGAACGACTTGAGCGAGCGTCAACCTGCCGGGACCGTCGAAGGCGTCGAGAACCAGCGAGACGCGATCGAGAATTGCTGTCGGGGCCGAATCGGCGCCTAAAGCATCCACAGCCTGCAGTGTCATCGTGTACCTCACTTCTCTTAGAGCTCCACAACCAGTGAACTGGCTATTTCAATTAGAAATAGTGTCATAGAGTTACGGATTTGTGAAGTGGATCACCGGTCTGTTTTCGGGCGCGTCGCGGTGGAAACGACGAGGGGGTTTGCGCGAATGCTCGCGCAAACCCCCTCGTCGTTTAACTACTGGCAGGTATTACATCGCCACCGGCAGGTATTGATCGCCACCGGCGGGTACTACATAGCTGCCAGTGGTTCGCTTCCGGACCAGTCGTGGCCCCAGTAGCTGTCAGCGGTGATCTCCTCGGAGGAGTACGAGTCCTGATCCACCCTCGCGCCCTCGGTGCCGAACTCGATGTCCCAGCCGCCGGGTGCGCGGACGTAGAAGGAGATCATCTTGTCGTTGGTGTGACGACCCAGGGTCGACGACACGGAGAATCCGTCCTTCATCACGCGGTCGAGTGCCTGGCCGACGGCGTCGAGGGTGTCCACCTCGACCATGATGTGAATCAGGCCGGGTGCGCCGCCGTGCGGTGCCGGGCACAGGGCCAAGCTGTGGTGACGCTCGTTGACGCCCATGAAACGGATTCGCAGCGGCCCGAATTCAGGCGGGGCCGGCAGGCGGAAGGCGCCGCGCGGGTAGAAGCCGAGCACCTCGGTGTAGAAGTCGAAGCTCGCAGCACTGTCCATGACGGGGAGTACGACGTGGCCGAGACCCTGTGAGCCGGTGACGAATCGAGCGCCGAAGGGCGTCACCACGGGGCTGTGGTCGAGGATCGCTCCGTGGAAGACCTCGATGGCTGCTCCGCCGGGATCGGTGAAGGCGATGACCTCTTCGACCCGTCGAGCATCTGCTTCGGCGAGCGAAAGCTGCTCGACCTCGGTGCCGTTCTTTTCGAGTGCTTCTTGAACGCGGCGCAGTGCGGCGTGGTCGGCGACCTCCCAACCGATGTTGACGATCTCGTCGCGCTCACCCTCGACGACGACGATGCGAGCAGCACGCTCGTCGAGTCGTAGGTAGAGCGCGTTCTCGTCCGGCCCACTGCCCTTGGCGAAGCCGAGAACGTCGAAAGCGAAAGTGCGCCAACGTGCCATGTCGTTGGTCGAGATCTTGACGTAGCCAAGTCCCTTGATGTCAGTGCGTGTCATCGTGTCTTTTTCCTGTCGATTTCTTGTGTCGAAGTCTGATCAGATCATCGCCCGCAGCGGACCCTGCGGGTCTGCGCCGAGACGGCTCAGTGATGCGGCGTGGAAAACGGTGCTCGGCACGTGAATTGCGTGATGCTGTCCAGCATGAGCATCGCGCCAGAATCGCTGAAGCGGCTTGTCCATCCGCAATGCGTTGCCACCGCAGCGTGGGTAGACCTGATCGATTGCGTTGACGGCGCGCCAGGCGGCCTGTACCTGAGTCTGACGTCCCTCCGCGCGCTGCTCGAAGGTCACTTCCTTGCCAGCGTCCACTCGATCCCACATGCGGTCGACGTTGGCAAGCAGGGTGTCGCGCGCAGCCCGGATGTCGGCGGTTGCCTGACCGATGGCGAACAAGGTGTACGGGTCGTCCTTGATCGCCGTGCCCTGCGCGTTGATGCGATCGGCTTGGTACTCGTTGGCGTGGAAGAGCATTCCCTCGCAGATGCCAATCGTGGCGGCGGTGATTCCGAGGGGGAAAATGTTCGACCACGGCATGAGGTACAGCGTCTCGGTGCGCCCGTACTTGCGCACTGCCGTGCCGTCGATGACCTCGTCGCAGTCCATGACGCGGTAATCGGGGACATACGCATCCTTGACTACGAGATCCTTGGAGCCGGTGCCGCGAAGTCCCATGACATCCCACGAGTCTTCAATGATCTCGTAGTCGGTGCGCGGAATGATCACATGGAGCATGCGCGGCGGCATCTCCATGTTGCCGTCCTTGTCACACGCCATCGCGCCGAGGAATGCCCAGTCGCAATGGTCGGTACCGGAGGAGAACTGCCAGCGACCGGAGAACTTGTAGCCGCCGTCGGTGGGGATACACATTCCGCCGGGCATGTACGGCGATGCCATCCAGGTGTCGGGATCGGATCCCCAGATCTCCTGCTGCACCTTGGGATCCGCGAACGCGAGTTGCCACGGGTGAACTCCGACGATCCCGTGGACCCAGCCGGCCGACGGGTTCAGTGAAGCCATCCGCATGACGGTTTCGGCGAATTCGCGCGGATGCGCCTCCATGCCGCCATGTTCCTTGGGCTGCAGCATGCGGATGGAACCGATTGCCTTCATCTTCTTGGCGGTGTCGTCGGCCACCCGGCCGATCCGCTCGGCCTCGATGCCTTCGGCGAAGATGTCGTCGGCCATCGCGTTGATCTGTTCGAGCACTTCGTACGTCATGTTGTTCCTTGCATCCAGTCTGGTTGTCTCAGCAGTGTTTTCGACTGCGGATCAGGAGGTTGTCTCGAGTGCCTGGGCGTCGCGTGCGGCAACGTTTTCGGCGACTTCCCGCTTCCAGCTCTCCACTGCGCGGGTGGTGTCGATCTCGAATTCGAAGCGCTTCGTCATGTCTTCCGTGACATTCTCGACGTCGGTGTAGAACTGGTTGTACCAGCGACGCAACTGGTAAACCGGGCCGTCCTCCTCGGAGAGCAGGGGGTTGTCGATCGGAGCTTTGTTCTTCCAGATCTCCACGTCCTGAAGGAATCCCATCTCGACGCCCTCGGTGAACTGCGCGGCCATCGCGGCAGTGGACTCGTCGTCCATACCGGGTAGCTTCTTGACCATCGCGCCGTACTGCAGGACGAACGCATTGTTCGAGATCGGGTAGTGGCAGTTGATCAGGACGGTCTCGATGATCTGCCCGTTGGCTTCGCTCTTGATCCAGTCGATCATGTACGACGGTCCGAAATATGAAGCATCCGAACGGAGCACAGCGTTGGGATCGCCGTAGTTGGTGCCGCTGATGACGTCCTCACGTCCCACCGATTCCATGTACTGGCTCGCGACATGACCTTCGAAGATGTTCTTGAAGTACTTGGGGAACGAGTAGTGAACGTAGAAGAAGTGGGCCATGTCCACGACGTTGTCCACGATTTCGCGGCAATGAGAGCCTTCGATGGTGAGCGTGTTCCAGCTCCAGGCGCTCCACTCATCGCTTCCGAAGCCCTCGATGTCGGGGATCGTGACCTCGGCGGGCGGGGGATTTCCCTGGGGATCGTGCCAGACGAACAGCTGACCGTTCTTCTCGAGAGTGATCCATGCCCGCGTCTTGGCCAGCGGCGGAACGCGTCGTGCGTAGGGGATCGCCGTACATTTTCCGTTACCGCCCCAACGCCAGTCGTGGAACGGGCAGGCGATCGAATCGCCCTTGACGGTTCCGTGAGCAAGGTTGCCACCCATGTGGCGGCAGTATGCGTCGAGAATCTTGATGTCGCCCTTGCTGTCGGCGAAGACGACAAGGCTGGTGCCGAATGCCTCGATCTGGTGGGGCTGACCGTCGCGATAGGTATTGCTCAGTCCGAGGCAGTGCCATCCACGTGCGAACCGTGCGGGAGGCGCTGCCGCTTCGATTTCTCGAATTTCCTCGCCGGCGCCCGTCTGCGTCGGGGTGTCCGTAGTGGTGAGTGGGCCGGTTCCGAGTGCCATGTCTTCCTCCGAGCCGCGTCTTGCGACGCTCCAGTGATGTGATCCGTCTCATACAACGACGAAGCGTCCGCTGGAGATACGGCAGTTCCCGCTGGATGGAACGCCTACTCGGTGACCTGCAGAGATTCAGCTCGCGAGTGTCGCCACATCGTCGATCGCGTAAGTCGCCCAGGCCCGGGCAGTGACGACCCCAGCGGGATCGGTGGCGACCAGAGCTACGTCGGCCACGCTCTCGTGGTCCTTCTCGTACGTCGCGAGCACTGTCACGGAGCAGTGCAGATCTGTTCCCGTGGAAGTCGCGGTGCAACGTCCGCGGAAGCGTCGTAGTGACGCCGAGCCGTAACGACGAGCAGCGAAATCAGCAAGGGCGGCAACGGAATCGGTTCCGGTGCCCGCTGTCGGGGCTTCCCGGACGAAGACCTCGGCCACCAGATGCCCGGTCTGGTCGTGGTATTCGGTGATCCGCTCGAGTGTCGAACTCAGCGCCCTCACGGATCCGGTGAGCAGTGCGCCTGGATCGGGGCGTCCGAAGAACACGACGTCCTGCTCGACGACGGCCCCGTCGGGTGCCGAGCGCACGGTGCCGTACAACGAGTCGAAATCGGAGAGGAGCGTGGTGGCAGTACGCGGAGCAGTTGCCGTGAAGTGGGCGGTACCGAGGTTGGTAGTCATGACACTCTCCGTTGGACGCGACCGAGACGCTGTCGTCTCGGTGGGTACATCGACGCTAACCACCGCTCTCGCGGGTGACGACGGGCTTCCCGCTGATCGGGAGCATTCTCGGATTCGATCGAAGAGGTGGAACCTGTTCCAGTTTTGTGCAATTCTGGATATCGTATCCGTGACCGGGAGCACATCTCGATGACTGCACGCGCCGAGCAGAAGGAAGACCAGATGACAGACGAGTTCGCTGACCTGCACCGACCGGTATACGGTCCGGACCTGCTCATCACCGCTCTGGAACGCAATCACGACAAGCCCGCGCTGTACCTCGGCGACGTGATCCTCACCGGCGGTCAGATGCGCGATCAGATCAGCTGCTTCGCCCAGGCGCTCGCGTCTTTGGGAATCACTCAGGGCACCAGCACCGCGATGCTGTCGAAGAATCGCCCCGAGGTTCTGATCAGTATGGGCGCGACCATGATCACCGGCTGCCGGGCGAGCGCCTTGAACCCGATGGGATCGCTCGACGACCACAAGTACATCGTCGACGACGCCGAGATCGAGACGCTGATCTTCGATCCCAATGCCTTCGAAGAGCGTGCCGCCGAGTTGAAGGCGTCGTCACCCTCGTTGACCAACGTGCTCTCGATGGGGCCGTCCGAGGTGGGAATCGACATCCTCGCGCTGGCTGCCACGTTCGAGCCCGCGCCGCTGAAGGCAGCGCACGTCGACGCCGAAGACGCCAGCAGCATGGTTTACACCGGTGGAACGACCGGCAAGCCCAAAGGTGTTGTCGGATCCTTCCGTTCGGGTGCTGCGCTCAATCAGATCCAGATGTCGGAGTGGCAGTGGCCCGAGGACAACCGCTTCCTCATCTGCACGCCACTCTCACACGCAGGTGCAGCGTTCTTCATCCCGACCTTGCTGCGCGGCGGTGCGTTGATCGTCCTGCCTGCCTTCGAGCCAGGTGCTGTGCTCGAAGCGATCGAGAAGCACAAGATCACGGCAACCATGTTGGTGCCCACCATGATCTACATGCTCATGGACCACCCCGATCTGCCCAAGCGGGACGTCTCGAGTTTGCAGACGCTGTTTTACGGAGCGTCCGCGATGTCTCCCGCCAGACTGCAGGAGGGCATCAAGAAGTTCGGTCAGATCTTCTTCCAGTTCTACGGTCAGACCGAGTGCGGCATGACTATTTCGGTGCTGCGCAAGGAAGAACACCTCGCCGACGATCCGGCCCGCCTCGCCACGTGTGGGCGTCCGGTGCCGTGGCTCGACGTCCGGTTGCTCGACGACGACCTCAACGAGGTGCCGCAGGGAGAACTCGGTGAGATCTGCGTCCGTGGCCCGCTGATCATGAAGGGCTACTGGAAGAAGCCGGCCGAAACCGCTGAGGCGTTCCGGGGTGGTTGGCTGCACACCGGCGACATCGCGCGCAAGGACAAGGACGGGTTCATGTCCATCGTCGATCGCAAGAAGGACATGATCGTGACCGGTGGTTTCAACGTGTTCCCCCGCGAAATCGAAGACGTGATCTCGGCGCACCCGTCCGTCGCGTCGGTGGCGGTAGTCGGTGTGCCGGACGACAAGTGGGGCGAAGCCGTCAAGGCCTGTGTCGTACTTCGTGCCGGACTGACCGTCGACACCGAGGAACTGGTCGACAAGGTGAAGGCGGCCAAGGGTTCGGTTCACGCTCCCAAGAGCATCGACTTCGTGGATTCCCTTCCGCTGACACCGCTGGGCAAGCTGGACAAGAAGGCGCTGCGTGCGCGGTACTGGGAGACCAGCGCCCGCGCGGTCTAGGAACCAGCGTCGGGTAGCGAAGGGTCAGCGTTTCCAGACGTAACGACGTTCCGGGCGGCCCACCACTCCGTATTTCAGCGAAGTGGTGGACCGCCCGGTTTCGTAGAGGTATTCGAGGTAGCGCCTCGCGCTCGCGCGTGAGATGCCGACCCTCTCGGAAATATCTGTGGCCGAGGCGGGTTCGGTTTCGTCTCGTAGTGCTGCCTCGACCAGCTGAAGGGTCTCAGGACTGAGTCCTTTGGGCAAACCTTTGTGGGACGACGCCCCGGGCGCGCCACCTGCCACACCGAAGGCCTCGTCCACTGCTGTCTGTTCTGCTTCGCCGGAGCTGTCGAGATTCGCATATGTCGATCGGTACCGCTCGAGACGCTCACGGAGAACCTCGAACGTGAAGGGCTTCATCAGGTAATGCACGACGCCGCTGCGCAGCGCTTTCTTGACCGAGCCGGCCTCACGCTCACTAGTGATGACAAGAACATCCAGCTCCGGTGCCAGCTCGCGAAACGGGGCGATCAGATCGAGTCCGGTGGTGCCGGGCAGGTGGACGTCGAGAAGAACCAGGTCGGGTTGCAACTCACCGACTGCGGCCAGCGCGGTCTCGGCCGAATGGGCAACGCCGCACACTTCGAAACCGTCTATCCGCGAGACGAATCCGCTGTGCACCTTCGCCACCATGAAGTCGTCGTCGACCACCAGTACCCGGATCATGCGCCCTCTCCGTCGTGTAGGACTGCGCTGAAGACAGTCCACTCGATGTCCTCTGCCGAACGAGTGCTCACGGTGACGTCGCCGCCCCGCCGACGACACGTCAGGCGCACCAGCGCCAAACCGAAACCGTGTCCGTCGCTCGATTGTCCCTTGGTGCTCCAGCCCTGGCCGAACACCCTGTCGCGATTCTCCGGCGCGATACCGGGGCCGGCGTCCTCGACCCGAACTTCGACCGCGGTGCCACGGCCCCGAATCGACAACCGAACCTTGCGGCGCGAGGCTTCCGGCATCTCGCCGACGGCGTCGACGGCATTGTCGACGAGGTTTCCGACCACTGTCACGAGATCTCGTCCGAGTCTGCGGTCCACCGGTTCCAGATGCGTGTCCGCCGCCAGCTCGACCGTGACCAACCCCTGTGCAGCGGCGCCTATCTTGGCGATCACGAGTGCGGCGGTGCCGACGTCGGCGATCTTCTCGGTCACGGTCGCGCTGACCTGCGCGCGCTCCATGGTCAGACCCTCGACGTAGCCGACCACCTCGTCATACTCGCCGAGCTGGATGAGGCCGGAGATGGTGTGCAGTTGATTGTCGAACTCGTGGATGTGGGCGCGTAGTGCGTCGGTGCTGGTTTTGGTCACGTCGAGTTCTTCTTCCACGGAGCGCAATTCGGTGCGGTCGCGGAAAGTGGTGACCGACCCGATGGTGCGGCCTTTCGATTCGATCAAGACGGTGTTGAGGACGAGCAGGCGATCGCCGACAAGAACCAACTGATCGGATTCGGTTGTGCCGGAGGTCAGTACACTCTGGAGGCGGTCGTCGAGACCGAGGTCCCGCACCGATCTACCGGCGCTGCCGCGTGGGATGTCGAGGAGTTGGTGGGCACTGTCGCTCATCAGCACCACCTTTCCCTGCGCGTCGAATGCGATGACGCCTTCCTTGAGACCGCGCAGCATTGCTTCACGTTGGCGAACCAGGTCCAGGATCTCGCCGGCTTCCATGCCGAGGGTTTGCCGTTTTACCCTGCGGGCCAACAGGATCGACCCGACGCCGCCGAGAAGGGATGCCACCGCGAGGTATACCAGGAGATTCGGTGCAGACTGCAGCAGCCGTGTCCAGATCGAGGGGTACTCGATGCCGACGATCGCGGTTCCGGTAATCGCTCCTTCGCTGCCGAGAATCGGAACGTGCGCCTCCACGGCCTTGCCGGAGGGCGTGTCGACCAAACCCGTCCACGACCGATCCTCCGTCTGACGTGCGTCGATGCCGACATCACCGGGACGCGTCGAAATGACGACACTGCCGTCGGCGTCGGCAAGCGAGACGTAGGTGACGCCCGAGATGGCGCGTACCGAGTCGACCGAACCTTGTAGTCCGGAGCGGAGACGGGTCTGCGCCTGGGGGAGTAGCTCGCGTACTGCCGGATTGGCTGCGAGCGATTCCGCTGCCGAGAGTGCGCGACGTCCCTCCTCGCGTTGGAAACTCGCGGACGACTGTGCGAGGGAGAGGGCGGTGACGCACACGAGAACTGCAACGACGATCAGAAGTTGCAGTTCGAGAAGTTGTGTCGCCAGAGTGTGCCGGCGGCGAAACAGTCGGGCAAACAGAGACGACTTGCTCTCTCGCTCCGCCTGCTCGTTTCCTGAGGACACCAGCCAGACCCTAGCCTTCAGTTCGATGCCGGGAAAGTGGCCGTTCGTGAGCACAATGAGCACAAATCAATTTGCTTTCCCAATGGTGACCCCAGTCACAAAGTGCGTCAGTATGAAACCTGTTCACACATCGGTACCGGCAGACAAGGACGAAGCCATGAGCACATCGAAGCGGCTGAGCAGGCATATCGCCCTGCTCGGTGCCTGCGCGATGACTCTCGTGCTCTCGACCGGATGCACTCCGGTCGAGTCCTTCTTCGCCGGTGGCCGAGCGGGTGAGAGTTCCGAAGAACTGCGCGTACTGGTGCCCTCGGTGGCCGGTGGTGGTTACGACCTGACCGCCCGGACCATGGTGCAAGCACTGGCCGACGAAGGGACCGTCGACGCCGACGTCGTTGTGCTGCCCGGATCGGGCGGCATCGTCGGACTCAACCGGTTGGCTCTCGAAAGCGGGAATCCCGACCTACTCATGGTCATGGGGCTCGGAGTTCTCGGTTCGCTCGAGATACTGCCGTCCGAGCACACACTTGCCGACGTGACACCGATTGCGAGACTCGTCGAAGAACCGGAAGCGCTACTGGTTCCAGCAGATTCACCGTACAAAACTCTCGCCGATCTGACGCAGGCCTGGGTGGCGGATCCGTCGTCGATCTCGATCGGCGGTGGTTCGAGTGAAGGTGGACCGGACGGGTTGTTCCGCCTTCTGTTCGCACGGGCGGTCGGCGTCGATCCGTCGCGCTCCCCGTACCGCATCTACGACGGCGGCGGCGAACTGCTTCCCGCACTGCTCACGAGGCAGGTCGACGTAGCCGCCACCGGTATCGGTGAATACCTCGATCAAATTGCGGCAGGCACGGTTCGGGTCCTTGCGGTCAGTTCGCCGGCCCGTACCCCGGCGGTGGATGCGCCCACGATGGCGGAGTCTGGCGTCGACGTCACGTTCACCAATTGGCGGGGTCTCATGGCGCCGCCGGGCCTGACGGACGATCAGCGTCAGCACTTGCAGAATTTGGTGCGGGATCTGGCGGCAAGCCCGCGCTGGAACGAGCTGTCTCGCCGAAACGGTTGGAACAGTGCAGTTCTCACCGAACCCGAGTTCTCCGCATTCCTCATCGATCAATCCCGGTTCGTCGACGCAACACTCGATCCGCCCGGCATCAACTGAGCACTACCGAAGTTTCGTTTCACCTCCACGAAGGTCACCGGCTCGATTTGCCGTGCCGTTTTTCTCGGCAATTCAGCACTAAAGGAGTTCATCATGCTCGTCACACTCGGCTTCCTCATGGTTGCGGTGTTCATGTTCCTGATTCTCACCAAACGCGCGACCCCGGTGGTGGGACTGACTCTGGTTCCGGTGGCCTTCGGACTACTTGCCGGGGCCGGCCTCGGAATCGGCGACATGATCACCGACGGCATCAAGTCGCTCGCACCCACCGCGGCGCTGTTGTTCTTCGCGATCATCTTCTTCGGAATCATGATCGACGTCGGCCTCTTCGATCCGCTGGTCAAGCTCATCCTGCGGATGGTGCGAGACGATCCGATGAGGCTCGTGGTCGGAACCGCAGTGCTCGCGATGGTGGTCTCGCTGGACGGAGACGGTTCGACGACCTTCATCATCGTGACCTCGGCGCTGCTTCCGCTCTACCTCAAACTCGGTGTCAGTCCCGTCGTTCTGACGGTGATCGCCGGCCTGTCCAACGCGACGATGAACATCATTCCGTGGGGCGGCCCGACCGTCCGGGCCGCGAGCGCGCTGGGACTCTCACCCTCCGACGTGTTCGTGCCGATGGTGCCGTCGTTGATCGTCGGCCTGATCATGGTGCTCGGATTCGCGATTCACCTCGGGATCATGGAGCGCCGCAGGATCGGGACTTTGGTCCTGACTTCTGAGCGCATCCTCGAAAAGGTCGGAAACGGTGGAAGTTCCAGCACCGGTAGCGCCGGCACCGGCGGCTCGAACGACTCCGAGGACGACGGCGGCGACACCGGACGATTCATCGACGGCCTCGACCCCAAGCGGGACACCTTGCGGCCGAAATTGCTCTGGTTCAACGCTGCGCTGACGACGATCCTTCTCGTCGTACTCGTGATGGACATCCTGCCCATCCCGGTGCTGTTCATGATCGCGTCGTCGATCGCCCTCGCGGTGAACTTCCCGGCGGTCAAGGATCAGGGTGAAGCAATCGCACGCCATTCGTCGAGCATCGTCTCGGTGGTCGCGATGGTGCTGGCAGCAGCGGTGCTGACCGGCGTTTTCCAGGGAACCGGCATGGTCGAGGCGATGGCAGAATGGCTGCTGCAGGTCATCCCCGACGCGATGGGCCCGCACCTCGCCGTCATCACGGGCGTCCTGAGTATCCCGCTCACGTTCTTCATGACCAACGACGCGTTCTACTTCGGTGTGCTGCCGGTGCTGTCCGAGACTGCAGCGCAGTACGGCATCGAGCCGGTGGAGATGGCGCGCGCCTCGATCACCGGGCAGGCCGTGCACATGCAGAGCCCGCTGGTCCCGGCGATCCTGCTACTGGTCACACTCGCCGGTGTTTCTCTGGCGGATCACCACAAGAAGGTTCTGTGGCGAGCGGGCCTGATCTCGATCACGATGCTCGTGGTCGGCGTCGGATTGGGGCAGATCCCCTTCTGAGCGCGATCAGTTGTGGAAGGGGCACCGGCCTTGGTCGGTGCCCTTCTTCTTTTTTGTCACGAAATTGGGCCGGATGTCGAGATCGGGCTCGTCGTACAGGCGGTGGAACGTCGGCGTGAGCGAGCTGGACATGGGCGGGTTCACCCATGACCAGTCGGTCGGGCACTTGCGCCCGGCCTTGTCCTCACGCGCGATGTGATCGATGAATTGCTTTGCGACAGTGTGATGGTCGACCATGATGACGCCGGCCTTGCGGTAGCTGTGGATAACTGCACGGTTCAGTTCGACCAGTGCGCGGTCCTTCCAGAGCGTGCGGTCGTGGCTCATGTCGAGCTCCATCATCGCTCCGATGGTGGGCAACATGTTGTAGCGATCGGTGTCGCTGAAGTTGCGTGCGCCTACCTCGGTGCTGACGTACCAACCACTGAACGGCGTGCAGGGATAAACGATTCCGCCGATGTCGAGGTTCATGTCCGAGACCGCAGGGACGGCATGCCATTTAAGCCCCAGATCAGCGAACCAGCTGTATTCGGGATGCTCGATCTCGACCTCGAGAATCAGGTCGGTCGGGACGTCGAAGTACTGCAGGGGTTCGTCGGGAACCGAAATCAGTACGGGGAGAACGTCGAACGGCGTACCGGCGCCCTTCCACCCCATCGCGGTGACCTGAGCAGTCAGATCGACGTGCCACGGGTCGCCCAGAATGGTGCCGTCAGGCTGCCGGTAGCCGGCGTAGCGGATCAGTTGCGGGCTGAGGATTCGGTACTCCTGACCGTCCTCGCGGGGGAGTGGTCCGACCGTCACGACCGACTGCAGAGCGCCGCCGTTGGTCGACAGTCGCAGGTGCTCCCAGCATGCTTCGGCGAGAGCGGAAGCCGTGACGGCATCGCGCGCGTCGATGAGTTTGAGGGTCCGCCAATGCGCGCGACCGACGCACCTGGCGTGGTTTCGCCACGCGAGTTTGGCGCCGACGAGCAATTCCTCCGCTGTGTGCGTGTAGGTGCCGGTCCGATGGAGTTCACGCAAGGCCTCACGCCGCCGAGACGTCGGGAGGTGGCCCAGTTCCGGAGAGTCGAAAAATTCGACGCACTCGAGTTCCCGACGTTGAAGCTCGGTCAGCGTCGGGGTAGTGGAGGCGATCTGGGACGTAAGCCCGCTATCGGTGGGCAATTCGTCCTGTCGAACAAAATCCACGGCACGACTCCTGTTTGGCTGGTTGAGATTTCGCTGAACGTTAGCTCGGCGATCGAGAGTGTCGAAGCTCTTGTTTATCTTGCACGCAAGAATAAGAAAGGGACGGTCACACCGCGAAATGGGGTCGCATTGTGACACTTGTCCAGAATGATTTACGAGTCAGACATTTGTGACATAAGCTGCAGACGAAATTCCGCGGCGGGTCTTGCCGCGTCTAGTCGGGACGAGGATGAGCGTGGATTCGCAAGCAATCTCTCTGGTCCGGTCGAGCTTCAAATCCGTCGCTGCGGTAGAAGATGGTCCGGAACGGCTCGCCCGTACCTTCTATTCGATCCTGTTCGCTCGATCGCCCGAAACCCGGGAGTTCTTTCCGGCAGCGATGGATGTGCAGCGTGACCGGCTTGTCAGCGCTATCGCTCACGTCGTCGAACGCCTCGACGAGTCCGACGCGATACTCGAGTACCTCGCTCAGCTCGGCCGCGATCACCGTAAGTACGGCGTCACCGACGAGCACTACACGGCAGTCGGCAATGCCTTGATCGAAGCACTCGAGACTTTCGGTGGCGCCGAAATGTGGACAGACGAGGTCGACAGCGCGTGGCGCAACGCGCTCGCGATCATCTCGGCAGCGATGATGGACGCCGCCAACGCGGAAGACGGTCCGCCCGCGTGGAGTGCCACGGTCATCGAATGCCGCCCGGTCATCAAGGGCGTCGCCGTCGTGCGGCTGCAACTCGACCAGACGATGGAGTACCGCGTCGGTCAGTACGTCAGCGTGCAGGTCGCCGCGAGGCCACGGATGTGGCGCTACCTCTCTCCGGCCACGCCGTACGACGGGACCGGAATCCTCGAGTTCCACATCCGCCAGGTCACCGGCGGGTGGGTCAGCCCGGTCATGGTGAACCAGACCGCTGTCGGTGACACCTGGGTGGTCGGTTCGCCCATCGGCGCCTTGGGGATTCCGGAGAACTCCAAGGACCTTTTGATGATCGCGTCGGGAACCGGAGTGGCTCCGCTGCGCGCTCAGATACTCGAGCTGATCCGACGCGGCAACACCCGCAAGGTCCACCTGTTCTACTCCGGACAGCATCCGTGCGATCTCTACGACCTTCCACATCTGTGGAAGCTGGCAGAGAAGTACCCGTGGCTCACGATCATCCCGGTCTCCGAAGAAGACGAGAATCCGTGGTGGCACACCGAAGCGGAGCCACTGCCGCCGATCGGCATGAAGCGGCGCATCGTCGGCAAGGTCGGTAAGGTCGTGACCTCGTTCGGGGACTGGGCGGGCTACGACATCCAGGTCGTCGGCAGCGAATCCATGGTCAACAGCACCAAATTCAGGCTTCGCGCAGTGGGCATCGACGTCGACACCGTTCGCAACGACCCGACGTACTGACCGTCAGTACGGATCGAACTGAATGACCTCGGCCGGCGTTCCGGCCTCGATCAATCGATCACGCGTCGACCGAACCATGGCCGCCGATCCGCACACCAGGACCTGATGTTCGGTGAACGCACCGTACGACGCGACGACGTCGGCGAGCGTGCCTTCGATGAGATGATCGTCGCCGAATCCGATGTCGACGTTCAACCGGTCGAACCATCCGTCGGGCGGGCCGCCGTCGGAGAGATCTTCGACGACAGGAATGGGCTGCAACCACGGAAACTGGTCGGCGAGCAGCCACAGCATGTCCGCCGCATAGAGATCACGAAGCGTTCGGCCACCGAAGAAGAGGTACACCTGCGGCGGGTTCGGGGTCTGAGCCAGATCGAGAATGATCGACCGGAGTGGGGCCAAACCGGTTCCGCCCGCGACCATGATGACGGTGGGGCCGTTCTCGTCGACGGACAGGTTGCCGCGCGGGTCGAGGATCTGCCAGACGTCGCCAGGCTGGGTGTCCTTGACTATCGGACCGCTGACCCAACCGCCGGGAACCGTCTTGACGTGAAACTCCAACTTCCCGTCGTGTGAGGGAGGCAGTGCAGGGGAGAGTCGACGGAGCAACCGCGAATTCTGCGGGACGCTGACGTCGACGTACTGGCCGGGTCGGAACGGGACGACGTCGCCGACAAGACGAACAACCGCCAGATCCTCACGGAGACGGTGATGTTCGACGACTGTGCTCGACCAGGTTCGCTGGGCCATGAAAGTACTCCTGTAGTCAGTAGAGCGGGTCGTGCCGGATCTGGTCGAGCGGAGTTCCGCCGGCACGCAAGGCGTAGACGGTTGTCTTGATCATCGACGGTGACCCCGAGATCTGCACCTGACGGTCGGCCCACGAACCGAACTGCGCGACCACTTTTCCGATCGGTCCGATCAGCCGGCTGTGCATTCCGAACGGTGGTTCGAGCACCGGTCCGTTGTGCCACCAAGGGTTTTCGGGTTCTTCGGAAACCGGTACGACGGTCAACCACGGGTTGCTGAGCGAGATGTGCCAGAGGGTTTCGAGGTCGTACAGATCGCAGGGATAGCGGCCGCCGACGAACAGGTGCACGCGCGGGTTGTGCGCGCGTTGAGACATTTCCATCACCTGTGCCCGCAGTGGAGCGATACCGGTGCCGGACCCGATCATGAGAACGTCACGGTCGCTGGTGAAGTCGACCTCGAGGCCGCCGAGGGGAGTGGACATGACCCAGCGGTCACCGACGTTGGTCTCGCTGACGATCGCGGGGCTGACCCATCCTCCCGACACCTTGCGAATGTGGAACTCGAGCTGACCGAAAGGGTTGGTCGGAATCGCCGGTGAGTAATACCGCCACATTTTCGGGCGCTGGGGAATCTGAACACCTACGTATTGCCCCGCCCCGTACGGAATGGGTGGGTCGGCTTCGAGGCGAACAATCGCCAGATCGTCGAGGACTCGTTCGTGGCTGACCACGGTTGCGCCCCAGAGCGCCGGGGTCGTATCGGATTCGGCGCCGTCGGCCATCGTGCCGACGACGAGGTCGGTGAACTGAGACCAGGCCTCGTCCAGCTCCGGCGTCCACTTGTAGCGGCTGTGCGCGCTCGTGCCGTACATCGACCGAACCGCGCGCTTCAGAGCGACGCCGGCGGCCTCGTAGTGCTCACGCTCGACGCCGTAGCGACGGTGGTCGCGGCCGAGTTGGGTGAGGAACTTCCGGATTCGGCGATGCTGGGGCAGATTCTTCACGACGAACTCGATGGCTCTGAAGAAACGGTGGCCCTGCGATTCCATCCCGGCCGGGAACAATGAGCGGTACAGAGGATGTTCCGCAAAGAGGCCGGTGTAGAACACTGCCGAGAAGTGCGCACGGCTCTCTTCGTCGTCGGTCAGAGAATCGAGGCTGGATTGCAGACGGGCGATCACTGTCGGATCCAATCCATCCCCCTTTCGCACCAGCTGCAACTCTCGCCACAATTCTAGTACGGCTGAAAATGTGACCTACGAAACCAACTCGGCCTGGCGAAAACAAACTTGAGCGGAATAGACTCAAGTTTGTCCGCGTTGAGCATATTGACACAGTCGCAATACCAACCGGTCGCGGCTCTTCCCGTTCGACTTCGCCAGAAAGGTGACAAGTGGACTCGTTCACACCAACAACCAAGACCCAGGCTGCGATGACGGCTGCACTGCAGTCGGCGTCGTCGGCGGGTAACCCCGATATCCGGCCTGCCCATCTGCTGGTCGCATTGCTCGACCAGACCGACGGCATCGCTGCCCCACTACTCAAAGCTGTAGGCGTCGACCCCACGGTCGTACACCGTGAAGCACAGGCAATCGTCGATCGCCTGCCCAAGACAACCGGCGCAAGCTCCACCCCGCAACTCGGGCGTGAGGCACTCGCGGCACTCACTGCTGCTCAGCACCTCGCCACCGAGATGGACGACGAATACGTCTCCACCGAGCACGTCCTCTACGGACTGGCCGGCGGGGACTCCGACGTCGCACAGTTGCTCGTACGGCACGGCGCCACCCAGGACGCATTGCGTGAAGCCTTCACCACCGTCCGCGGCAGCGCTCGCGTCACCAGCCCGGAGCCCGAAGGCACCTACCAAGCGCTGGAAAAGTACTCCACCGACCTCACCGAAGCTGCACGTAGCGGCAAGCTCGACCCGGTGATCGGTCGCGACACCGAGATTCGCCGTGTCGTGCAGGTGCTCTCGCGTCGTACCAAGAACAACCCGGTACTCATCGGTGAGCCCGGCGTCGGCAAGACCGCGATCGTGGAGGGCCTTGCCCAACGCATCGTCGCGGGTGACGTCCCGGAATCGCTGCGAGGCAAGACCGTCGTGTCCCTGGATCTCGGGTCCATGGTCGCCGGTGCCAAGTTCCGCGGTGAATTCGAAGAACGCCTCAAGGCTGTCCTCGACGACATCAAGAACAGTGCCGGACAGGTCATCACCTTCATCGACGAGTTGCACACCATCGTCGGCGCCGGAGCCACCGGTGAATCCGCGATGGACGCAGGCAACATGATCAAGCCGATGCTCGCCCGTGGTGAGCTGCGGCTGGTCGGTGCGACCACACTCGAGGAGTACCGCAAGTACATCGAGAAGGACGCAGCACTCGAGCGTCGTTTCCAGCAGGTGCTCGTCGGTGAGCCCTCGGTCGAGGACACCATCGGTATCCTGCGCGGCCTCAAAGAGCGCTACGAGGTGCACCACGGCGTGCGCATCACCGACTCCGCGTTGGTGGCGGCTGCCGCGCTGTCGGACCGCTACATCACGTCGCGGTTCCTGCCGGACAAGGCCATCGACCTCGTGGACGAAGCCGCATCGCGACTTCGTATGGAGATCGACTCGCGTCCCGTCGAGATCGACGAGGTGGAACGCACGGTTCGCCGACTCGAAATCGAAGAAGTGGCACTCGAGAAGGAAACCGACGACGCGTCCAAGGCGCGGCTCGAGAAGCTGCGTCAGGAACTCGCGGACGACCGCGAAAAGCTCAATCAGCTCAGCACCCGCTGGCAGAACGAAAAGCAGGCCATCGACTCGGTGCGCGTGCTGAAGGAACAGCTCGAAACCCTGCGAGGAGAGTCCGAACGCGCTGAGCGTGACGGCGATCTGGGCAAGGCAGCCGAGTTGCGCTACGGCCGTATCCCGGCGCTCGAGAAGGAACTGGAAGAGGCAGCAGCCGCTTCCGGAGCTGCCTCCGACGGTGACGTGATGCTCAAGGAAGAGGTCGGGCCCGACGACGTCGCAGACGTGGTCGCAGCCTGGACCGGAATCCCCGCCGGCCGGATGATGGAAGGCGAAACCGAGAAGCTGCTCCGCATGGAGTCCGAACTCGGCAAGCGCGTCGTCGGCCAGACCGACGCCGTCGTCGCCGTCTCGGATGCGGTTCGCCGCGCCCGAGCAGGTGTCGCCGACCCCAATCGGCCCACCGGTTCCTTCCTGTTCCTCGGCCCGACCGGCGTCGGTAAGACGGAGCTCGCCAAAGCCTTGGCGGACTTCCTCTTCGACGACGAGCGCGCGATGATCCGCATCGACATGAGCGAATACGGTGAGAAGCACTCGGTGGCCCGACTCGTCGGTGCTCCTCCGGGATACGTCGGCTATGAAGCCGGTGGCCAGCTCACCGAAGCAGTTCGACGACGCCCGTACTCGGTGGTCCTCTTCGACGAGGTCGAGAAGGCACACCCCGACGTGTTCGACGTCTTGCTCGCAGTACTCGACGAAGGCCGACTGACCGACGGTCAAGGCCGCACGGTGGACTTCCGCAACACCATCTTGATCCTGACCTCCAACCTGGGATCCGGAGGCACGCGGGAGCAGGTCATGGATGCGGTACGCCACGCGTTCAAGCCGGAGTTCATCAACCGTCTCGACGACGTGGTCATCTTCGACTCGCTCTCCGAGGAGCAGTTGGAGCACATCGTGGACATCCAGCTCGAGCAGTTGCAGAAGCGTCTGGCTGCGCGTCGTCTCACCCTCGAGGTGAACGGTGCGGCTCGGATGTGGCTCGCAGTGCGCGGCTACGACCCGCTGTACGGCGCTCGGCCATTGCGTCGACTCGTTCAGCAGTCGATCGGCGACCAGCTCGCCAAGCTGCTCCTGGCCGGCAAGGTCCAGGACGGCGACACCGTGCACGTCGGTGTCAGCGAGGACGCGGATCAGTTGGTTCTCTCCTGATTCGGTAAGCGGAATGCCCCGTCGATCCACTTGGATCGGCGGGGCATTCGCATTTTGTTCTACCCTGGATGGCTGGATGCTCGAACCGGGGACGAGTGCACCCGCGCCTCTCCGAACGACTCCGACGCTCTTTCGTCCCAACCGAAGGTGAGCCAGGCATGACCGATCAGAACGATCCGCGTAACTCGGGTGGGCCGCGCCGTGAGGATCCCGAGGCGACCGAGGTGTGGGGGCGTACGCCCGACCAGCCGACGGAGCAGTACGGGACGGTGTCCGGCCAGAATCCGAACCAGCCGACGGAGTATTTCGGTCAGCCGCCGGGGGCACAGCAGTATCCGGGGGCACAGCAGTATCCCTACGGCGGACCGGATCAGAACACGGAGTACTTGGGGCAGCAGGGGCAGCAGCCGAATCCCACTCAGGCGTTCCCTGCCTACAACCCGCAGTTCGATCCGCAGGCGCCGCCGCCTGGTGCGACGCAGGCCTATCCGCCGTACACCGCTCAGCAGTACGGGAACCCGGATCAGTACGGGAACACGCAGCAGTACGGAAATACACAGCAGTATCCGGTTGCCGGTGGTGGCGGTGGAGTTCCGCCGGAACAGCCGTTCATCGACGATGGATCGTCGGGCGGCGGTAAGAAGCGCAAGCTCGCGACGTGGGTGGCCGCCGGTGTGGTCGGGATCCTGGTCGCCGTGATCGCGATCATCGCGTTCTCGGCGTTCGGCTCGAACGACAAGGGCACCCAGACCGCTTTCGTTCCCCCGACCACCACGACGCAGGCGCCCACCACGACACCGCCGAAGGCCAGCACCACGGCGCCGACTCCGACGACGGATTCTCCGCTCAGCCAGCTTCCAGGCGGGCTCGGCGAAGTCATCGGTGACGCCGGGGGAGCCGTCGGCACCGTGAAGTCGAACGACGGCGGCACGTTGGTCATCGATTCGATCGGGGGTTCGCAGGTGACGATTCTGACCACCGCGGACACCACGCTCATCGCGCTCAACCGCGCCACCATCGCCGATCTGCAACCGGGAGACAACATCGTCGTCGACGGAACGCCGGTGGAGAACGGCACGATGACCGCCAACACGATTCTGAGTACGTCGCTGCCGAAGTTCGGCAACTGAGTCGTTCACGACACATCGGGCGAGCCCACCAGGGTGTCGCGGGAGGTTGAGGCCGCGAGTCGCTACCCTGGAGGGTGATGACTGGAATGTGGTTCGGACTGGCAGCAATTGCACTCGCAGGCGCGGGTGCGCTTCTGTACGTCGACAGGACGAGGCGAGATCAATCCGGGCGAGTGCGTCAGATCTGGGCCAAGGCGCAGGGTTACACGTACACGGCCACTGACGATCAGCTGGCAGGCGAATGGCACCGCGCGGTCATGGCCAAGCAGGACTACCTCACTGCTACCGACGTCGTCCGCGGCCGCCGTCGCGGAGAGCAGTTCGTGCTGTTCGACCTGGAGGAGACCGCAACCATCGTGGCTGTTCGCCGCGAGATCGGGTCGGACGTCGACATCGACCTTCGGTTGAAGTCGACGGCTCCGCCCAAGGACGGCGACCTGAACCTGTTGGGTGCGATCGGTTCACGAGTCGTCTTCGCGACCGATCTCGAGATCGCACGTCGTGTCTGTGATCAGCGCATGGTGGCGTTCACCGAATCGGTTCCGCCGTCGATCAGCATGCTGTGGAGCGAAGGGCAGTGGACGCTCGGTTCGCTTCCGGTGACCAGTAACGGCCGGGACTGGGACGCGGCAATCGAGTCGGTTGCGCGCCTGTCCGGCATTCTGCATGTCCTGCCTCCCGTCACCGATCCCAACGAACTCGAGGTCGATCACGATCCGAGCCGCCCGCGGCCGGGCGCCGAGAAGTCTCGCCCAACTCCGGATCCGGTAGAACAGCCCCGTTCGCGTCAAGAGCAGCCGCCCCGTGACGCTCCGCCGCGTGAATTTGCCCCGCGTGAGTCCGCACCGCGTGAGCCCGCACCGCGGGAATCTGCGCCACGTCCGGATCAATCGCTGCGCAAGCCCGAGGCGGCTGACAAGCCGGCTCAGCGCCCGGCGTCGCAGCGCTCGGGCACAATTCGCCCGGTCGACTGACCTTTAAGGTTCCCGTCCAGGCGCGATAACCACTAGCGTGGCCGGTATGTCGACTTCCCACTCGGATCGCCCTGTGCGTCCCGTTGCCCTGGTGACCGGACCCACCTCTGGTCTCGGCGCCGGTTTCGCCAAGAAATACGCCTCCCTCGGATACGACCTGGTTCTCGTCGCACGTGACGAGGTCAGATTGCACGACCTCGCGTCCGAGTTGAAGACGATGTTCGGCACCGAGTCGGAGATTCTGGTTGCCGATCTCGCATCGGAGGCCGGACGCGACACGGTCGCGCTTCGTTTGGAGAAGGGCGTCGAGGTGTTGGTGAACAACGCCGGATTCGGTACCTCCGGCGAGTTCTGGACCGCCGATCCGGCGCTTCTTCAGTCTCAACTCGACGTCAACGTCACCGCCGTGATGCGGCTGACCCGTGCGGCGCTGCCCAGCATGATCGCGTCGGCGCACGGAACGATTGTCAACGTGGCGAGCGTCGCGGGCCTGCTGTCCGGGCGGGGTTCGACGTATTCGGCAAGCAAGGCCTATGTCATCTCGTTCACCGAAGGGCTGTCCGGCGGGTTGGCCGGGACGGGAGTGCGCGTGCAGGCGCTGTGCCCGGGCTTCATTCGCACCGAGTTCCACGAGCGCGCGGGCATCGAGATGTCCACGATCCCCAAGCCGATGTGGCTGAGCGTCGACCAGGTGGTTGCGGCGTCGATGAAGGATCTCGGTGACGACAAGGTCATCAGTATTCCGGGATTCCAGTACAAGGTCCTCACGACGGCCGGGCGTCTCGTTCCCAAGGGGCTGGTTCGCCGGCTGACCAACATCGTCGGACGTGGCCGCGGGCGGACGTAGCCCAGAGGCGGAAGCCGGACGTAGCCCAGAGGCGGAAGCCGGACGTAGCCCAGAGGCAGAAGCCGAACACAAGGCAGTGGTCGGTAGGCTGAGCACTCATGAGCGATCGTGAGGATTTGGCTGCGCTGGTGCGCGAATTGGCTGTTGTACACGGAAAGGTGACGTTGTCCTCGGGCAAGGAAGCCGATTACTACGTCGACCTTCGCCGCGCGACACTTCACCACAAGGCAGCGCCGCTGATCGGCTCGCTGCTGCGTGAACTGGTCGCGGACTGGGATTTCGACGCCGTCGGCGGTTTGACGATGGGCGCCGATCCGGTTGCTATGGCGGTGATGCACGCTCCCGGCCGACCGATCGATGCGTTTGTCGTCCGCAAGGCCGCGAAGGCCCACGGGATGCAGCGCCAGATCGAGGGCCCGGACATCGTGGGCAAGCGTGTCCTGGTTGTCGAGGACACGACCACGACGGGCAATTCGCCGTTGACAGCAGTGAAGGCCCTGCGCGAGGCAGGGGCCACCGTGGTCGGAGTCG
The DNA here is from genome assembly GCF_030056935.1 of Rhodococcus sp. IEGM 1302. Lineage (NCBI taxonomy): Bacteria > Bacillati > Actinomycetota > Actinomycetes > Mycobacteriales > Nocardiaceae > Rhodococcus > Rhodococcus sp. IEGM 1302. Next base: position 76,019 of record NZ_JASHKY010000006.1, on the reverse strand, counting down.
CTACGGTCGTCGATCGCGCGACGGGTGCGGATGCGGTGATCGGTGCCGAGGGCGTCGAGTACCGCTCGCTGCTGGGCCTGGAAGATCTGAACCTGAGCTGACGCCCCGTGAGTGGTTAAGGAGTCCCTGCGCTCCTCAACCACTCACAGGGGTCAGTCGCCTACGGTGACGGCGAGTGCTTCGTCGACGCTGTGCGGCGCGGGATCGTGGTCGTCGACGTGAGCGAGAACCTTACGTCCGCTCGACAGGACGAATACGGCGGCGAGGGTGAGCACCGCGCCGACCCAGAACGGCATGTGGACGTTGGATTCGCCGAGCTTGCCGGCTACCCACGGAGCAGCGGCGCCGCCGACGAATCGAACGAAGCTGTAAGCAGCCGAGGCGGTCGACCGCTCCACGGGAGCTGAGATCATGACGGTTTCGGTGATGAGTGTGTTGTTCACGCCGAGGAACAAACCGGCGAGGACGACACCGACGATCAATACGATCTTGTTCTCGGTGAACAGCGCCATCATGCCCAGGTCGAGTGCGAACAGGGTCAGTGCCAGCATCATCATCGGCAGGGTGCCGAAGCGTCGTTGCAGGCGAGGGGCGAGGAAAACCGACGAGATCGCCAGCATCAGGCCCCAACCGAAGAAGATGAATCCGATCGGGTACGCCCCCATGTCGAGGGGGAACGGCGTGTACGCGAGCAGCGTGAAGAATCCGTAGTTGTAGAGCAGCGCGGTGATGGCAACGGTGAGTAGCCCGCGGTGCCGCAACGCCTGGAAGGGCGCAGCGATGGATGTGTGGTGTTCGGGCTTGGGTGCGCTCGGAAGCATCACGACGATGAGAATGAAGGCGACCGCCATCAGGGCTGCGACGCCGAAGAACGGTGCGCGCCAGCTGATGTCACCGAGAACTCCGCCGACCAGCGGTCCGACTGCGATACCGATTCCCAGTGCAGCCTCGTACAGGATGATCGCCCGTGCCACGCCGCCGCTGGCCGCGCCGACGATTGCCGCGAGCGCCGTTGCGATGAACAGTGCATTGCCGAGTCCCCAGCCCGCACGGAATCCGACGATCTGGCCGATGGTGCTGGAAGCGCCTGCCAGAGAAGCGAACACGATGATGATGGCAAGGCCTGCAAGAAGTGTTTTCTTGGCGCCGATGCGGCTGGACACCACACCGGTGATGAGCATGGCCACGCCGGTGACGAGCATGTAGCTGGTGAACAGCAGCGAAACCTGCGACGGTGTGGCGTCGAGTTGTTCGCCGATCGGTTTGAGGATCGGATCGACCAATCCGATGCCCATGAAGGCGATGACGCTGGCAAAGGCTACCGCCCACACCGCTTTCGGTTGTTTCAGGAGGCTCGGCGGAGCCTCGTTCTGGTGCGTTGATGTCGCGGTCGTGTTGCTCACGGCCACCTCCTTTTTCAGTGGTGGGTGTTTCAGCTGGGATCGGAAGTCTTGATGATGGACCGCAATTCGGCCAATCCGTCGGCCAGTTTCTTGATCTGCTCGGGCCCGAGTTCGACGAAGTGGGGGACTAGAGCGTCGGCGATCTCGTTTCGGCCGTCGTTCAAGATCTTTCGTCCCTTGTCCGTCATGGCCACTCGAACTGCCCGGGCGTCCTCGGGGTCGGCGCGGCGTTCGACGTAACCGTTCTCGCCGAGTTTGCGCAGTAGTGCAGTGGCAGAGGGCTGCGAGCTTCTGTCGAGTCGAGCGAAGTCGCTGATCCGCATTTCGCCGTATTCCTCGAGTAGCGAGAGTGCGCGCAGCCAGGCGCGTGGGTACTGATCGGACGCGAAGGAGCCTGCCAGCTTCGCGAAGCGGTGCGTATTGCTCACGAGGTCGACGAGTAGTTCGTGCAGTTGCTGTTCTTCGTCTGTCACGAAGAATATTATTGCATAGGTTAACTATGTAAATCAACGAGTCCGTGGAAGGTGGTCCGTCACGGCGGTGGCTACCAGCGACGGCACATCGAGGTCGGGTGCGACGAGTGCGAGGCTTCGATTTGCCGCCAGCACTGCGATGCCGTGGGTTCCGGTCCAGATGTTCAACGCAGATGTGGTGGGATCGGAGGCGTCGGCCTCTTCGGTCAGGGATTGCAGGGCGGCGAAGAGCGGGAGTGAACACTCTCGGAGGTTGCTGCCTGCGCCCTCGAGGAGGTCGTGGCGAAACATCAACTCGAACATCGCCGGTCGCTCCTGGGCGAATGACACGTATTCGATTGCTGCCGAGATCAATCGGCTACGAGCGGGTTGTTTGCCGGCGAGGACGGGATCGAGTCTGTCGGCGAGATCGCGCAGGCCGTATGAGGCAATTGCGGCTAGCAGGCTGTTGTGGGTCGGAAAGTATCTCCGCGGGGCGCCGTGCGACACGCCCGCCCGACGCGCTATCTCCCGTAGCGTCAGTTCTGTGGCGCCGTCGGCATCGAGAATCTCGACGCCGGTGGCGACGAGTGTTTCGCGAAGGCTGCTGACAGTCATGGAAGACAGTGTCTACTATTCTCGTCGTAGACACTGTCTACTGGACGGAAAAGGTGATGCCCTGTGCTCTATTGGCTGTTCAAATACGTCCTGATCGGCCCGGTCCTCTGGCTGTTCGGGCGGCCGACGATCGAGGGTCAGCACCACATCCCCAAGAAAGGGCCGGTGATTCTCGCCGGCAACCATCGGGCAGTCGTCGACTCGTTCTTCCTGGTTCTCATGGTGCGCCGACGCATCACCTTCGTCGCGAAGAGTGAATATTTCACCGGGACCGGTGTGAAGGGCGCGATGCAGCGCTGGTTCTTCGGTGGGGCCGGTCAGGTGCCGATCGACCGTAGCGGCGCCGACGCCTCCCGTGCGGCGTTGGACACGGCCATCGGGATTCTCGACAAGGGTGGTGTCTGGGGGATCTACCCCGAGGGAACACGATCACCCGACGGTTGCCTGTACAAGGGAAAGACCGGAGCGATTCGAGTCGCCTTGGAAACCGGGGCGCCGGTCATTCCCGTCGTCGTACACGGCGGCGACGCAGTCAACCCGCCGGGTACGCGGATGTGGCGCTTCAGCAAGGTCCGGATCACGGTAGGGGAGCCGATCGACTTCTCTCGGTACCGCGAACTTCGTGGCTACCAGGCCGTCGTGCGTGCGGCGACGGACGAATTGATGGCAGTGCTCTGTGACCAGTCGGGGCAGGAATACGTCGATGTCTACGGCGCGGACGTCAAATCCGGCGATGCCGCCTGAGTGACACAGTACGGTCGCTGTTGGACGTGTAACCAACAGGAGGATTGTGATGGCGGGCAAGTGGGGCATCGAGCACGCAGTTTTTGCGGCGGCGACGGCAGCGACAGTGGTCGGGGCAGTAGTCGGTAACGAGCGGGTTCAGCAGATCGCGAAGCCGTTGATCGCACCCGCTCTGGCCGCCCGAGTGCTGCGCAAGCGCTCGGAGACGGAAACTGCCGATACCGCACTGCTTCTGGCCGGTCTCGCCGCTGCAACTGTCGGCGACGTGTTCATGATCGACCCGGACAACGATGCTCGTCTGATCAAGGGCGCGTCCTCGTTCGCGGTGATGCAGGCCAGTTACTCGGCGCTCCTGCTGCGGCGCGGCGCTCGGCCGACCCGCGCTGCCCTGCGGCCCCGCATCAGCGGTTGGTCGACGGCGTCCGGACTGCTCCGTGCCAAGGCCCCGAGCGTGTCGACGCCGCTCACCGGATACGGATTGATGTTGGGAACCACCTCGACGTTGTCGGCGGACCCCGCTCTGGCACCGCAGTCCAAGGCCGTGCTCGACGTGGTCGTCCCGAACAAGGATCGACGCTCCTGGCTCGGATTGGGCGGAGTGCTCTTCACCGCATCCGACGGACTGATCGTGGTGCGTCGTCTGTTCATCCGCGGGACCGCCGGCCGCGCTGCTGCCGAGGGTGTGATCCTGGCGTCGTACGCGGGAGCGCAGCTGATGCTGGTGGAGGGCATGTTGGCGCTGGGGCGCAAGAAGAGCGTCTAGTCTTTCACGGGCACAGCATGATTCGGTCTCGGTTCTTCGGGTCCACCATGACGGTGACCGTGGATCCGGGAGTGATCTTGTCTTTGTACTCGGGTCGGATCTCGTACTCGATCCGGCCCGAGTACGAATCGGAACCTGGAACCGTGAGGTGGAGTGCGAGCTTGGCCAATTCGCCGTCGACGGTTCGGCGCAGGGGTGTGACGGTGTCGATTCGTGCCCACCCTTCGAGGCCGTGCTTTTCGAGTTTGCGCTCGGCGCGGGTCGGGCGGTTGGCCCATGCCATTCCGAATCCGAGAACCGAGCCGAAAGCGGCGAGCAGCCCGCCGATCTGATAGGGCAGCGTGCCAGGCGGAGTGTGCTCGACCAGCCATCCGAGCCACACGGCGAGCACGATCAGATACCCCACCGCGATGAAACACACGGTGTGTACGACGCGACGGTGATTCATCAGATTTCCTCCACATCCAGGATAGCCTGACCGGATGAGCGAACCGAACGTCTTCATCACCGGTGCTGCGGCTGGAATCGGGCGGGAGACGTCGCTGTTGTTCGCGCGCAACGGATACCGCGTCGGCGCGTTCGACATCGACGACGCCGGCCTTGCCTCCTTGAAGGCCGAGATCGACGGTTTCGGCGGCAGTGTCGTGACGGGTGTCCTGGATGTCACCGATCCGGCGGGATGGGCGCAGTGTCTGGCCGATTTTGCCGGGGAGTCCGGGCGTCTGGACATCCTGATCAACAATGCGGGCGTGCTCTCCTCGGGACGGTTCGAGGATATTTCTCTTGCGGCGCATCGCCGAATGGTCGACATCAACATCACCGGCACCCTCAACGGCACGCACACGGCTTTCCCGTACCTTCGCGATACCGTCGGCGCTCAGGTGGTCAATCTGTGCTCCGCTTCGGCGATCTACGGCCAGCCCGAACTGGCGACGTACGGTGCAACCAAGTTCGCGATCCGCGGCCTGACCGAGGCGCTCGATCTGGAATGGGCACAGCACGACATCCGTGTTCTCGCGCTCTGGCCGTTGTTCGTCCAGACCGCGATGGTCACTGGAATGGACACCGGAGCCACCAGATCGTTGGGTATCAAGCTGACTGCAACCGACGTCGCGCAGGAACTGTGGGCGGCCACACGCGGCGCCGGACGGATGCACAAGGTTCACTACCCGGTCGGAACTCAGGCGAAGCTCTTCCTCAGCGCGTCGCGCTTCTCGCCCGCGTGGCTCTCACGGCTGATGAACAAGCGCGTCACCAGCACTTAGTCGACCACACGATAGAGTGCACTGTCGGCTGTTGCTGGGCCAAGATGACGTGTGTGGAGGTAGTCGGGTGGTTCGTGTTCGGGTGGGGTTCGTCTTGTTGGGCGTCGGGTCGGCGCTCGTGCTCGCAGGGTGCAGCGGGGAGGCGGATTCAGCGCCGACCGTAGCGGCCCAGCCCAGTTCGTCCACCACTACCGCAGTGCCGACGACAACCACCACCGTCGCGCCCGTCGTCCCCACGACCACCGAACCACCGACCACGACGCTGCCACCGACGACGACACTCACGGACGTGCAGTTCGAGCGCAACGAGTCGTACTACTTCACCACTCCCGACGGAAACTTCCAGTGCGGCATCATCAAGTTGCCCACCAGAATCGAAGCCGGGTGCGAGGGAACGACCACTCCCGTTCCGCCGCGGCCGGAGAGCTGCATGGTCAACTGGGGCAACGGTATTCGCGTCACCGACGAGGGTGAGGGTGCTTTCATGTGTTCGGGCGGAGAGGTGTACACCTCTGGCGGCCCCGACGCCGATCCGGTGTTGGCGGCCGGTCAACCGCTGAGCAAACTGGGTTTCACCTGTACGACCACCGCGACAGACGTCTCGTGTGTCAACGATCAGACCACCCACGGCTTCACCGTGGCTGCAGATTCCAACGAGGTGTTCTGATGACCGAAGTCGCAGCCGACGAGGTGTCCGGCGGAGCCGGTGAACCGGGACCCACCGAGTGGGGCGAGAACCCCAACGGCGTCGGACCCTGGGCCGAGGAGCACGACACGGAACCGCCGACCGACGCGCGCTACGACCCGGTACTTCTGGCCGAGGGTGATCGTCGAAACGTCTTGGACGAGTATCGGTACTGGACGCGGGAAGCGATAGTCGCGGATATCGACTCACGCCGTCACACGATGCATGTCGCCATCGAGAACTTCGCGCACGACGCCAACATCGGCACGGTGGTCCGCACGGCCAACGCGTTTGCCGCGGCCGCGGTCCACATCGTGGGGCGTCGGCGCTGGAATCGGCGGGGCGCCATGGTGACCGATCGATACCAACACATCGTTCACCACGCAGACATCGGCGAACTCGTCGAGTACGCCCGTGAGAATTCACTCACGATCGTGGCCGTCGACAACACCCCGGGGTCGGTGCCGCTGGAAACGGCAAGCCTGCCGCGGGAGTGCATCCTGCTGTTCGGTCAAGAAGGCCCCGGAGTGACCGATCATGCGAAAGAGGTTGCGTCCATGACGGTCTCGATCGCACAATTCGGTTCGACTCGCAGCATCAACGCCGGTGTCGCGGCCGGCATCGCGATGCACGCGTGGGTACGTGAGCATGCCGATCTCGCCGATTCCCGCTGATCTCGCTCGCGAATTCCGGCTAGCGTGTAGCGCCTCGACCAGACAGGATAGGTAGTTATGCAGGAAGTGTGGGCAGAGCGGGCCGATGCGGCTGAGGGCGCGATAGTCAGTCGTCACCTTCGGCGCCTGTGGGGAATGCCCCGGACAGCACTCGGCGTGGTTGCCTGGCCTGCTGTTCGACGCGAGCGGATGTTCAAGCCGTGGCACTACTGGTGGCAAGCGCACCTGCTCGATACTGCGATCGACGCACTCGAACGTGACCCGACCCCCAAGCGTCGTCGCCGGGTCGCGAAGGTTGCCCGCAGTGTGCGGGTCCGCAACGTCTCGGCGTGGACCAACAACTACTACGACGACATGGCGTGGCTGGGCCTCTCGCTCGAACGTGCGCAACGCATGTTCTCGGTCGATCACCGAACCGCGGTTCAGGCGCTCGAATCGCAACTCTTCGATTCGTGGTCCCCGGCCGACGGCGGCGGTATTCCGTGGTGCAAAGGCTCCGATTTCTACAACACACCGGCAAACGGACCCGCCGGAATCATGCTGGCGCGCACCGGAAAACTCTGGCGTGCGCAGGCAACGGCCGACTGGATCGACGAGACACTGCGGGATCCGGACTCCGGACTGATCTTCGACGGTATCCGCCGCGACGGCACCCTCGAGCGCGCGATCTATTCGTACTGTCAAGGCGTCACGCTGGGGTTGGAAACCGAGTTGTCGACGCGATTGGGCGAACCGCGCCACCGCGAGCGAGTCCACAAACTCGTCGACGCGGTGTACGACGGCATGACCGAGTACGGAGTCATCACGGGCGGTGGCGGAGGCGACGGCGGACTGTTCAACGCAATCCTGGCTCGCTACCTCGCGTTCGTGGTGGTGAACCTGTCCTGGGAGACTCACGAGGACCTGCGAGCGCGCGAACTCGCAGCGCAGATCGTTCTCTCCTCCGCGGAAGCTGCCTGGAACAACAGACTGCAGATCGAAGGCCTGCCGCTGTTCGGGCACGACTGGACCAAGGATGCTCAGTTGCCGAGTCTGTCCGGCGACATCGCCACCTTCGCCGCCGGAACGGTGCGCTCGTCGAGCGTGCCCGAGCGAGACCTCTCGGTGCAGGTAGGTGGGTGGATGCTCATGGAGGCGGCATTTGTCGTCTCGGCGGCTGGATACCCGCGTAAGCGTTAGGCTTTTCCCTCATGGAATCCCGGCACGTGGTCGACACGGACGGCGTACGTCTTCACATCGATGTCGGTGGGGCAGGGGCGGACGTTCTGGTTCTCTCCGGCGGCCCGGGATGCGTTCACTATCTTGCTCACGACGAGCTGGTTCCGGAAGGAATGCGCGCGTGGTGCCCTGAGCCACGCGGAGTCGGCCGGTCCGGTGGCGGCGCTCATACGATGGCGCAGGCGGTTGCGGACCTCGAACTCGTCCGACGCACGTTCGAGATCGACAGCTGGGTCGTGTTGGGGCACTCGTGGGGATCCGACTTGGCGGTGCGGTACGCACTCGACTGTCCGGAATCGGTGTCCGGCGTCGTCGGCATCGCGGGGCACGGCCTCCACAAGGACCGGACCTGGTCGAAGCAGTACGAAGCGGGAATCGAGCCGGACCCGCAGATACCTTGGGAACCTGTTGTCTGGCAATCGCTTCAAGAATCGTTCATCGAATGGATCCATGAACCACAGCTGTTTCGGCAGTTGGCCGACTCACCCGTGCCCATGACATTTCTCGCGGCGGCCGACGATATTCGCCCGTCGTGGCCGTTGCAGCAACTGGCCGAGCTCGTGCCTAACGGTAGTTTCGAGGTCGTCGACGGTGTCGCGCACAACTTCTGGCAGTCTCACCCGCTCCTGTGGAGGAAGATCGTCACCGAGGCTTGTGCGACGCATTCTCGACTCTCCTGATCTCCACCAGGATCCGCTCCGCAACGGTCTGGTATCCCAGGCTCCGATTGACGGTCAGCATCGGGTGGTTTTCCGCGTTCACCGTTGTGTAAATCTTTTGCAGCGAGGGAAATTCAGCTGCCAACACAGACGCTTGTTGCTCCTTGACCCACCGAGCGAGACCGTGTCCGCGGTGCTGGGGAAGTACCACGGTGTCGTGCTGCGATGCGTGGGTGCTGTCATGTTCGTCCACCGTCACCACTGTCGCTGCGGCTACTTCGCCGACGCTGTCGTCGACCGCGCAGCACACCAGGAGCACTTGAGAGCCACCCGTCATCTTCTGTTCCCACGATCTGACCTCGTCAGCTCCCCAATTACGTTCGGGCATCTGCAGTTCGGCGCCCGGCGCGTCGAGGAGTCGGTTCAAAGCCTCCGAGAAGGAGTGGACCAGCTCGTCCGGGGTTCGGTTGCGCCAACTGACGATTCGATAGCCGGGGCGGGTGCTGTGTGCGGTGGGAGGGCTGAGGTGCTGAACCTGGTTGGCCAACCGAAGCAACACACGGTGGCCGTCGAACGATCCCAGGAAATGCTGGGCTGCGCTTCCGACGAGCGCCGTCACTCTGATTCTTCGCACGCCGAACCCGGCGATCTCGACTTCGGCGAGTTCGGCAAGCGCTCGTCCTACCCCTCGTCGCTGCGCGTGGGGTGTCACGTACATCCGAAACTCTGCGAGATCAGGTTCCGCCGAGTTGCGTCGCGCCTGGGCGATGCCGAGGACTTCGTCCGTTCCACCGTCGCGTGCGATCCAACGCCATACATCGGCCGAATTGTCCTCGGCCTCGATCATTTCCATCAGCGCCGTCGCTGTCGGCGCAGTTCCGGACAGGTGACGCTGGCCTTCGGCGAAGACCTCACACCACTGGTGAAGAACCGATGCTGTCGATCCGGACGGTACGAACTCGGCTACGACTACGCGGCTCACCCATGTGACGATACCGAGCTGCCAACCCCGAGTTGGAATCACGCGAACCCTAACCCTGTCGGACTGCGGCGGCAGTTGCCAGCATTCAGGCATGTCTGATTCTCCGCGCCAACTGAGCCTCAACGCGTTCATCCACCCCGCCGGTCATCACGAAGCGGCGTGGCGTCATCCGTGGACAACACCGGAACGTCTGTTCGACGTCACGTATTTCCAGGAGATCGCTCGCACTGCTGAGGCGGCGAAGTTCGACGGAATCTTCTTCGCCGACGGTCCCGCGTTGCGCAGCGACGTCGAGCACGGTCCCGCAGGAACGTTGGAGCCGATCACCTTGTTGACGGCCATTGCAGTGGCAACCGAGCGGATCGGATTGATCGCGACGGCGTCGACCACGTACTACGAGCCGTACAACCTGGCTCGGCTGTTCGCCTCGCTCGACCACATCTCGAACGGACGTGCTGGGTGGAACATCGTCACCACGGGTACGGATCTGGCTGCCGCGAACTTCGGGCTGGCCAAGCATCCGGACCACGGCGACCGGTATTCGCGTGCAAGGGAATTCGTCGACGCGGTGGTGCGGTTGTGGGACAGCTGGGAGGACGACGCGATCAGTCTGGACCGGGAGAACGGAATCTACGCGGACAGAAACAAGATTCACGAGATCAACTACGTCGGGCGGCATCTGCGGGTTCGGGGACCGTTCAACGCACCGCGAACTCCGCAGGGATACCCGGTGCTGGTGCAGGCCGGTGCGTCCAACGACGGTCGCGCATTTGCCGGTCAGTACGCGGAGGCGATTTTCACAGCGCACCAGAGACTTTCCGATGCTCAGGCGTTCTACACCGACATCAAGTCGAGGGCTGCGCAGTTCGGGCGTAACCCCGACCACGTCAAGATCCTGCCCGGAATCAGCCCGTTCATCGGTGACACCGAGGAGCAGGCCAAGGCGCTCGAGCGAGAATTCAACGAGTTGACCTCGCCGGAGTACGGCCTCGCGCAACTCGGTGCACTCACCGGGGCCGATGTTCGGAATCTGGAACTGGATGCACCGGTTCCTGTCGAATTGTTCGCGGCTGCAGGGGATGTCACCGACAACAAGCAAAGCAGATTGCAGGTGATCGCCGGCATCGTCGAGCGTGAGCGTCCGACGGTTCGGGGACTGCTTCATCGTTTGGCGGGTGCGCGCGGACACCGGGTGTTTGCCGGAACCGCCGAGCAAGTAGCTGACACGATCGAGGAATGGTTCACCAGCGGTGCTGCTGACGGCTTCAACGTCATGCCGCCGTACTACCCGGGTGGGCTCGAGATCTTCACCGAGCGTGTGGTCCCGATCCTGCAGGATCGCGGTCTTTTCCGGACTGAATACACGGGTACGACCCTTCGTGATCATTTCGGTTTGCCGAGGCCCGAGAGCCAGTTCTCGGGTAGTGCCTCTGCAGTGCAGTAGGCCCGCCCGCTGTTGTCGATAATGACAATGGTTACCATTAAGGAATGAAGCAGCTACCGGTAACCGTGCTGTCCGGATTTCTGGGCGCAGGCAAGACCACACTCCTCAACCACATTCTCGCCAATCGCGATGGCCGGAGGGTCGCCGTCATCGTCAACGACATGAGCGAGATCAACATCGACGCGGCCCTCGTCGCGGGCCAGGGTCATCTCGACCGCACGGAAGAGAAGTTGGTCGAGCTGACCAACGGATGCATCTGCTGCACGCTGCGTGAGGATCTGATCGACGCCGTCGGCGCCCTGGCCCGAGAGGGGCGATTCGATCAGTTGGTGATCGAGTCCACCGGCATCTCCGAACCGATGCCGGTGGCGGCCACCTTCGACTGGGAATTCGAGGACGGATTCAGCCTCGGCTCGCTCGCGAAGCTCGACACCATGGTGACCGTGGTGGACGCGTCGACCTTCCTCGGCGAACTGGCAAAAGGCGAACGACTGGACGAGCGCAACCTCGAAGCAGGGGAGGGGGACGGACGCAGCATCTCCGATCTCCTGGTCGATCAGGTGGAGTTCGCCGACGTCATCTTGCTGAACAAAACCGACCTGGTGAGCCCGCGGGCGGCAGGAACCGTCGAGGCGACGCTTCGTAGGCTCAACCCCACCGCTCAACTGATTCGAACAGATCACGGCAAAGTCACCCTCGACCGTGTCCTCGAAACCGGTCTCTACAACCCGGAACTTGCTGCGCAGGTACCCGGTTGGGACGAGGAACTGGCCGGTGGGCACACCCCGGAAACCGAGGAATACGGAATACGCAGCGTCACATACCGCGCCTCGCGACCCTTTCATCCGGCGCGACTCGAGGCCGCGCTCGGTCAGTTCGCCGGACTCCTGCGGAGCAAGGGATTCTGCTGGATCGCCAGTCGGCCCGAGTTCGCCGCGATCTGGTCGCAGGCAGGCCCCAACCTCGTCATCGAACCGGCTCAACTGTGGGCGTCGGCGGCGGAGGTGCCAGGGCAGGAGATCGTGTTCATCGGAGTGAAACTGGACCCGGCGGCGCCGTCACGAATCCTCGATCCGGCTCTGCTGACCGATGACGAACTACGCGAAGGGCCGCGGGCATGGACTCGCTACGAGGACCCGCTGCCGGCGTGGGACCAGGGCCACCTGCACTGAGCAGTCAGCTTCTAGTCGAGGACTTCTTCGACCTCGACGTCTTCGGCCGGTCGGGCCATCTCCTTGCGGTACTGCCAGATTCCCAGCGCAGTACCGATGACCAAGCTGACCATCATCACGATCAGCACGGCGGGCAGCAACCACGGCACGCGATCGAGGAACGAGCCACCGTAGAAACCGAGTAGCAGGAGCACGGGCGCCCAGATGATCGCGCCGATGGTGCTCGCGATGGTGTAGCGCGTGTGGTTCATCTTGGCTGCGCCCGCGACCATCGGGCACAGGGTGCGCACCCACGGAACCCAGCGAGCAATCAGGACCGCCCAGAACCCGTGTTTTTCCAACAGGATGTTCACGCGGTGCAGGTTCTTCTCGGTGAAGTACTTGCCGCCCTTACGGGCTTTGATGTGATTGCCGGTCCGGTGGCCGATGACGTACCCGACCTGGTTGCCGGCAATGGCCGCGATCATCGCACCGACAGACAACGCCCACACGTGGCCCGCGCCGGATTCGTGGCCGGCAAGAACGATTCCGGCTGTGATCAGAAGCGAATCACCGGGGAGAAACAACCCGAGGATGATCGCGCACTCGATGAAGACGAACGTGACGACGATGATCCAGACCAACAGAGGCCCGGCAGTCTCGAGCGGGGAGAAACTGCCGGATGCGAGCGTCATCGTCGTCAGTTCTTCGCCTCGTTCTGCAATCAGGGGGTGGGGTCTTCGGGGACTGTCACCGTCGAATTGTCCGTAGTGGAAGTATTCGCCGTTTCACCACGTCTCGACGCCAGAATTCGCTTCCCGATTTCGAAGACGATCGGCAGAACCGACACCAGGACGATCAAGATGAAGATGTAGTCGACATTGTCGCGGATGAATTCGATCTGCCCCAGGAGGTAGCCGAGCAAAGTCACGCCGGCACCCCACAGGATGCCGCCGACGATGTTGTACGTCAGGAACAGTGAGTACTTCATCTTCGACGCGCCGGCGACAACCGGAGCAAAAGTACGCACGATCGGCACGAACCGAGCCAGGATAATGGTGATCGGGCCGTGCTTTTCGAAGAAGGCGTGTGACTCGTCGATGTACTTCTTCTTGAAGAACCGCGCGTCGTCCGTCTTGAACAGGGCAGTTCCGCCCTTGGCGCCGATGTAGAACCCGACTTGGTCACCCAGAATCGCGGCGATCGGAATCGTCACCAGGAGCACCCACAGTGGCGCGAACGGTTCGATCTCGGTGGACTTGGACGCCGCGATCAGCCCTGCGGTGAAGAGGAGCGAATCGCCGGGCAAGAGCGGAAACAGCAGGCCTGATTCGATGAAGACCACCAGAAGCAATCCCACCAGAACCCACGTTCCGAAGGAATTCAAGAGGTTCACGGGATCGAGGAAGCCGGGCAGCAAGGCCAGGTTCGTCACGGATTCAGTTGCTGCCTGCACATTCACGGTGGCCAGAGTACCGGCCGAATCTGAGTGTTTCCCACCACCGCAGGTCATCGCGTCGGTGGCGGCAGGCCGAGACCGCAAAGAGACGTGACGAGTCGGACTTGCCATACTGCTAGGACCACACGAAGCGCTTTCACATCGCCGAGCGCTCCGAACGACACGTATATGGAGGACTCCCGCCGTGCCTATCGCAACTCCCGAGGTCTATGCCGAGATGCTTGGTCGGGCCAAGGAGCATTCCTTTGCCTTCCCCGCCATCAACTGTGTCGGCTCCGAATCCATCAACGCAGCCATCAAGGGCTTCGCGGACGCCGGCAGTGACGGCATCATCCAGTTCTCGACGGGCGGCGCCGAGTTCGGTTCCGGTTTGGGCGTCAAGGACATGGTCACCGGCGCTGTTGCGCTCGCCGAGTTCGCACACGTGATCGCGGCAAAGTACGACGTCACCATCGCGCTGCACACCGATCACTGCCCGAAGGACAAGCTGGACACCTACGTGCGTCCGCTGCTCGCGATCTCGCAGGAGCGCGTCGACGCCGGTCGTAACCCGCTGTTCCAGTCGCACATGTGGGACGGCTCGGCTATCCCGATCGACGAGAACCTGGCCATCGCCAAGGAACTGCTCGCCCTCTCGAAGGCTGCACGCATCATCCTCGAGGTCGAGATCGGTGTCGTCGGCGGTGAAGAAGACGGCGTCGAAGCCGAGATCAACGACAAGCTCTACACCTCGAGCGAAGACTTCGAGAAGACGGTCGATGCTCTGGGCATCGGCGAACAGGGCAAGTACCTCCTTGCCGCCACCTTCGGCAACGTCCACGGCGTCTACAAGCCGGGCAACGTCAAGCTCAAGCCCGAGGTTCTCGAAGAGGGCCAGAAGGTCGCCGCTGCCAAGCTCGGCCTGGCTTCCGGTTCGCAGCCCTTCGACTTCGTCTTCCACGGTGGATCGGGATCGTTGAAGTCGGAGATCGAGGACTCGCTGAACTTCGGCGTCGTCAAGATGAACGTCGACACCGACACCCAGTACGCGTTCTCCCGTCCGATCGCCGGACACTTCTTCACCAACTACGACGGCGTCCTCAAGGTCGACGGCGAGGTCGGAAACAAGAAGGCATACGACCCGCGCAGCTACCTCAAGAAGGCCGAAGCCGGCATGACGGCTCGCGTCGTCGAGGCGTGCAACGACCTGAAGTCGGCCGGACGCTCGGTGTCGGCAGGCTGATCGGTTTCACAACTGCGCTTCACAGAACAAAATGCGCGCCGGCGAAATTCTCGCCGGCGCGCATTTTCTGTTCAGGTACCTACTTGCTGGGATCGCAGACCTTCCACGTGCCGTCCTGGCGCTCGAGGTCGAACGTGCGCCACGACTGCTCGCCCGTGCTCGGCAAACTCGCCTGGACCTGAGCGATCGCGGTGTCGTCGGTGATGCGCACCGCGTCGACGGCTCCGACCTGCGGGATCGTCTTCTGCGCGACGGCATTGTCGTGGACCTGCGCGAACGCTGCGTCGGGAATGGTGCGGTAGTACTCGCCCAACGCCCCACAGGTCGACGTTCGCAGCGTTGCCAGATCGCCGGTCTGCAGAGCGTCGACGTACGTCGAGATGGCGGTCTGGACCTGAGCTTCGGGTGAGCTTTCACCGCTACCGCTGTTGGACGAGACGAATACGGCGACGCCGATCGCCGCGAGGACGGCGACGCCGGCCGCTGCTGCCGCGATGTACCAGCCCTTGCCGCTGCGCTTGGTCTTCTCCGGCGCGGCGGGCTCGATGCGAGTCGGCATCGGCTGAGCCGGCGGTGGGGTCGCTGCGACACCCACACGTTGAGGCGCGGCGCGCTGCTGCGGTTGAGGCGCAGCGCGCTGCGGTGGTGGTGGGGTCGGAGCCTGCCGGGGTGGTGGTGTCGGCTGCGTGGCTTTCGGAATCGCGACGGTGGCGGGCTCCGGCTTGGGCTGGGGTGTCGGTGCTGCTGTGGGTGCCTGAGTTGCCTTGGGGATCGCGACGGTTGGTGCGCTGGCAGCTTTGGCGTCGCCGTCCGTTTTCGAGGCCTTGTCTGTCTTCTGGATCGCCACAGTCGCAGGTTCGGTCGGGGCCGACTTCTCGGGCGCACCCTTCGGTGCTGCGCTCTTTTTCGAGTTGTCGTCTTTCGAGTCCGGCACGGGTAACCCTTCGGTCTTATGCAGCAATGACCATGTCAGGGTAACGACCGGTATGTAGCCTGCATAACTCCGACCGTCGGCGAGGCGGTCCTGTGGCAGAAAGGCGTAGCGGGCACAATGAGCGCATGACCCAATTCGGTGACCTGCTCGGACCCAAGCCCACTCTGCTTCCCGGCGACGACGACGCGGAATCGGCACTGCTCAACCACGCTGAACCGGCCCAGGTAGCGGCCGACCACCCCACTGCCTCCATTGCGTGGGCCTACCTGGCCGAGGCTGCACTGGACAAGGGCGAAACCATCACGGCCTACGCCTACGCGCGTACCGGATACCACCGCGGACTCGACCAACTGCGTCGCAACGGTTGGAAGGGTTTCGGTCCCGTGCCCTACAGCCATGAACCGAACCGTGGTTTCCTGCGTTGCGTCGCAGTCCTGGCCAAGGCCGCGAAGACGATCGGTGAAGCCGACGAGTACGCGCGTTGCCTCGATCTGCTCGAAGACTGCGATCCCAACGCCGCCGAAGCGCTTGGCCTCGGTTAGCAGTTTCCGTCCGAGCCGGGCCGGCATCAAGGACCGGGCTCGCAAATCGGTGCGTCGACTTCAGACGTCGGCGCTACCGATCATTCAATGTGCCTTGGCGGCCGGATTGGCGTGGTGGGTTGCCACCACGGTGATCGGGCACCACGCGCCGTTCTTCGCGCCGATTGCCGCTGTGGTCTCGCTCGGTCTGTCGTTGGGTGCACGACTACGACGCTCGTTCGAGTTGGTTGCGGGAGTCACGGTCGGTATCGGAATCGGTGATCTGATCATCTCCGGTATCGGGAGCGGACCGTGGCAGATCAGTTTGGTTGTCGTGCTGGCGATGTCCGTCGCGGTGCTACTGAACAGCGGGCCGATCTTCTCCATGCAGGCGGGAAACTCGGCTGTGCTGGTGGCGACGCTGATCCCGCCGGGCGGCAGCGGCGGTCCCGATCGCATGATCGATGCCCTTGTCGGTGGCCTGGTGGGTATCGCGGTGGTCGCGATCATCCCCACCCACCCGGTACGACGCGCGCGCAAGGATGCCGCATCGATCCTCGGAACCGCTTCCGAGGTACTGCAATTGGTGGCAGACGGCCTCGTCGCGAATGACCCGGACCCGATCGTGAAGGCACTGCAGAAGGCGCGCGCAACTCAGGGTGCCATCGACGGGTTGCGCAGTAACCTTCTCGGCGGGAGGGAGATCAGCCGAATCTCCCCGCTGTACTGGAACAGTCGGCCTCGCCTCGAAAGGCTCATGGCGACAGCCGATCCCATCGACAACGCGATGCGCAACATTCGAGTGCTCGCGCGTCGTTCGTTGACGTTGGTCAGGGACGACGAGATCCTCGATCCGCGCCTGGTGGCTCAGGTCGAGCGCTTGTCGAAAGCCGTCGAAGTTCTCGAGGACATGATCCTGGCGGAGCCGGGGGAGCAGCCTGATCAGGCCGAAGCAGCGCGCGTCCTGCGCTCGGTCGCGAAGGAACTGAAACCGGCGATAGTGGAGAATGCGGGCTTGTCCTCGACGGTGGTGTTCGCCCAGATTCGATCGCTGGTCGTCGACCTGTTGCAGGTCGCGGGCATGAAGCGAATCTCGTCGATCGCCACTCTGCCGCCCACCGTGCCTCATCCCGCCTACGAGCCGGATCACTGACCTCTGCCGTTTCCCGCTCACTGAGCAACTCATTGTATGTATGCGAATGTATGCATATGCTCTGAGAAGGACTTGGGAGGGAACAGGACAAATGGGAGCAGGGCACGGTCATTCACATGGCCACTCGGCAGCAGATTCGGTCGGCGTAGGACCGTCACCGCAACGCATCAGAAAAATGGCGATCGCGCTTGCGATCCTCGTTGCGTTCCTCGTACTCGAGGCCACGGTCGGCATCCTGATCAACTCGTTGGCTCTGCTTGCCGACGCCGGTCACATGCTCACAGACGTGGTGGGTATGGCCATGGGACTGACGGCGCTGCTGCTCGCGAAGAGGGGCAGCACCACCGCGGCCAGGACCTTCGGTTGGCACCGCGCCGAAGTGCTGACCGCCATGGCCAATGCGGTGATGCTGCTGGCCGTCGCCGCCTGGGTCTTCTACGAGGCAATCGGCCGCATCGGTAACGAACCCGAGATCCCGGGCGGCGCCCTGATCATCACGGCGGCCGCCGGCCTGGCCGCGAACATCGTCGTGATGCTGATGCTGCGCGGCGATTCCAAGGACAGCCTGGCCGTGCGTGGTGCCTACCTCGAAGTGCTTGCCGACGCCGTCGGTAGCGTCGGCGTTCTGATCGCCGGTGGCCTTGTCCTGCTGTTCAACTGGACGTGGGCAGACGTCGTCGTCGGTGTTCTCATCTCGCTGTGGGTGGTGCCGCGTGCGATCAAACTGGCCGCAGCATCGCTGCGCATTCTGACGCAGGCGTCGCCGGCCGACGTCGACGTCGAAGCGGTCGAGGCCGACCTGGCGGCGCTGCCGAGCGTGATGGGTGTTCACGACCTACACGTCTGGACGCTCACCACCGGCATGGATGTCGCGACAGTCCACCTGACCAGTGACGCGAATTCGTCGAACGTTCTGGAATCCGCGCGCACCGTCCTCGAGAGTCACGGTCTTTCCCACGCCACCGTTCAGGTGGAATCGTGTGCCAACGGCGAGCACTGCGAGAAGAACGTCACTTGGTGAAGCGGGTGATCTCCTTGCCCGGCTTCCAGAGATCGACATACATGTGTTCGTCGTCGACAGTCGTGTGCACCACCTCGTCGATGTCGAGGACAAAGAGGTGCAGAGGCTTCGGAACCTCGTAGGTGTAGCTTGCGAGCACGGCTTCGAACTCGTCGCCGGTCACCTCGCGTGCGAGTCCGGCGATCTTCGCGTCACCGCCCTCCATGGTGTGCTCGCCGGGATTGCTGTGGAGGGCGTAGCGCCCGTCACGGATGAGGTCCTTCGCCTTGAGTGCGCCGAACATCGAACCGAGCACCAGGCGCCCGTCGAGGATTTCGACTTCGGTGCCGCTGACCCGTGGTGAGCCGTCCTTGCGCAGCGTTGCGAGGACGTGATGCTTGTGGGCTTTGAACCGCGCTTGGACCGCGTCGGCAAGAGCGGGTACTTCTTCGGAGAACTGCTTCCAGGTGACCATGACGGTCATTGTGCACCCCTATTCCTGACAACTTCTGTCAGTGATTCTTGGTAATGTTCGGTCCATGAGATCCGCGCGGTTACTCCAACTCATGCTGCGTTTGCAGGGGAGTCGCGGCGTCGTCGCCGAGCAGTTGGCCGACGAGTTCGGTGTGTCAGTGCGGACGATCTACCGCGACGTGGCCTCGTTGTCGGCTGCCGGTGTGCCGATCTGGACCGAGAGCGGCCCCGGTGGTGGCATCCGTCTGCTCGACGGATGGCAGTCCAAGCTGTCCGGCATGACGGACGACGAGACGTCCGCACTCATGCTGTTGGGTGTGCCGTCCATCGCTGCAGATCTCGGACGATCAGACGCCGTCGGTTCGGCGGGGGCCAAACTGCTCCGCTCCCTGCCCGGTCCGCTGCGCGAGAGCGCACGGTTGTGGCAGGACCGCATTCTCGTGGACGTTCCGGGTTGGTTCGGCGGCGTCGACGACATCTCTGCGCTTCCGATCGTCACATCCGCTGTGCTGGACTCACGTCGACTGCGCTTCGCCTATCGCGATCGCGAGCGGACGGTCGAACCGCTGGGTCTGGTCATCAAAGCCGGAATTTGGTATCTGGTGGCGGGGATGAACGGTCGAACGCTGTCGTTTCGAGTCGGGCGCATCAAAAATGCCGTGGTAGAAGATGATTCGTTCACTCGGCCGGTGGATTTCGACCTGCCGTCGTGGTGGGCGGCGTCGATGGCCGAGTTCGACCGGTCGCTGCTTCGCTTCGAGTGTCGGGTGCGGTTGTCGCCCGAGGGGAGGCGCAGGCTCCCCGATGTGGTGGGCGAGCTTGCCGCTGCAGTCGAAGTGGGGCCAGAGGACTACGACGGATGGGTCAGTGCCGAGCTGAAACTCGAGAGCGAAGCTGTCGCGCTCTCGCAGCTGATCGGGCTGGGAGCCGACGTCGAGGTGCTCGAACCCTCGTCTTTGCGTGAAGGGATACGCACCGTGGCGGAGCAGATGGTGCTCCGCCACGGGCACGACAGCTAAGCCGTCGCAGAACGCTTTGCGAGCATGCGGGTGATACCCAGTTGAGCGGCGACGATAACGGCGCCAACCACCAGGCCCAGTGCTGCCGAGGCAAGTGTGTTGACGATCCACGCCAGCACGCCACCGACTCCGGCGATGTCACTGACTGCTTCTTCGCCGTGATGAACGGCGTCGTAGAGCGGGTGGAAGCCCAGTTCGTCGATGCCGACCAACAGGATGTGGCCACCGACCCACAGCATCGCGGCGGTACCCACGACCGAGAGCACTGACATCACGTGAGGCATGCCGCGAACGAGGCCTCGGCCGACCTTGTGGGTGAAGCCAGACGACGTCTCGGCGATCTTCAATCCGATGTCGTCCATCTTCACGATCAGTCCGACGACGCCGTAGACGACCACGGTGATGACGACCGCCACGACGGCAAGGATCACCAATCGGCTCCAGAAGCCTTCGCCTGCGATGGTGTTGAGTGCGATCACCATGATCTCGGCGGACAGGATCAGGTCGGTGCGGACGGCGCCCGAAACCACTGCTTCTTCGTCGCGAGGATGCTCGTCAGCGGCCTCGTGGTGGTCACCGTGGCCGAAGATTGCACCCCAGATCTTGTGAACCGCTTCGTAGCTGAGGTAACAGCCGCCGACCATCAACAGTGGCGTCAGCAGCCAGGGGAGGAACTGACTCAGCAGCAGAGCGATCGGAAGGATGATCAGCAGCTTGTTGCGCAGCGATCCGATGGCGATGCGCTTGATGATGGGCAACTCGCGTTCGGCTGCGAGCCCACGGACGTACTGCGGCGTGACGGCTGCGTCGTCGATCACCACGCCGGCCGCTTTGGCGGTCGCCTTACCGGTTGCGGCGGCAACGTCGTCGATCGAGGCGGCAGCCATGCGAGCCAGGGCTGCGACGTCGTCGAGCAGGGCGAAGAGTCCGCCGGCCATCACAGACCTCCAGTGGAATCAGTGGAAAAAGGTGGCCGGACCGAACCGGTGACGCAGTTACTTGATCGCACGAGGTCTCTATCCATGATCGTCGTAGGTGAGGTCAGGTCACCTGGAACGATACCGGGGGCATCCGTCAGGGACGACCTCGCGAGGTCGGTTGCCCTTCGTCACGAAAGGTCTTCCCGACCCGGTGCTCGCGTGTAAGACTGCACAGAAGATCGATCGAAACGGGGCACTATGCGTGAACCAGACACTGCACAGGTCGCCAAGACTTTCGACGCAATGGCGGCGCACTACGACCGACAGATCGGGCGCTTCGAACGCTTTGTGCTCGGTGACGCCCGGAAATGGGCCGTGGACCAGGCGCATGGCCGCGTGGTCGAGATCGCCGTGGGTACCGGACTGAACCTGCCTCTCTACGGAGACGACGTCGATTACGTCATCGGCGTGGACATCTCGACTGCGATGCTCGATCAGGCCAGGCTCAAGGTCTCCGAAGGAGTGAAGACCGAAGTCGACCTACGACTCGGAGACGTGCAAGCACTCGATGTTCCCGACGAGTGCGTGGACACGTTGGTCTCGACCTACGCCTTTTGCACGATCCCCGATCCGGACCGAGTTGCGAACGAAGCATTTCGAGTCCTGGTACCCGGTGGTCGATTCGTCCTCGCCGAGCACGGACCGAGCAAGAACGTTGTTGCTCGTACGTTGATGAAGGTCGTCGAACCGCTTTTTGTTCGGTTCGGTGCCGATCATCTCACCCGTGAACCGGTTGAATACCTCGAAAACGCCGGTTTCCTGATCGACGAGGTGCAGCGCAGCGGCCGGGGCGGAATCGTGTTTCGGGTCGTTGCGCGCAAGCCGGATCCCGAATGGACGGCACTCGGTCACTGATGTCGGAATGCCGTCCATCGGGGATTGCTCAGCCCAGGCGCTCCAGGATGGTCGCGTTGGCCAACCCACCTGCCTCACACATGGTCTGGAGTCCGTAGCGCGCGCCGCGCTGCTCCATCGCGTTGACCAGGGTGGTCATGATCCGCGTTCCGCTGCCGCCCAGCGGGTGGCCGAGCGCGATGGCGCCGCCGTGGACGTTGACCTTGGACAGGTCGACGCCGGTGTCCGCTGCCCACGAGAGGACCACTGGGGCAAAGGCCTCGTTGACCTCGAACAGATCTATGTCCGAGACCGTCAATCCCGCACGGGCCAGGACCTTCTGCGTAGCCGGGATGACCGCGGTGAGCATGTAGAGCGGATCGTCGCCGGCAACTGCGAAGCTGTGCAATCGTGCCTTCGGGGTGAGGCCGAGTTTCGCGGCGATCTCACTGGTCGTGATCATCACCGCCGAACTGCCGTCCGAAAGCGGGCTGCTGTTGCCCGCGGTGATGGACCAGTCGATCTGTGGGAATCGCTGTGCGTAGTAGTCGGATTCGAAGGCGGTCCGTAGGCCGGCCAGGGTCTCGACCGTGGTGCCGGGGCGGATGGCCTCGTCGACCGACAGCTGCGGGAGCGTGGCGAGTTCCTTGGTGAAGTACCCACTCTCGGTTGCCAGCGCGGCTTTCCGATGACTCGACGCCGAGAACTCGTCGAGTTGGGTGCGGCTCAGTCCCCACTTGGAGGCAATCAATTCGGCGCTGATGCCCTGCGGTACCAGACCATCCGGATAGCGCTCTTCGAAACCCATGCCGAGTGATTCGCGCCCGATGTTGCTCGAGCCCATAGGGACTCGGCTCATCGACTCGACTCCGGCAGCGACAACGATGTCGTACGCACCGGCAATGACGCCCTGAGCGGCAAAATGAACTGCTTGTTGGCTACTTCCACACTGTCGGTCGACGGTGGTTCCCGGTACCGACTCAGGGTAGCCGGCGGCGAGAAGGGCAGTGCGAGTGACATTCTGGCTCTGTTCACCGACTTGGCTTACCGCTCCACCGATGACGTCGTCGATCAGTGCTGCATCGATTCCAGTGCGTTCGACTACCGCCTTGAGGCTGTGGGCGAGGAGGTCGACGGCGTTGATGCCGTGCAGGGCGCCGTTCGCCTTTCCCTTGCCGATCGGAGTGCGAACGGCTTCGACGATAACTGCGTCTCTCATGACAAATTCCTTTCAGGGATGGCGGATTCAACAGGGACAACCGGGGTGGGTGTGGTCGCAGGCGTCATTCCCAGTGATGCCAGGGCAGACACAAGCGCGACGGCAAAGATCACCCACCAGGCCTGGCGGAAGGTGTCGTAGTCGACAGCAGAGCCGAGAACCGCGATCAGAACGCTCACGCCGAGAACGGTTCCGATCTGTCGGCTCATGCTGACGATTGCGCTACCGGTGGCCGATCTGGCAGGTGCCAGATCCGCCGTGGCCTGCGACAGAATGGTCGGCAGGGCAAGACCGACACCGATCCCGGCGATGATCCAGCCTGGTAGGAGTCCGGTCGCGTAGTTGGGCGTCGTATCAACCGAGACGAGAACGAGTACGGTTCCGACTGCCCACAGAAGGCTGCCGAGTGCGGCGACGCGTCCCGCCGAGTACCTGCGCGTCAGCGATCCGCCGGCGATGGCGAACAGCGGAACGAGAAGTGGACCCGGTGAGACGGCGAAACCGGTTCGCAGAGCCGAGTATCCCCAGGCTTCCTGGAGCCACAGGATGTTCGAGAGAAGACCCGCGGCGAATGCTGCGCTGAACAGGATGGCGGTGACGTTGGACCAGGCAAACGAGCGGATCTTCAGAAGATCCGGAGCAATCAACGGAGTCCGGTGACGAGAGTTGCTCCACCAGAACGAGAGTAGTGTCACGGCGGCCACGGCGAAGGCGATCAGAACGCGATTGTCGGTCCATCCCCAGTCCGGACCCTGGACGAGTGCCAGGGCGAGAGAGCCGATTCCGACGGTGAGGAGGGCAGCGCCGACGAAGTCGATACCGGCATCGGGGTCCTTGTGTGTTGTATCCGGTACGAGTCGGACTGCGAAGTAGAGCAACACGATGCCCACTGGAACATTGATCAGGAAGACCCAGCGCCACGAGGCCTCTACGAGGATGCCGCCCACGACAGGGCCGAATGCAGCTGCTGCAGCGCCGGCGGCTGCCCAGATGCGAACGCCGGATTGACGTTTCGCGGCGGGAAGCGCATTGATCAGAAGCCCGAGGCTGGCCGGGGTGAGCGCAGCGGCGCCGACTGCCTGGACGATACGGAAGGCCACCAGTGCCCACAAGGACGGGCTGAAGGCACAGGCGGCGCTGGCGAGGGTGAACAGTGCGAGGCCGGCGATGAAGGCGCGCTTGTGCCCGATCCTGTCCGCCCAGCGTCCGAGGGGTATCAACAGTGCGGCGTAGACGATCGCGTAGCTGTTGAGGATCCAACTGAACTCGCCCAGCGAGTGACCTGGGTAGCTCTTGGCGATGTCGCCGAAGGCCACGTTGACCACAAAAAGATCGAGGCTGGCGACAAACGGCGCCCCCGACAGTATCGCGAGCAGGGGTCCGGTCCGCACCGGCTGGCTATGAAGTTCCATAGTCAGCAATCTAGACTCTGGCTATGGTTATGGCAAGCCAGGGGGTATGGTGAATTGCATGGACGCTGTACGACTGACCGGAGTGCTCGAAGATCGCGACGCCTGGCGGGCCACGCACTGTTCGATCGGGCGGGCCATGGAAGTGGTCGGCACTCGATCCGCGATGCTCATTCTGCGAGAGGCCTATTACGGCACAACGCGTTTCGACGACTTCGCGTCGCGAGTCGGCATCACTGAGGCGGTTGCGTCGGCGAGGCTGAAAGAACTCACTGAGGCGGGACTGTTCGAGCGTGTGCCGTACAAGGAGCCTGGAAAGCGGACGCGGCACGAGTATGTGCTCACCGAGAAGGGCCGTGACCTGCTGCCGGCGGTTCTCGCGCTGATGCAGTGGGGCGACAAGTATCTGCACGGCGGAAAAGGTGGACCGTTGGAGGTGGCCGACGACGCTACTGGTGAGCGCGTTCGCGTCGAGGTGCGCAGTGAGTCGGGTCGTGAAGTGCCTTTGGGGGAGTTGCGAGTCTCTGTCAACGAATCGCGTCGGCGGTTGCGCGAATAGCGATGCATCTCAACAGCTCTCGAGTGTAGGTCTTCTTGAAGTTGTCCGGTTTGTCTCTGGTTATAGAAAGTATGTTCGATTAAACTTTGAGTATGGACAGTCGGGAAGCGTGGCAGCTGGATGGCGAGGACCTCAAGGGTGAGGTTCTGGATCTGGTGCGCGCCCGACACGAGTTGCAGTCGCGGATGGTGTTGCTGATCGTGGAGATGTTTTCCCGTGAGGTTCTCGGCGGGAAGGGTTTTCGGGCGATCGCGCAGTGGTTGCATGGTTCGACGAATCTGGAGATCGGTGAGTGCAGTCTGCTGGTCGGGTTGGCGCGGTTGTTGATGCTCGAACCTGTTGTGGGCGATGCGTTTCACCGTGGTGACGTGGATGCGTTGAAGGCGCGGCAGGTGGCGTCGTTTTGTCAGCATCCGCCGAAGAACATGACGCCGGCGGATGTGGACAAGGCTCGCGGGATTCTGTTGGGGTTGGCGTCGAAGAATATTGCGGATTGTGATGCGGTGCGGGCGGCGATTCGGCGGATCGAGAAGCAGTACGGCAGGCGTGAGGACGGCGTTCCGGTGGGTGAGGATTCGGAGCGTAACGAGTTCTACGCCTCGAAAGGCTTGTACGGGCGCGTGTCGGTGAAGGGTGATTTGGATGCGGTGAACGGGGCCCGGTTGATCACGTTGCTGTTGAGCCTGTCTGCTCCGACACCGGAGAAGGACGGCGTGAAGGACACACGCACGCCTGCATTACGGCGTGCGGACGGGTTTTGCGAATTGTTGCGGCGGTACGAGCGGGCGGGGTTGGGTCCGGTCGAGGGCGGGGTGAAACCGCACATCACCGTTACCGCCAGTGCGAAAGACGTGACCGACCTGAAAGCGTTGAAGGATCTACTGCCGTCGACGGAGGAACTCGGGTTTGCGTGGGCGGATTGGGTGGGCCCCATCAGTATCGATACCGCCCGGATGTTGGCATGCGACTGCACCGTGACGCGGATCCTCCTGGACGAGAATGGTGTTCCGCTCGACTGCGGCAAGGAAGCGAGAACGGCGACGGTTCCGCAGCGGCGGGCGTTGGCGGTTCGTGATGGTGGTTGCGCGTTTCCGGGATGCGGGACACCGTCGGGGTGGTGCGATGCACACCATATCGTTCACTGGAACGATGGTGGCCCAACAGATCTCGACAACCTGATCTTGTTGTGCGGTCATCATCACCGGACGCTGCACCACACCGAATGGCGGGTCGAGATCGGCCCCGACCGAAAAACAGTGTTCTATCCACCGATGTCGATTGATCCGTTCCAGCGGCCCATCGGCGGGAACAGTCCGCCCACCGCGGCGTGAATCGCGACAACTGAAGACGTGAGCACCGGGGCACAACCATGCCCCGGTGCTCGAGCTCGCGTTTGGGAGTCCCCGAGTTTGGGAGTTTTGTGGCAGGGCGTCAGCTCAGTGACTTCTTGAACCCGACATGGGAGGCCACAAATCCGAGTCGCTCGTAGAAGTCGTGAGCTTCCTTGCGAGTTTGATCCGAGGTGAGCTGCGCCAGAAACGCGCCGCGCCGGGCACCTTCTTCGCAGGCCCATCGGATCATCGAACTGCCGATGCCTTTACTTCGGTAGTCCTCGTGGACGCGAACAGCTTCGATCTGCAGTCGCGTGGCACCCATCCGGCTCATACCCGGAATGAAGGTCAATTGCATTGTGCCGATTACCGCGTCGCCGACCAGAACGGTGACGAGAAGTTGAGCCGGATCCTCGTCGATTCGCTTGAACGCGTCCTCGTAGATCGTTCGGGCTTCGGGGTTGGTCGTCTCCCGGGTGCTGCCGATCGGGTCGTCGGCGAGCAAGTCGATCAGTGCCTCCACGTGTCGAATCTCGGCCCGCGTGAGGGTGTACTCCACTCCGCCGGACTGAAATGACGTCGCAATCATCGATGCTCCCCTGAAGAAGAATGAATGTCTGAAATGTCAGACTCTCACGAGTCTCCTCCAGCGCACTCGATCACGTCCAAAAACGCATGAGGGCGTTACCGAGCATGGCGTAGTAGTCGGACACACCGCTCAATTCGAAGATCCAGTAGATCGCGTCGAAGAAGAC
This sequence comes from Rhodococcus sp. IEGM 1302, assembly GCF_030056935.1. Lineage (NCBI taxonomy): Bacteria > Bacillati > Actinomycetota > Actinomycetes > Mycobacteriales > Nocardiaceae > Rhodococcus > Rhodococcus sp. IEGM 1302. The sequence goes on along the minus strand of NZ_JASHKY010000006.1, from coordinate 49,092 downwards.
GACATTGATCTGTGGGACGAAAAGGAGCGCAACCAGCAGGAGCAGTCCGTACGGCTTGAACTGGTCGAGTTGGTGCCGTGTATTGGGTGTGAGGTAGGGCTCCAGCGCGTTGTAACCGTCCAGACCCGGGACTGGGAGCAGGTTCAAAACTGTTGCCATGACCTGCAAGAAAGCCAGGAAACTGAGGCCGGCCCAGAACGTCAGATGCTCGGCCGATGAGCCGTACGTACGTATGACGACGAGGAGGATCACGGCGGCGGCGGCATTCGTGAACGGACCGGCCAGCGATATTCGGGCCTGCACCTTGGGCGGGAACATCCCGGTGCGCAGGTACACGGCGCCGCCGGGAAGCCCGATGCCGCCCAATGCGATGAACAGCACCGGCAGACCGATCGAGAGCATCGGATGGCTGTACTTGAGCGGGTTGAGCGTCAGGTAGCCACGAGCCTCGACGTCGGTGTCTCCATGACGCCACGCCAGATAGGCATGCGCGAATTCGTGCAAGCAGAGCGTGACCACCCAGCCGGCAACCACGAGGACAAAAACACCCGCGCGGCCCGCGATGGAACCCCACGTCGAGTTCCAAGCGACGATTCCGGCGATGACAGTGATCGCAACTACGCCGAGGAAGACAGGGCTCGGCCGAACCGCCGACCGTGCTGCTCCGGTTCTCACCTGACCAACAACCAAGTCTTGTCGTGCCGGTAGAAGGTCGAACGCTTAAGATCGCGTGGGTTGGCCACCCCATCGCGAACCAGTCGCGCTGCCGGCGAGCCCAGTTGAATGGCTCGGCCTTCCAGCCAGCGTCGCCCGCTCCAGCGGCTCTTGCGGTCGACTGATGCCTTGATCCCGGGGAGCTTGGGGCTCGGCACTATCCGGATGCCGGGGACTGTGCCGGAGAACAGCTTGTTGTCGTCGACGTAGGCCTCGCCGATCAGTTCGTCTGCATCCGCCGGACCCGTGACAGTTGCTGCGCCTACCAGCGCGATTCCAGCGTCGTCGCGAATGAGCGGCACGGTGTGGACTGTGCCTTTCAAGGCCGCGCGCGCAGCTCTTGCACCGGTCGCGAGTTTGTACGCGTCGGTTGCGTCGGACCTGTTCTCGGTGACGTAGGCGAGTTCGACGTTGAGTCGCTCCAATCGCATCAACCGCGTCAATGCCGCGGCAAACGCGCCGTCGTTACCCACGACGATCAAGCGAGGCTCCGTCACGACCTGCAGTTGGGACAGGGCCTCGTCGAAGTCTTGCTTCTCCGGAAGTTCAGGGACGGTGAACGACGTGAGTTCACCCAGGGGGAGTGGAACCGGCGAATCGCCACATTTGAGCACCACAGGGGTCAAAGCCACTCCTAGCTCGATCAAGACTTCTTCACGGGTAGTGGGACCTCGCCACCCTTCCCCGAAATGGCCGTCCGAATCACTGCCGACGATCTTAGTGCGAGTCTCTGTGTCGACTCGCAATCGTGATGGTCACCGGCCAAATTCTGGACCGTCAGGTCTGGTCTGATGCTCTGGGCTAGACTGCTCCTTCGGTCACTGCAACAGTTCGGCGCTGCATCATGTGCGCGGAAGCCAGGCAGTACCAATGCGGCGGGACAACTGCTGCACGTCGACCGTAGGAGACAACGTCATGCCGGCAATCGTCCTGATCGGCGCCCAGTGGGGCGACGAAGGTAAGGGCAAAGCTACAGATCTACTGGGCGAGCAGCTTCAGTGGGTCGTGCGATACCAGGGCGGTAACAACGCCGGACACACCGTGGTTCTGCCGAACGGTGACAAGTTCGCACTGCACCTCATCCCGTCCGGAATCCTCACCCCCGCCGTCAACAACGTCATCGGTAACGGTGTCGTCGTCGACCCGGGTGTGTTGTTGACCGAATTGGCAGGCCTGGAAGAGCGCGGCGTGGACACGTCCCGCCTGCTGCTTTCTGCTGATGCGCACCTGATCATGCCGTACCACGTGGCCATCGACAAGGTCACCGAACGCTTCCTGGGAGCGAAGAAGATCGGCACGACCGGCCGCGGTATCGGCCCGTGCTACCAGGACAAGATCGCCCGTGTCGGTGTCCGTGCCGCGGACGTCCTTGACGAGAAGATCCTGACCCAGAAGGTCGAAGCAGCACTCGAATTCAAGAACCAGGTGCTGGTCAAGATCTACAACCGCAAGGCACTCGACCCGCAGCAGGTCGTCGAAGAGGTACTGACGCAGGCCGAGGGTTTCAAGCACCGCATCTCGGACACGCGCCTGGAGCTCAACCTCGCCCTCGAGCGCGGCGAGACCGTTCTGCTCGAAGGTTCGCAGGGCACTCTGCTGGACGTCGACCACGGCACGTACCCGTACGTGACCTCGTCCAACCCCACTTCGGGTGGTGCGGCGGTCGGTTCGGGAATCGGTCCCACCAAGATCACCACAGTGCTCGGCATCCTGAAGGCGTACACGACGCGTGTCGGTTCCGGTCCGTTCCCGACGGAGCTGTTCGACGATCACGGCGCATACCTGGCGAAGCAGGGCGGCGAGGTCGGTGTCACCACCGGACGCGCTCGTCGTACGGGATGGTTCGACGCTGTCATCGCGCGCTACGCGACGCGCGTCAACGGCATCACCGACTACTTCCTCACCAAGCTGGACGTGCTGAGCAGCCTCGACACCGTGCCGATCTGTGTCGCGTACGAGGTGGACGGTGTCCGCCACGACGAAATGCCGATGTCACAGAGCGATATTCACCACGCCAAGCCCATCTACGAAGAGATGCCCGGCTGGTGGGAAGACATCTCGGAGGCTCGCACCTTCGAGGAACTGCCGCAGAATGCGCAGAACTACGTGCTTAGGCTCGAAGAGCTTTCGGGTGCATTCATCTCCTGCATCGGTGTCGGTCCCGGCCGCGACGAGACGATCGTCCGGCGCGAGATCGTCCGCTAGTTCGTTTCCTCGAAATCCCCGCTCCTGCAAGCAGGAGCGGGGATTCGTGTTTCAAGCCAGCTTCGACAAGTGCGCGGTGACGGTCTTCCAGTCGGGAAACTTGGTGCTGCCGAACTTGATCCACTCGCCCTCGAAACGATCTGCGCCGTTTGCTCCGCGGTCGTCGACGAGGTAATCGCCTCGATTGAGGTGCTTGTGGTGCGAGAGGATCAGACGTTTGTACGCGACGCTGCCCTCCTCCATGCCGAGGTGCTCTTGGACCCACAGAACCTTGTCGTGCCAGGCTGTGGCGTTCTTCCACGGCGCTGTCGAGAGGATGTAGGTGTCGAACTGCTGTGCCAGTTGGTGGTAGGCGTCGATAGCGCCGTCGAGAGGATCCATGCGAGAGAAGATGTGCGGCGCTTCATCGAGGTCGTTCTTGTACTTCTCTCGGACGCCGTCGGTCAGGCGATCGATGCCCGACTGGAAGTTGACCAAGGTGTTGTCGAGATCGACGTAGAGAATCCTTTTGGAAGCCGGCATGGGAACCCTCTCTGGAGACTTTCTGAGTGCGAAAAGAGTCCAGTTTCACGCAACTGGACTGAGATCAGTGAATTCTTCCCCCTGATCACAATCGCACGGGGGTCTGACAGCGTCATTCTCGCGGTCTGAAGTCTTGTCGTGGAAGATGCCGCCGAGGGGTGCTGCCAGGCGAAACTGCTCCAAACGAATGTATGTACCTTCACCTTCGGCGGGCGCGAAGAAGTAGACGAGTGCCACGAAGAGTCCGATTCCGATCAGGGTTGCGTAGGTAGTCATGGACATATGATCAACTCGACTGGTATTGAGTTACATAGCCAAGTTGTCGATACTGGACTGCATGATGACTCGAGTTCTCGGTGCCCGTTCGCTTGCGCGCGATCTGGGATCCTGGCAGGAAGAGTCCGGACGCAGGCCCGCGTACCGTGCGCTTGCCGACGGTATCCGCCTGCTCGTGCACGACGGTCGCGTTCCGCTGGGAGTCGCACTGCCGAGTGAGCGTGAACTTGCGGCGGTACTCGAACTCAGTCGAACCACGATCACGTCGTCGTACTCGGTGCTGCGAGACGAGGGGTACCTGATCAGCCGGCAGGGTTCGCGAAGCACCGTGGCATTACCTGCCGGCGCGCGGCCGAACGGGTTGATGTTCCGCTCCCATCAACCCGGGCCGAGTGGACCCGTCGTCGACCTCAGTTACGCGGCGATGGCAGCTCCCGCCGCTCAGGTCGAACTGGCGTATGCGTCTGCGCTGCAGGAACTTCCGAACTTCCTTCCCACACACGGGATGGAACCGGTCGGGATCGCCGACTTGCGTGACGTGATCGCGCAGCGCTACACGGCGCGGGGTCTTCCCACCACCGCCGAACAGATCATGGTGACCTCGGGTGCGCAGCACGCGCTTCGATTGTTGCTGTCGGTGCTCACCTCACCCGGCGAGCGAGTGCTGGTCGATCATCCGACGTACCCCAATGCGCTGGAAGCGATTCGGCGAAACGGCGCTCGGCCCGTACCGGTTCCGGTCCGACCGGAGTTCGCGGCCGCCGGAGCCTGGGATCTCGACGGGATTCGTAGTGCAGCAAGGCAAACCGCTGCCAGAATGGCATACCTGATCCCCGACTTTCACAACCCGACCGGCCTCTGCATGGACTCTTCCGGCCGCGCCGAGCTTGCGAAGATTGCGCACGAAACGCGAATGACTCTGGTCGTCGACGAGACGATGGTGGATCTGTGGCTCGACGCACCACCGCCGGCGCCGGTCGCCTCACATGGGCGAGGCGCAGCGAAAACCGAAGTGGTGACGCTCGGTTCGACCGCGAAGTCGCTGTGGGGCGGGCTACGTGTCGGTTGGATTCGCGCCGATGCCGCGCTCATCACCCAGTTGGTGGGGGCGCGTGCCGCGGTCGACCTCGGTACTCCCGTCATGGATCAGTTGGCAGCCGCTTACTTGCTCGCCGACGACCGCTCGTTGCTCGAACAGCGTCGCGAAGTTCTGCGAGAACAGCGTGCGGTACTCCTCGGTGCGGTGGCCGAGCATCTGCCGGACTGGCGTCCCACCATCGGTTCCGGCGGAATGTCGGTCTGGATGCGAATGTCCGCGCCCGTCTCGACGGCGTTGGCGGCGGTGGCACCCAACTTCGGCGTACTCCTTGCCGCCGGCCCCCGTTTCGGCGTAGAAGGTGCGTTCGAACGATTCATCCGCGTGCCGTACGCACGTTCTCCCGAGGACCTCATTCGCGGCGTTGCATCCATCGCCGCTGCGTACGACACTCTCGCGACGGATCGCGACACGGCAGACCAACGAATGGTCGTCGTCTGAGAACTGGGTACACACCCTGAAAGTGGTGTGAAACCAGGAGGTAGGGCATGACGGCGGTAGACGGTACAGGCGCAGCGGGAACCAGTGCGGCGGAAGCGCTCGCAGAACGATTGTTCGCGGCCACGCTCGGGGCATCGGAGCTGCAGGCCGTGTATCTGGGCGACCGGTTGGGCTGGTACCGCGCGCTGAGCGATCACGGCCCGCTCACGTCGACGGAGCTGGCGGACCGGACAGGGACCGTCGAAAGATATGCGCGGGAGTGGCTCGAGCAGCAGGCCGTCGCCGGTTATGTGGACGTCAATTCGGATGCCGATCGCCGGTACAGCCTGCCGCAGGCTCACGCCGATGTTCTGGTCGACGACGAGAACCTACTTTTCCTGGCGCCGCTGGCGAGGCTGTTCGTCGCGACGACGTCGTCGATGCCACGTCTACTCGACGCTTATCGTCACGGTGGGGGAGTCACGTGGGAATCGATGGGCCCCGATGCTCGCGAGGGTCAGGCGCTACTGAATCGGCCGATGTATCTCCATCAGCTCTGTCAGCAGTTTCTGCCGGTAGTCACCGACCTGCACGCCACACTTTCGGACGGCGGGCAGGTCGCTGATCTCGGGATGGGGGAGGGCTGGTCGTCGATCGCGCTCGCCCTCGGATACCCGAAGATCGAAGTGCACGGCTTCGACGTCGACGCGGCGTCGGTGAACGCTGCCCGTCGTAACGCTCATGATCGGGGGGTGGACGACCGCGTGCATTTCTCGTTGGTCGACGTCGCCGGACAGGCTCCTGAGGCCGGGCGAGCCGATGCCGGGACCTACGACGCCGTCTTCGCTTTCGAGTGCCTTCACGACGTTCCGGATCCGGTGGGTTTTCTTTCCACGGCTCGGGCGATTGCCCAGCCGGGCGCTCCGGTGATCGTGATGGACGAACGAACGGCGGATGAGTTCGATCCCGAGGCGGGTCCGATCGAGCAATTGCTGTACGGATTTTCGCTGACCTGCTGCCTACCGGACAGTCTTTCGCATCCGGGAAGCATTGCCACCGGGACGGTGATGAGGCACTCGACACTCGAAAGCTATGCCAAGGCGGCAGGTTTCGAGCGGGTGGACGTGCTGCCGATCGAGCACGAGATGTTCAGGTTCTACAGGTTGGGCTGACGCCCCGTGCGCCTTTTTGGTTGCAGTAACTACCAAAAAGGCGCACAGGGGCCGAAGGCCCTAGGTCCAGACCGTATCGATATCCGTCGCCTCACGCGCCGGCGCAGCAGGCGTCGTGGTGGGCGTGCGCGAGAAGCGCGGTGCGGGAGCATGCTGGGTGACGCCGTCCAGTTCGATGAGCGAACCGCGAGCCGCGATGTGTTCGTTGGACGGAGCCTCGGCGAAAGTCAGGACAGGGGAGACGCAGGCGTCGGTGCCGAGGAAGATCTTGGCCCACTCGTCGCGAGTCTTGGACAGGAACTTTTCGGTGAAGAGCTTCTTCATGTCGTCCCACTTGGACGTGTCCATCTGGTGAGGGAGCGTCGCGGGATCGAGTTCGAGGCCCTCGAGCAGCAATGCGTAGAACTGCGGTTCGATGGATCCGACGGCCATGTACTTGCCGTCGGAGGTCTCGTAGGTGTCGTAGAACGGAGCGCCGGTGTCGAGGAGATTGACGCCGCGCTCGTCGGACCAGACGCCGCGACCGCGGAATGCCCACATCATGTGGGAGAGCGCGAGGGTTCCGTCGACCATTGCCGCGTCGACGACCTGGCCCTTACCGGACGTCGAGCGCTCGACGAGAGCCGACAGAATGCCGAAGATCAGGAACATGGAACCGCCGCCGAAATCGCCGACCATGTTGAGCGGCGGGACGGGACGTTCACCCTTGCGTCCGATGGCGTTGAGGACACCGGTCAGTGAGATGTAGTTGATGTCGTGACCGGCGGCGTTGGCGAGCGGTCCTTCCTGTCCCCAGCCCGTCATACGGGCGTAGACGAGGCGCGGATTGCGCTCCGAGACCACGTCGGGTCCGAGTCCCATGCGTTCCATGACGCCGGGGCGGAAACCCTCGATGAGGACGTCGGCGCGGCCCAGGAGATCGAGCACTTTCGCGACGTCGGCCGGGTCCTTCAGGTTGGCCTCGACGATGCGGCGGCCGCGCTTGATCTGGTCGGTTGCGTTCGAGTCCTGCGGAATCTGCCCTGCGCGCTGCACGATGACGATGTCGGCGCCCATGTCCGCCAACAGTGTCGCGGCGTGCGGGCCCGGTCCCAATCCAGCGAATTCCACGATCCGAATGCCCGCGAGCGGGCCCTTCTTCTCCACAGCTTCTGCAGACACACGCACTCCCAATTCAGACGGTGACAACACTCCTGACCCGACGGTAACGTGTCGAATCGATCAGGTGTGCTCCGGGGCACTGTGTCCACCGAGGGAGGCGCCGATCACTAGACGGCGGCACCCTCGAACTGAGCGTTGTAGAGACGGAAGTACGCGCCCGCCGCTGCGATGAGTTCGTCGTGTGTGCCCTGCTCGACGATCTTGCCCGCCTCCATCACGACGATCAGATCGGCGTTACGGATGGTGGAGAGCCGGTGCGCGATGATGAAGCTGGTCCGCCCGACGCGCAACGCGGACATTGCTTGCTGCACAAGCTGTTCCGTACGTGTGTCGACCGAGCTCGTCGCCTCGTCGAGAATCAGCAGCGACGGCTCCGACAGGAATGCACGAGCGATCGTGATGAGCTGCTTCTCGCCGGAGCTGATGTTCGACGCCTCCTCGTCCAGCACGGTGTCGTACCCGTCCGGGAGGGTGTGGATGAAGCGGTCGACGAAGGCAGCGCGTGCGGCTTCGTGAATCTCGTATTCGCTGGCGTCGAGTCGGCCGTATGCGATGTTGTCGCGGATCGTGCCGCCGAAGAGCCAGGTGTCCTGCAGAACCATGCCGACGTGCTTGCGCAAGTCGGAGCGGCGCATCTGCGAGATGTCGACGTCGTCGAGAGTGATTCGGCCGGAGTCGACTTCGTAGAAGCGCATGAGCAGGTTGACCAAGGTGGTCTTGCCGGCACCGGTGGGCCCGACGATGGCGACCATCTGCCCGGGCCGGGCCGTGAGGTACACGTTCTCGATCAACGGCTTGTCCGGCTCGTACCGGAACGAGACGTTCTCGAACTCGATGTGACCGACGTTGCGATGACGTCCGGCGGGCTCGGGGAGAAGCGGCACGTCGATGTCGGGCGACTGCTCGGGTTCGTCGAGAAGCTCGAAGACCCGCTCCGCCGACGCGGCTCCGGACTGCAGGCTGGTCGACATGGACGCGATCTGCGTCAGTGGCTGGCTGAACTGGCGCGAATAGACGATGAAGGCCTGAACGTCACCGAGTGACATGTTGCCGCTGGCGACCTTGAGAGCGCCGACCACAGCGAGCAGCACGTAGGTGATGTTTCCGACGAAGTTCATGACCGGCATGATCAGGCTGGAGAGGAACTGTGCGCCGAAGGACGCGTCGAGGAGCTTCTTGTTCTGCTCGGCGAATTCACGCTCGGCTTCGGCCTGATGCCCGTACACGCGTACCAGGTCGCGACCGCTGTAGTTCTCCTCGATCTGCGCGTTGATCTTGCCCGTCTCGGTCCACTGAGCCTTGTACAACACCTGTGCTCGCTTGGCGACCCTGGCAACGAGGAGCACCGATACCGGCACCGCGATCAGTGCGATCAGGGCGAGCATCGGAGAGATGACGAACATCATCGTCAGGACGCCGAGGACGGTGAGCACCGACGTCAGGAGCGAGGTCAACGTCGACGACAGCGTCGACGAGATGTTGTCGATGTCGTTGGTGACGCGGCTGAGGATCTCGCCGCGCGGTGTCTTGTCGAAATACGGAAGGGGGAGACGGTGAAGCTTCGCCTCCACCGAGGCACGCAGGTTGTAGATGGTCTTCTGGACGATGATGTTGAGGAGGAATGCTTCCAACCAGGCAAGCAGCGACGAGAGCAAGTACACGCCGATCGCGAGCATGACGACCTTGCCGATGGCGTCGAAGTTCAGACCCACACCGGGAACGACGTCGGTCGAGTTGGCGACAAGATCGGCGAACGTCGAATTCCCTGATGCCCGGATGGCGTCTGCGGCCTGCTCGCGGGTGAGTCCGGCGGGCAGGCTCTTGCCGATGAACCCGGCGAAGATGAGGTCTGTCGCGTGACCGAGGATCTTCGGCACTGCGACGGAGAGTGCGATGCTGGCGATCGTCGCAACGACGACACAGAAGACCGCAAACTTGTGCGGCTGCAGAAGCGAGAGAAGCCGCTTCATCGTCGCCTTGAAGTGGCGAGGTTTGGTGTCCGTCGCGGTCAGCGCGGGCTTCGGCTCTTTGTCGGGGGTCTCGGGGTTACTCGACTTCGCATCCCCGTCCGCGGATTCAGGTTCGCTCGGGATCTTGGCGAACACCACCGTCGGGGCATCGTCGAAGTACTGGCTGTTGGGGCCGCCCCATGTCGGGTCCTGCGGGCTGGTCATGCGCTCATCTCCGCGGGAATCTGGGAAGCCACGATCTCTTGGTACGTCGGACAGTTGGCCAGAAGGAACTGATGGTCGCCGAGGCCGACCGGCGCACCGTCTTCGAGGACCATGATCTGGTCGGCATCGATGATGGATGCGACGCGCTGAGCCACGATGATGACCGTCGAATGAGTCGAAACCGTCCGGAGTTCGCGTCGGACCGCGGCGTCCGTATGCATGTCGAGAGCGGAGAACGAATCGTCGAAGACGAAGATCCGGGGTCTGCGGACCACCGCTCTGGCGATGGCGAGACGTTGTTTTTGTCCGCCCGAGAGATTGCCGCCGCCCTGGGCGATCGGTGACTCGAGACCGTCGGACAGCTCCCGGACGAAGTCGTCTGCCTGGGCGATGGTGAGGGCTGCCCAGATGTCGTCGTCGGTGGCGGTCGGGTTTCCGTAGCGGATATTGCTCGCGATCGTGCCGGCGAACAGATAGGCCTTCTGGGGCACGTATCCGAAGTTGGCGAAGAGTTCGTCCTGATCCCAGCCACGGACGTCCAAGCCGTCGACCAAGACGGCGCCGGCCGTGACGTCGAACAGTCGGGGGATGAGTGAGACGAGGGTCGATTTGCCACTACCGGTACTGCCGACGATCGCGGTGACCGTTCCTGGCATGCATCGCATCGAGACATTCGACAGGACCGGCGTTTCAGCTCCCGGATACGTGAATCCGGCTCCACCGAACTCGACAACGCCGTAGGGGCTGGTCGGGCGAAGGGGCTGGGCCGGCGCGGGCACGGTCGGCTCGGTGTCGAGTACTTCGGTGATGCGGTCGGCACACACGGCCGCGCGGGGGATCACGACGGCCAACATGGTCGCCATGACCACGGACATCAGGATCTGCATGACGTAGGCGAGGAAGGCGCTGATCTGGCCGATCTGCATGTCTCCGGTATCGACCAGATGCGCGCCGAACCACAGCACCGCGACGCTCGACAGGTTGGCGATCAACATGACGGTGGGCAGCAGAACCGCCTGGTACCGGCCGATGAGGAGCGAAGTGTCGGTCAGTTCCTTGTTGGCCTTGTCGAAGCGGATCGTTTCGTCGGGTTCGCGAACGAAGGCGCGAATGACACGCATACCGGTGAGCTGTTCGCGCAGTGATCGATTGATGTTGTCGATCCGCGTCTGCATCGTCCGGAAATGCGGGATCAGCTTGGCCACCACGACCGAGACGGTGATGCCGAGCAGTGGTACCGAAATCGTCAGGAGCCAGGACATCTGCAGGTTCTCGCGCAGAGCCATGATGATGCCGCCGATGCACATAAGTGGGGCGCTGACGAGCATCGAGGACGTCAGCATGACCAGGGCCTGGATCTGCAGGACGTCGTTGGTGTTGCGTGTGATCAGCGTCGGCGCACCGAAACTGTTGAATTCGCGATCCGAGAAACTGCCGACTGCCTTGTAAAAGGCGCCTCGAACGTCGTGGCCGAAGCCCATCGACGATTTTGCAGCCAGATAGGTCGATGCGACCGACGCGATGATCGACGCAAGCGAGACCAGGAGCATGATCCCGCCGGTGGACATGATGAATCCGGTGTCGCCTCGGGCGACGCCGTCGTCGATGATCCGCGCGTTGAGTGTGGGGAGGACCAACGACGCGATGGCCCCGAAGAGTTGCAGTGCGAGGACCCCGGCAAGCAACCAGCGGTACGGCGGCAGGTACGTCTTGAGGAGTTTTGCTAGCACGACGGTTCCCGGTGAGTTGCCTCGGTTGCCGCTCGTTCGCGATTGATCACACGCACACGGTATGACAGATCGCGGTCGAGGTTGGCACCGACTCTGACGATTGCATCCTTTTGTCCTAATTGACTGTGATCTCGAACACACTCGAATTCGAGATTGGATTCAGGTCACAGCACCTGAACTGCAGGTTTACATATTCATCCAATGTGTCACGTTTTCGATTGAACAGAAACAAACTGGACGTACGTATTTAGCTTGGCTACAAAGACGTGCAGCGAACAAAACGTGCGCCGCGTCATAGATATTCATGCAAGGAGTCACATATGGGATCCCTCGGAAACCTCCTCAAGGCCAACGGTATGGGCTGGGGCATTCTCCAGCTTCTGCCCCTGGTCAACATGCTCAAAACCCTTCAGGGGCTGGACACCGCGAGCTCGAACTCCTGACGTTCGACCTCGAGAAATCTTCCGAAACAACACAGGAGTAGTCGCATGACCTCGATTCAGAATCTCGACGCCTTCCTCAAGAGCGTTCTTGCATTCGTGACCAAGTTGAACGCGGGATCGGCAGACGGCTCGGGTTCGGCCGGTTCGGCCGCCGAGTAGTTCTCGGTCCTCACTTCATCTCAACTGCATTCCGACAAAAGGAGGCCCGACATGGGTTCATTCGAAGACTTCAGCGGCGTCGTCAAGACGTTCATTCCGGTGCTCAAGGACCTGTTCACGGCACTCGGTGGTGGCTCTCTCACCCCTGGGACGGGATCGGCGGCCGATAAGTAAGTCCAGTTTGTCCGAAAGTGTGGCTCGCAGTTGTCTGCGGGTCACACTTTTCGGCTTTTCACTGTGAGCTAAATCACATTATGGGACATTCTAGAGGGTGGATTTGCGCTTTGAACTGCAATTATCCGTAAAGGTGTGCCTGAAAGTCTGCATTGATAGCTATTAGGTAGCTAGACAAGTGTGGAAAGCCGGTCTATAAATGCAGGCAGCGCCAAGTAAGTGCACTACATCACAGCTCGGGATGTTGTTCGGGGGGCGGTTCAGCCATCCGTGCGGCAGAAGTTCCCGAACCATCTCGGCCACCGCCTGCGGCCGGAATGGCGCTGGAACATCACACCACCTCACATACAGGAGAACCTCCTATGTTCGGATCACTCAGCACCCTCGGACCCCTGCTCACCGCGCTCGGAGCTTTCCTCAAGTCCGTTCCCACCGAATCGCTGTCCGGCAAGGGCGAGGGCTCGTCCACCGGTTCACTCTCGGGTCTGTCCAGCGGATCCGCCGAGTAGTCATCCCTTCCGGCAGGTCCATTCGGCTCTGCCGATCGGATTGCATGCAGGTGCCCTCTGTCCACTGTCGTGGCCGGAGGGCACTCGCGTTTGCGGAGATGGTCGCAGCTGCCGTTTTGGCATGTGAACACAGAACTGCGAGTGGCAGCACCTGCGTACGATGGTTCGACGACATCGGCATACGGTCACCGCGACGTCCGGTGCTCCCGAATTCAGAGGTAGCCGACCGCGAGGTGACGCATGGTAGGGACGAGTCGCTTTCTGCGCCTTCTCCTAGTGCTGGCCGTCGTACTTGCGGCATCGTTGATCGGCATCCTCACGCGCCCACCAGGTTTGCTCGCGACTTTCTGGTGCGCCAACGCCATTCTGCTGGGAATGATGGTCAGATGGCCGGTCCTGATCGAATGGCGGACGTGGATCGCCGCGGCCGTCGGATACGTCTGCGCTGACCTGATTACGGGCAACTCGCTGTCGCTTGCCCTGCAGCTGAACGGGGCCAACCTCGCCGGAGTGACGCTCGGTGTTCTCGTTCTGTACTACTTGAAGCGCACACCGTTCCGATTGGTCGATTCGCAGTCGCTGGTATGGATGGTCTTCGTTTCGTTCGTCGCGGCGACTGGTACCGCGGCCACGGCCGGCGCCTTGGACCGGCTCTTACGCGGTCAGTCCTTTGCCGACACGTTTTTCCACTGGGGTGCCACCGAGGTCATGGCGTACCTGCTGATCCTTCCTCTCATTCTCACTCTCACCATCCCGTCGAGCCTTGCCGAGTTCCGCAGGAAACTGACCGCCAGAACTGTCGCCGCTCTGAGCGTTCCGCTACTCGCCACTGCAGCCTGCGTGCCGATCGCCCTCAGTATCGAAGGGCCGATTGCGCTGGTCTTGCCGATTCCAGCTCTCCTCTGGTGTGCCACTCGCATCTCGGTTCCGAGCACTGCCTTCGTTTCAGTGGTCTGGTCGGTGTGGTCACTCATGATGGCGGGTAGCGGTCGACTCGACATCGGAGATCAAGCCGCCTCGACGTGGAACGAGGACGTCATCACATCCATAGCGGTCACACTGATCGCGTTGGGGCCGATAGCGGTTGCCTGTGCGACCGAGGAACGCCGTGCTGCCGAGCGTGAGCTCTTCCTTGCCGTCGAATTCGACCATCTGACCGGGGTCCTCTCGCGTGGTGCGTTCCTCGGCCACGCGGAAGCGGAACTTGCCGACGCGACTCGCACACAATCTCCGGTCGGCCTGCTGATGCTCGACCTGGACCACTTCAAGAGCATCAACGACACGCATGGACATATGACCGGTGACAGCGTTCTCGCGAACTTCGCCGAGCGGGCCGCTGACCGATTGTCGGACGGCGATCTGATCGGAAGGCTCGGCGGCGAGGAGTTCGCCGTTCTGCTTCCGGACTGCAGCTACGCGCGAGCAATCGATGTCGCCGAGGCGGTCCGCGGCGCGCAAGTCGAGTACTCGGCCGAATCAGATGTGACGAGCACCGTCAGCGTCGGCGTCGCGTGGGTCGATCATGCGACGCCGGCGCTGTCGACCCTCATGAGCGTCGCAGACGAGGCTCTGTACGACGCCAAGCGTGCTGGGCGCAACCTCGTGAAAGTGCACCGCGTCGGCAACGACACCGTGCCGCAACGGAATTCCGAGCCGGATACTGCCACCCGCACCTATCGCAAACCTGCGGTACCCCGAACGATCCGGCGAGGATTTGGCCACGAAGGTGTGGTGGACGGCCGATAACCGCGCTGACCTGCATCGGGATTGGCATATAGTCGCACCCATGCAGCTTGATTCGACGCCTTCGCCCTTGCCGACGCTTCCGCTCCGATTCGGAACCCCACTGACCGAGAACTCCATCCGCGTGATGATGTTGGGATCAGGCGAGTTGGGTAAGGAAGTTGTCATCGCGCTGCAGCGTCTGGGCGTCGAAGTGATTGCGGTGGATCGGTATCCCGATGCCCCTGGGCACCAGGTGGCTCATCGTGCTCATACTGTCGACATGACCGATCCGGAAGCACTGCTTGCCGTCATCGAGTTGGAAAAGCCTCACTTCGTGGTTCCCGAGATCGAGGCCATCGCGACGGATGCGCTTGCACTCGTCGAAGAACGCGGGGGTGCGGTGGTCATTCCGACCGCCCGAGCCACCCAGCTCACGATGAACCGTGAGGGAATCCGTCGGCTCGCGGCCGAGGAGTTGGGCCTGCCCACTTCGCCGTACGCTTTCGCGGACTCGCTTGCCGAAGTGCAGGCAGCGACAGACCGAATCGGTTTCCCGTGCGTCATCAAGCCAGTCATGTCCTCGTCGGGGAAGGGACAGTCGACGGTTCGATCCGCCGAAGATCTCGACGCCGCATGGGATTACGCGATGGCCGGAGGTCGTGTGAATCACGGCCGGGTGATCGTCGAAGGCTTTGTCGATTTCGATTACGAGATAACGCAATTGACAGTTCGAGCCGTCGGTGAGAGCGGTCAGGTCGAGACGTCGTTCTGCGAACCGATCGGGCACCTGCAGGAGGCCGGAGACTACATCGAATCGTGGCAGCCGCAGCAGATGTCCGCGGTTGCCCTCGCCTCGGCCCGAGACGTCGCCGAGAAGGTGACCACGGCTCTGGGCGGGCGAGGCATCTTCGGCGTCGAGCTATTCGTGAAGGGCGACGACGTCTTCTTCTCCGAAGTGAGCCCACGGCCGCACGACACCGGATTGGTGACTCTGCGGACGCAGCGACTTTCGGAGTTCGAACTGCATGCCCGCGCGATCCTGGGCTTGCCGGTCGACACGACGCTCACGTCTCCGGGAGCATCGGCAGTGATCTACGGCGGAGTGGAGGCAAAGGGGATCGGATTCGACGGCGTCGCCGAGGCGCTCGCGGTTCCCGAGACGGACCTGCGGCTCTTCGGCAAGCCGGAGAGCTTCACGCGTCGTCGCATGGGTGTTGCAGTGTCGACGGCCGCCGATGTGCCTACTGCACGCGACCGTGCTCGCGAGGCTGCGTCGAAGGTGCGTCCCGTCGGATGAGTCCAGCGGCCGAGGTCCTCGTCGGGCTGGTCATCCTGGTCGGTCTGATCGGTGTCGTCGTTCCGATTCTCCCGGGGACGCTTCTCGTTTTCGGTGCAATTCTGGTGTGGGCGATCATGACCGGTGGTGCCACGGCGTGGACGGTGTTCGCGCTGTCCACGCTGGCACTGGTGGTCACCGGGATCGTGAAGTACACGTGGCCGGGCAAGCGGATGAAGTCCGGGGGAGTGCCCAACCTGTCGGTGGTGGTCGGCGGCGTCGTCGGCATCATCGGGTTCTTCGTGATTCCGGTCGTGGGGTTGTTCCTCGGATTCATCGTCGGAACGTATTTCGCGGAACTAGCGCGGCTGCGCCGTTACGACATCGCTTGGTCGTCGACGCTTCACGCGGTGAAGGCAGTCGGATTGTCCATGCTGGTGGAACTGTTCGGAGCGCTGATCGCGGCGGGGCTGTGGCTGGGAGCCGTTGCGTTCACCTGAGCGCAGCGGTACCAGGAGCGGGCGTTGTCGCACATGACCGCGGGCAGGTCGTCGCCGACAGCGTCGGCGATCACGTCCAGGTCGTGGACCTCGAACGCTCGACGTGCCCGTGTGCCGGGTAGATCGGTGCCGAACATCAGCGCAGCGGGATTGACCGCGTGGATCTGGCGCAGCACATCGCTGACGTCGGAGATGGTGGTGCGGCCGAACCCGGTGGCTTTGACGCGCACTCCGCGGTCGACGAGGTTGAGGAGATACGGCAGTCCGCGGGTGGACATTCCCAAATGGTCGATGCTCACCGCGGGCAATTTGGCGAAGACCGGTTCCAACGACAGCAACAGCGTGGCATCGACGTAGAACTCGGCGTGCCAGCCGACCAGATCGAAAGCGCGGTTGGCGAGATCGGCGAGCAGACGCAGGTCGGTGGCGCCGCGGCGCAGGTTGAACCGGACGGCACGTACTCCCAGTGCGTCCAGAGCAACGATGTCTTCATCCGTCGCATCGAGCGGCAAAGCAGTGACGCCCACCCAGCCTTCACCGAGTTCGGACAAGGCAGCTTTCAGGTATTCCTGGTCATTGCCCTGGTACGACGCGGTCACCACCGCGCCGCCGTCAACGCTGAGGCCCTTCAGCGAGGCAATCCGGGCCCGGTAATCGGCCACGGTGAAGGGCTCAGGCAGGTACCCGTGATTCTCGACCAGCGGGAAGCGCGGGTCGATGATATGCACATGGGCGTCAAACACGGGGTCTATTTTGCCCTGTTGCCCTGGGTCCCTGCACACACCACCGGCCCGATGTGACCTGGGTCGCGTCGGGCCGGTGGAGGGCTTCTGTTCAGTTACTTCCGCGCACTCAGTTCGCGCGGTCGGGCTCGGATGCCTTCAGCATGTCGTGACGCTCGACGACCTTGATGCGCTCACGGCCCTCGGGCTCGCCCAGGCTGCGCTCGTGCGCGTCGAGGCGGTACCAGCCCTGCCAGGTCGTGTACGGAACCTGCTTGCCTTCGAGGAACTCGATGACTGCGTTCTCGTCGGGGTTCGCGGCGCCCGCGAAGTCGACGGAATCCTCGAGAAGATTCGCGACGGTTTCGTTGGCGTCACCCTTGGTGTGGCCGATGAGGCCGACGGGGCCGCGCTTGATCCAGCCGGTGACGTAGGTGGCCGGCATGAACCGGGCTGCGCCCTCGGCGTTGTCGTCGGCGACGACGCGTCCGGCGTCGTTGGGGACGGTGCCGGCCTGGTCGTCGAACGGCAACTGCGTGATGTTCTGCGAGAGGTAACCGACGGCGCGGTACACGGCCTGGACATCCCAGTCCTTGTACGTGCCGGTGCCCTTGACGTTGCCGGTGCCGTCGAGCTGAGTGCGCTCGGTGCGCAGGCCGACGACTTTACCGTCTTCACCGAGGATCTCCGTGGGAGATTCGAAGAAGTGCAGGAACAGCTTGTGAGGACGGGCTCCGACGTCGCGAATTGCCCAGTCCTGCAGCGTATTCGCAACCATGTCGACCTGCTTGGAGTTGCGGCGAGCCTGCTCGGAACCCTCGTCGTAGTCGATGTCCTCGGGGTCGACGATGACCTCGATGGTCGGCGAGTGGTCGAGTTCGCGCAGTTCGAGAGGGGTGAACTTGGCCTGGGCCGGGCCGCGGCGTCCGAAGACGTGAACCTCGACGGCCTTGTTGTTCTTGAGGCCCTCGTAGACGTTGGCGGGGATCTCGGTCGGCAGCAGTTCGTCGCCGGTCTTGGCGAGAACGCGGGCGATGTCGAGGGCAACGTTGCCGACGCCGAGGACGGCGACCTTCTCGGCTTCGAGCGGCCACGTACGCGGTACGTCGGGGTGGCCGTCGTACCAGGAGACGAAGTCGGCCGCGCCGTAGCTGCCGTCGAGTTCGATGCCCGGGATGCCGAGCGCACGGTCGGCGTTGGCGCCGGTGGAGAAGATGACCGCGTCGTAGAACGACTGCAGGTCGTCGAGGGTGATGTCGGTGCCGTAGTCGATGTTGCCGAGCAGGCGTACCTGAGGCTTGTCGAGCACCTTGTGCAGGGCGGTGATGATGCCCTTGATGCGCGGATGATCAGGCGCGACGCCGTAACGAATCAGGCCGAAGGGCGCGGGCATGCGCTCGAAGAGGTCGATGCTGACGCCGCGGCCGGAAACTGCGGTGTCGGATTTCATGAGGGCGTCGGCGGCGTAGATGCCGGCGGGGCCGGCGCCGACGATCGCGACCCGGAGTGGGCGGTTGGAGTCAGTCATCGTGAGGACAGCTACCTTCTTCGAAGTTCGGACAACATATCGACAAGTATCCAATTTAGCCGAACCTAAGCACAGTGCCTCGGTTGCGGCCGAACGGATCCACACTCTCACTCGATCGGTTGTGGGTAAACCTATTCTTTCCTCCCATTCTCCTGTTGTCTCGGGTATCCGGGGTAGGGGCCTGATCCTTGACGGGCCACAATTTCAAGTTGTGGGGGACTATTGGCGTTATGAGTGACGAGCTGCGCGAATCCGACAACATCGATGGCAAGAAGGCGTCTGCGGGGCCGTTCCTCTTGGCTGTCGCCATCGTCGCCTTGATCCTGGGTGGAATCTTCGTCGCATCGTGGATCTCGCCGGCCGAGGAGAACGTCACCGAGTCGGACCGCGTGAGCCGCTCCGTCACCGACTACGTCGATGCCGAGAATCGGAATGACGCGGAGACGATCAAGACCCTGACCTGCGCGAGCTTCAATTCGAGCAACGGTCCTATGGCCGGCGTCGACGGGACGGTCGAGCTGAAGGGTGTGGACGGGGTCGCGGTCAACGGCGATCGCGCCCGGGCCGACGTGACGATCACCGGTGGCGGAGCGGGCGAGCGAGTCTCGACCTGGGCCCTGACCCGTGACGGCAACCGTTGGGTCGTCTGCAACTGACGGCCCGCTCAGGCGCTCACGGCAGTCTTGTGAAAACATGGACTACGTGAGTTACGCAGGCGATCTGACGCCGGAGCAAGCCTGGGAGCTGCTCCGCGAAAACCCCGACGCCGTGCTGGTCGACGTGCGGACCGATGCGGAGTGGAAGTACGTCGGTGTCCCCGATGTGTCCTCCCTCGGCAAGCAGGCCGCACTGATCGAATGGGTGAGCCACCCGACCGGCGCGCGCAATGACAACTTCGTCGACCAGTTGAAGGAAGCCGGCATCACTGCTGATTCCTCCGGGTCGGAGCGTCCGGTGATTTTCCTGTGTCGATCCGGACAGCGTTCCATCGGTGCGGCGGAAGCTGCGACTGCGGCGGGCATCGGCCCGTCGTACAACGTGCTCGACGGGTTCGAAGGCGCATTGGGTGCCGACGGACATCGCGGACTTGTAGGTTGGCGGGCCATCGGCTTGCCGTGGAGGCAGCAGTGAGCGGAATTCCCCAGGGTGGCGCATTTCAACGGGCGCTGCCGGACGACGTCGGTCTCGGCACTCTCGGTGTTCGCGGCGGACTGATGCGTACCGGGTTCGAGGAGACTTCCGAAGCGCTGTTCCTCAACTCCGGATTCGTCTACGAGAGTGCAGAAGCCGCCGAACAAGCCTTCACCGGCGAGGTGGATCATTTTGTCTACTCCCGCTACGGCAACCCGACCGTCAAGATGTTCGAAGAGCGTCTGCGTCTCATCGAAGGTGCAGAAGCGTGCTTTGCGACGGCCAGCGGAATGTCGGCAGTCTTCACGGCGTTGGGCGCACTGTTGGCGAACGGCGACCGATTGGTTGCCGCGCGCAGCCTCTTCGGATCCTGCTTCGTGGTGTGCAACGAGATCCTTCCGCGCTGGGGGGTCGAGGTTGTTTTCGTCGACGGTGAGGACAACGCGCAGTGGGAAGAGGCGCTGTCCGTGCCTACCACGGCAGTGTTCTTCGAGACTCCGTCCAACCCGATGCAATCTCTCGTCGACGTTCGACGGGTGTCGGAGCTTGCTCATGCAGCCGGTGCAAAGGTAGTGCTGGACAACGTCTTCGCGACGCCGCTTCTGCAGCGCAGCCTCGATCTGGGCGCCGACGTCGTGGTGTACTCCGGCACCAAGCACATCGACGGTCAGGGCCGCGTGCTTGGTGGCGCGATCCTCGGTACCGAAGAATACATCAGCGGTCCCGTTCGAGAACTGATGCGGCACACCGGTCCTGCGCTCAGTCCATTCAATGCGTGGACTCTGCTCAAGGGCCTGGAGACGATGCCGGTCCGTATTCGGCACTCCGTGGCTTCGGCACTCGAGATCGCCGAATTCCTCGAAGGACACTCCGGCGTCAAGTGGGTCAAGTATCCGTACCTGACGTCGCATCCGCAGCACGAGCTCGCGAAGTCTCAGATGAGCGGTGGCGGAACGGTTGTCACGTTCGAGCTCGATGCGCCTGACGGAGAGGGCAAGAAGCGGGCGTTCGAGGTTCTCAACGGTCTGCGCGTCATCGACATCTCCAACAACTTGGGAGATTCCAAGTCGTTGATCACTCACCCCGCCACGACAACGCACCGGGCCATGGGTCCGGAAGGCCGTGCAGCAGTGGGTCTTACAGACGGCGTTGTCCGTCTGTCCGTCGGGCTCGAAGACACGGCTGATCTGTTGGCTGATCTGAAGCGAGCACTCGGCTGAATCGCTGGAGCGCCTTGCCTCGAACTTCCGACGGCAAGGCGTTCTACGGTGCGGGCGTGAGACCCAGTTGTTTGACGTCGATCGTCAACGCCGTCGTATTCAGTGTGAGACCTGAGCTTGTCGTGTCGGTGGGGTAGATCGTGAACAACACCTGCGCCGTCAGATTGGTGTTGTTCAGCGCCGACGTGACCGCGATGAGGTTCGGCGTCGGTGCTGTGCTGTCGTACAGCAGATTGTTGCTCTGATCCGTGACGTACGTGCGAAGGTCGATGTTGGCGGCTGCGAGCCCGCCGCTCAACTTGGTCTTGTCGACTGTCACGTTCGCTTTCAGACGTGGGCCGGTGGCCATCACCTTCGAATCGCAGAAATACGTGTAGTTGAATCCGGGCTTGAGCCGGTAGGTAGTGATGTCCGGGATATATACGAGTGGATTCGGATTGGTGGGCGCGTTGACGTAGACCTGCGAATACCAGCCCCCGCCGCTCGTGGTCACGCACGCTCCCAGATCCAGGGTCCCGGACTGGACAGCGGCGCTTGTCAGGGTCGCACTGTCGGTCCACTTCGCCAATGTGCCCGAACCGCCGAGCAATACGGCTCCGGCCGCGGCAACTGCCATGGCAGCTTTCGTTGTCTTTCTCATCACGGCACCAGCGCCTTGATCTCGTCCGGCAGTTCGCTCGGGGTAGGAGATTCGGCCCAGACTCCCGTTGACGTGTCGATGACGGCGACTCCGGAAGGGGTGATTACGTATAGCTGATCGGTACCGGTGAGCCAATGCAGGACAGCGTCGCTGTCGACGGTACCTCGATAGACTTCAGTACCTGATGAATTCGACACGGACACAACGGTTCCAGTGGAAGTCGAGAGCTTCTGGGCGCTGAGACCGGTCGTGGTCGCCGGGGCGTCGACGGGAACCTCGCTCGGGGTGGTCGTAGTTGGTGGCACCGTTGTCGTTGTCGTTGTCGTTGTAGCGGTCGTCGTCTGGGGCGCCGTAGTTGTAGCCGGTGACGAGGTGGTTGTCGACGGTGCAGTTGTGCTGGTGGTTGTCGACGGTGCAGTTGTGCTGGTGGTTGTCACAGCCGGCGCCAATGTCGTGGTGGGCGTGGTGGATGAGGCGGTCGTGGAAGTGACGGCCGTAGTAGGAGTGCTCGGAGCGTCTGCCGCCAGTGCCGGCGCTGCCGATCGACTGAGAGCAGATGTCCCGCTGATCGGACCGCCACACGAGTAGAGCAGGCCGACGAGAATGCTGAATTGGTAGCCGGAGTACGACGGCGTGACCGACGTGCCGCTCAGTCCATGGATTTCGATGTTGTAGGTGCCGACTATGAGCGGGAACGCGACTGTTGTACCGCCCGAGCCGTATCTCATGGAGCCTGTAGTAGACGTTGCGGTGTAGTCATTCGATCCCAACAAGGATCCGTTGCTATCGCGGGCAATTAGACGGTATGAGCTTCCGACAGTCGCGGGCCAGGTGATTGTCACCGCGACCGGAACAACGAGCGCAAAATTCACCGCGCAACTGGCTGTGCTTGGCGACGTGGGAAAGGTTGCAGCAGTGCCGAACTGAATGCTTGTTGCCGTGGCTGTGTCGGTGTACCCCGCCTTGGTACCACCGATCTGGGACACACCGACCACCGTGAGACCGACCGTAGCCAAGGCGACGATGGCCTTGAGGGCATGGGAGTCGCCGCGTATGTCCTGACGATCCCGCTGAGGTTCCTCCGCGTCGGAAGCCTCACGTCGACGGAACGCGATGTACAGGAGCCCGCCGACGGCAATCGCACCAAGCACAAGCCCACTCGGTCCGGACAGCCAGACTGCCACGTAGCCGAGGCGGTTGATGCTGAAGAAGACGCGATCGGCTTCGGTGATGACGTAGGGATCGGGATCGGCGATCGGATTTGCATCACCACGCAGTTGTGCGACGGCAAGGTTGTTGCCCTGCTGATCTATTGATTCCACACGATGGGTGGTGCGCGTGCCTTGGCTGTCGGAGACGCTGACGATGTCACCGACCAGCACTTCCGAAGCAGGCACGGTGCGCGCGAATGCGAGAGCACCGGTATCGATCGTGGGTGACATCGATCCACTCCGAAAGATCAGCGGGGTGATACCGAAAGCCAGACCGGCGATGAAAATGATGATGGATACCAAGCCTGCGAGGGCTCCCAGACTGAGTAGGACTTCCCGTACCCGGTTCGGCATCGAGGCCTTTGCATGTTTTTTCGTGTGTCGGGCCATTGCCATCACACCTTTGCCGCGAAGGTCAGGACGATGTTCGACGTGCTGTTCGTCGGCGGTGTCGGTGTTGTCGGAAGCTGCACCGAGACACATAAATTCTCGGTAGCCCCGACCACCAGTGGGCGGTCGGGGCTACCGATGGCTTGATTCGCGGTGAGTGTCAGCGCGAGCGAGGACACCACGTTGGCGCCGTCAGTGCACTTGTTGGCAACAGTTCCGTTGGAGGAAACCGTCATTCGTAGAGAGGTCGTCAACGCACCACTACTCGTAGACGTGATCGTGTACTTCAGCGGGACAGTTGTCCCTGTGCCCAGGTTGTTGACCTTGATCAGAGCGGTATTCGAATCGCCGGGAATCATTCCGGACTTGCCAAGCTCACTGAAATTCAGAGACCTGGTCAGAATGGGCTGGGCAATGCTGTTCAACTGCAGATTGATGGAACCCGTCGTGATGTTGCCCGAGGTTGCCGTGGCGGAAGACGTCCAGGCCGCGAGCGTGGTCACACCGCCGACGCCAAGCACCATCCCCAGTGCGAGCAGCGCGCGAAAACGCGTGCTGGTCAACAGGTGACGAATCCGGTGGGCCGGACGGTCAGGGCGCGAGGGCATCGTGCTGGCCTTTCTCGATCTGGGCGGAGTCTGCGGGCGCGAAAGTTGCAGGGTCAGGAGCGAATCGGGCTCGAGCTCGCTCCTTCCGGCCGTCACGGATGCCGCTGATCATCATGTACGACGCGTACAGCAGTAGAGCGGTCACTACGATCACCACGATCACGGTGCGCTGCTCTCCCGTCAGCCAGGTGTTCACGTAACCGAGATAAGGCAGGCTGTACCAGACCTTTCCCCGGATCTGCACCGGCCGTACTTCCTTCTCGTCAGGCTCACCGTTCGCATCGCCCTGGGTGATGAAAGTTCTTTCACCCTTCTGGTTTTCACTTGTGGCGATGATCCGGTGCGTGACGACGGTCGGCTGACCCGATTCCAGCTGGTACGTAATAGGTGTACCGATCCCCAGTTCGGACGGATCGACAGGTTTGACGACTACCAGTGATCCAGGGTTGTACGTCGGGCGCATCGAACCGGTCAGAATCGTGAAGCGCTGTGCTCCGGCAAAGAAGGGAACGACAATGGTTGCGACGATGACTGCCGAAATTGCCAGCAGCAGTGTCCAACTGACGATAGAGGTGATCCACCAGAGTGGGCCGGTGCGATCGGTGCGATCGGTGCGCTTCGTGGAGTGTTTTGTCATACCGGACCTGCCTGGAAGGTCAAGGTCGTGGTGCTTGTTGCACCTGAGACCGCCCCGACGCCTACCGTGAGTCGCAAGCACAGAATGTACGTACCGCCTGAGACCAGCGGACTCGGCATGTACGCCGGTGAAACCGGGTACTGCAGCGATGCATTCATCGATCCGGACGTCAGTGGGGTCACTGCCGGAGCCGCGGTGTTGACGCCGGCAGGGCAGGCGCCTTCGTTGGCGACTCCGTACGTGGTCAACGTGAATCCCGTAAATGCGGTCGTCGACTGCATTCGCCATTGCAGAGGATCAGCCCCCGAATTCTTGACGGTGAGCGGTGCTTGCACCGTGTTTCCCGGGACAACGGGCGTCGCGGCCGTCGTCAAGTTCGCCAGGGTGTACGCCGCACTGGTTCCGGCAGATGTACCAACCGTGAGGTTGACGCTGGCGGCTGTCGCCGTACCGCCATTCGCGCTCGCCGAATCGGACCACAGCGCGAGCGACTGCTGTGACGATGCAAACACCGCTACAGCAGCCACCGCGACTGCGATCGCTCCCCAGACCTTTTTCCTCATGAAATTACGGGGCCGGTGTCAGTGCTGTCTGAGTGACGACCAACTTCATCGCCGACAAGTTCAGCGACTGGTTCTGCGCGACCTGATTGGCCACCTCGTTGAAGTTCAGCCGGACTCCGACGTGGACGATCGTTCCGTTCTGGGCTTTGGTGATCTGCGAAATCGGGTTGCCGCCAGTGTCCTTGATTGTCGTCACGGGCACGACAGCAGCGGCAAGCTCGGCGCTGTTCGCACCCGGAACGATTCCGGCCGTATCAGCGGTCAGAACAGCCGCGAGACGATCGCCCACTGCGGTCACAGTGACGTCGCAGGTGTATTCGATGCTCTCGGTGGTGACTATTCGGTAAGCCGAGATGTTGGTGATCGCGGTCTTCGTCGGGTTGAGGGAGTTCCACCGCCACCGACCGGTGCGCAAGAGCTCAGGTCGAGGGCGCCGGACGTGACGGGCCCGCCGCCACTGACGTCGGCCGAATCGCTCCAGACTGCGAGCGAGCCGGCACCGCCGAGGAGGAGGGCACCGGCCGCCGCAGCAGCGATCGCACCCTTGGTCTGCTTCTTCATGAAAATCTCATTTCATGTCTGGGACCCGAAATGGGGCCATTCAGACATGAGTATCAGACACGGCAAACGATTCGTTACCACTTTTCGAAAAATCAATTTTACGACTGGAGTCCAACTGTCACTCGGTGTCGAAATGATCTTTGACCTGCGTCTAACTACTCGTTTGTAAGTTTGGTGCGAATAAAACCGTTGGTTTGTTCAGTTGGACAAAGCGGACGAGTCGGAACTTGGCAAATCTGCTGTTTTTTACCAGTTAATTACCGAGTTTCGGTTTTGTTTTGCAATTTGAATCAATTGTTTGTGTTGCTACGGAATGGATCGGTTGTTGTTCCCACAAGATCGGCGACCGACTCGAGGACGATGGTCGGGCGGTAGGGATAGAGCTCTACCGACGCGCGGGTCGAGATCCCGGTCATCACCAGAATCGTCTGCAGTCCGGCTTCGAGGCCACAGACGATGTCGGTGTCCATGCGGTCGCCGATCATCAACGTATTGGCGGAATGAGCGCCGATGGACCGCAGGGCTGAGCGCATCATCAAGGCGTTGGGCTTGCCGACGTAGTAGGGATCGCGTCCGGTTGCCTTGGTGATGAGTGCCGCGACCGAGCCGGTGGCCGGCAGCGAGCCGTCACGCGACGGCCCGGTGGCGTCCGGGTTGGTGGCGATGAACCGCGATCCACGCTCGACCAGGCGAATGGCGGTGGTGATTGCCTCGAAGGAGTACGTTCGCGTCTCGCCGAGGACGACGTAGTCGGGGTCGCTGTCCGTCAGGACGTAACCGATGTCGTGCAGGGCAGTGGTCAGGCCCGATTCGCCGACCACGTAGGCGCTGCCGCCTGGCCGCTGGTTGGCCAGGAACGTCGCGGTTGCGAGCGCTGACGTCCAGATCGACTTCTCCGGGATGTCGAGTCCCGAATTGAGCAGGCGTGCTCGCAGGTCACGCGGGGTGCGGATGGAGTTGTTGGTGAGCACCATGTACGGGATGTCGTTCGACGCCAGCTCTGCCAGGAACGTGTCCGCTCCAGGTATCAAGTGCTCCTCGTGGACGAGAACCCCGTCCATGTCCATGAGGTAGGTCCAACCGGTCTGATCTTCTGTACTGGTCATTACTCCAGTATGTGCGGGTGGCGCCCGATGTGGGCGGTCAAGCGAGAAGGCGCCACAGGCCGATCAGGCCGACGACGACAATCGTGTAGCGCAATGCAGTGGGGGACAGGCGCCGTCCGTAGCGGGCGCCGAGGACGCCACCACCGAGTGAGCCGACGGCGATCAAACCGGCTGCTGCCCAATTGATCTGATCGAATGCCAGAGTGATGTACATCCCTGCTGCAACGATGTTGACGAGCAGCGACAGCAGGTTCTTCGCGCCGTTCATGCGCTGGAGGGTTTCCGGGAGGATGGCACCCATCACACCGATGAGAAGGATGCCCTGCGCGGCAGTGAAGTATCCGCCGTAGATGCCGACTGCAAAAGTGCCGGCGGTCAGGAGCATCAGCCTCTTGGTGGACAGCGTCGTTTCTTCGGTGGAACGCTTCTTGGCCCACGCCTGGATGCGTGGTTGGAGGAGGACGAGCGCGAGAGCGAGGACCAAGAGCACCGGAACGATGGTCTCGAACAGTTTCTCGGGTAGGTGCATGAGCAACCACGAACCGAGTAGTGCTCCGGCGAGGGACGCCGGAATCTGCCACTTCAGTCGGTCCCACTGTCCGGACAGCTCACGTCGGTAGCCCCAGGTACCCGAAACTCCGCCGGCGACGAGCCCGACCGCGTTGGACATGGTTGCGGTCACGGGCGGCATGCCGAAGGCGACCAGGGTGGGAAACGTGATCAGCGTTCCACTGCCGACCACGGCGTTGATCGCGCCCGCGCCGATACCGGCCAACAAGATGAAGAAAGCGTCGAGTCCACTCACTCCGCAGACGGTACGGCAGAGGAAAAGTCAGTCCGGACGGCGGTCCCGGTCTTCATTCGAACGCTCCATTCAACACGCCGAACGCGGCTTCGGACACCGTTGGAATCAATGCGATTTCAACATCGTGGACCCTTCATTTCCCTTGCAGTGCAGGGAAATACAACATTTGACGACTCGACATTTCGCGTCTAGTCTTTGCTCACCATCCAGAGCGACCGAGAGACCTGGCTCGTCGACGTCGCAGCAACCCCCCGAGTGATCGGGAGCGGGTGCTACCGCCAGGACCGATGGAAGGCATCACATGGGTACCACTTCGCACGCTGCGCACAAGCGACGTCACATCGATCTGTGCCGCACCGCTTCGTGTCACTGTCGCTGACCGAACTCTCGTCGTCTTCGCAACTCGAGCACACCAACTCGAGGACACAGCTGCGTTCCCATTTCCCCGAAAGGTCTATTCGTGATGTCCACTCCGTCAGGTAGCGCGCCGTGAGCGCGCCCACCGATGTCCGCCCCGAAAAGTCGGTGTCCGAGTCGCAACTACCCGACTCGGAGCTTGTCGTCGCTCGCACCTGGCACCCGCTGCGCTGGGTGATCAGTGCGGTCGTGCTGGTCCTGCTTGCTCAGTTCATCCACGGGCTCGTCGTCAACCCCGGCTGGGACTGGCCGACGTTCGCGCAGTACTTCACCGCGAAATCAGTGCTCGCCGCGCTGTGGATGACGATCAAACTGACCCTGTGGGGGACGATCCTCGGATTCGGTCTCGGTGTTTTCCTGGCACTCGGTCGGTTGTCGAAAAACCCGGTCCTGCAGGTGATCGCCTGGACCTACATCTGGGCCTTCCGCTCGATTCCACTCATCGTGCAGCTGCTCTTCTGGTTCAACATCACATACCTGTACCAGACGCTTTCTCTCGGAATACCTTTCGGGCCCGAGTTCTTCACCTTCCAGGTCAGCGGTGTGATCGGCGGATTCACCGCGGCAGTCATCGGTTTGGCGCTGCACCAGGCTGCATACTCGGCCGAGATCATCCGCTCCGGAATCATCTCGGTGGATCACGGTCAGATCGAAGCTGCTCACTCGCTCGGTATTCCGCGCAGTCGCCAGTTCTTCAAGATCGTTCTCCCGCAGGCAATGCGAGCGATCCTCCCCAACGCCGCCAACGAGGTCATCGGACTCTTCAAGGGAACGTCGATCGTCTCCACCATGGCAATCGCCGAACTGTTCTACCAGGTGCAGGTCATCTTCGGCCGCAACGGACGAGTCGTGCCCCTGCTGATGGTCGCCACGATCTGGTACATCATCCTCACGACGTTGCTCTCGATCGGTCAGTACTACGTGGAGCGCCACTATGCACGAGGATCCGCCCGTGCGCTTCCGTTGACTCCGGTACAGAAGGCGCGCAAGAAGTTCGAAGAGATTCGCGATGCGCGTCTCGATATTCCGAGAGGTGCGACCCGATGACCGCAGAACTGGCCGAAGAGACGGTGTATGCCGTCGAAGCGCGCGGAATTCACAAGTCCTTCGGCACGCTGGAAGTACTTGCCGGCGTTGATCTCCTGGTCCGCAAGGGCGAAGTGACCGTCATTCTCGGTCCGTCGGGTTCCGGTAAGTCCACCTTGCTGCGAACCCTCAATCACCTCGAGAAGGTCGACCGCGGAACCGTACGGATCGACGGAGAGCTGATCGGATACCGGCGCAAGGGAAATCGACTCCACGAACTGCGTGACCGCGAGATCCTGAAACAGCGTTCGCACATCGGATTCGTGTTCCAGAACTTCAACCTGTTTCCGCACCTGACCGCGTTGGAAAACGTGGTGGAAGCGCCGCTCTCGGCCCAGAAGCGTGATCGTGACGAGGTGTACCGCGAGGCCCGCGCACTGCTCGAGCGAGTGGGAGTGGGGGAGAAGGCGGACGAGTATCCCCGCCAACTCTCCGGTGGCCAGCAACAGCGCGTCGCGATAGCGCGAGCGCTGGCACTGCGGCCGGCGGTCATTCTCTTCGACGAGCCGACGTCGGCGCTCGACCCGGAACTGGTGGGCGAGGTTCTCGAAGTCCTGGCTCAGCTGGCCCGTGACGGCGCCACCTTGGTGATCGTCACACACGAGGTCGGATTTGCTCGGGAAGTGGCGGACACTGCGGTCTTCATGGACGGCGGCGTCATCGTCGAACAGGGCCCGCCTTCGCAGGTGATCGACAATCCGGTCCACGAACGGACCAAAGCCTTTCTCTCCCGCGTCCTCTGACGCGACCCAGACTCATTCCCGGAAGGAAAAATTGATGTTCTCCACATCCCGTCGCGCGACTTTTCTGATCTCGGCGCTTGCCACCGTCGGATTGCTCAGCGCTGCATGCAGCAGCGCGGACGCCGAGTCCGACGGCGCCCAGGTCACCGCTGCTGCGGGTTACAACCTCACGGCCGATCAGAACCGCATCACCACCGACAAGGTGGATTCAATCGCCGCCGAGCTACCTCAGGACATCCGCGATCGTGGCACGCTGCGCGTCACCGGTAGTGCCGGTTCCGCTCCGCCGCTCCGTTTCTACGCCGACGACGACACCACCCTCATCGGTTCCGAGACCGACTTCGCCTATCTGATCGGTGACGTTCTCGGCTTGAAGGTCGACCTGCAGACAGCAGATTGGGCACAGAACTTCGTCCGGATCGACTCCGGTGAGGCCGACGCCTTCCTCTCCAATGTGACTGTCACAGAAGAGCGTAAGGAGAAGTACGACTTCGCGACCTACCGTCTCGACACCCTCGCCTTCGAAGCCAAGAAGGGTGCCGGAATCTCCATCAAGGAACCCAAGGACGTCGCGGGCAAGAAGATCGCCGTCTCCTCGGGCACCAATCAGGAAGCGCTGCTGGTCAAGTGGAGTGAGCAGAACGTCGCGGCCGGCCTGGCGCCTACCGACATCTCTTACTACCAGAACACCACCGACTACTACCTCCCGCTGCAGTCCGGCCGGATCGACGCCTACTTCGGCCCGAACCCGTCGTCGCAGTTCCACGCCAAGCAGTCGGGGGAGACCGAGGTTGTCGGTGAGTTCTCCGGGGCCGGCGACACCCTGCAGGGGCAGATCGCGGTGCTGGTGAAGAAGGACAACGGCCTGATCAAGGCGATCAACGACGCGATCAACCACACGATCGAGAACGGCACGTACCAGCAGATCCTCGAGCGCTGGAACATCACCAGCGAAGCCGTCGACACGTCCCTGATCAACCCGCCCGGCCTTCCGAAGACCAAGTGAGCTCTCGTCCATGAGTGAGATTCTCGATGTGATCGTCATCGGCGGAGGACTCGTCGGGTCCTCCGCCGCATGGCGGCTCGCGGCACGCGGACGTAGCGTAGTTCAGCTGGAACAGTTCGGGCCGAGTCACAAGCACGGTGCGTCGCACGGTACTTCGCGTATCTACCGGCAGGCGTACGACAATCACCTGTACACAGGTTTGGCGGCCGGCGCGCTGCCGCTGTGGCGGGAGTTGGAGACCACGACGGACATCGGGTTCCTGGAACTCACCGGTGCCGTCGATCACGGCCTGCCGCAGGCAGTGCAGTCCAAGGCGAAGATACTTCGCGAGGCGGGCATCAAGGGTGAGATCCTCACTCCTGCCGAGGCGTCCGCCCGTTGGCCGGGGCTGCGATTCGACACCACGGTGCTCCATCACCCCGACGCAGGCCGGTTGCACGCGGACCGCGCCGTGACCGCTCTGAAGGCGGGAGCGGTGTTTGCCGGTGCCGAGGTCCGTCACGATGTTCGGGTGTTGGCACTCGCGCGAGCGTCCTACGGCGTGGACGTGGTGACGGACAGTGGAACGCTCGCAGCTCGTCAGGTCGTGATCGCGGCCGGTGCGTGGACTGCGGACCTGATCGCAGACAGCGGTCTCGGCTCCGAGATCGTATTGCCGACACTGCGCACGACACAGGAACAACCAGCACACTTCGCACCGCTCGATCCCGGAGTCGAGTGGCCGAGTTTCGTTCACCACACCGGCGCAGAATTGGAGACCGCGGGGATCTACGGGCTCGGTTCCGAGGACGGGATCAAGATCGGCGAACACGCGACCGGGCCGGTGGTGACTCCGCAGACCCGTGACTACACCCCTGACGTCGACGGAGAGCGGCGATTGGCCCAGTACGCCGAGTCGTGGTTGCCCGGCGTCGATTCCACCCGTGTCGAGTCGATCACGTGCCTGTACACGAGCACGCCGGACAGTAACTTCGTCATCGACCGAGTCGGCGCCGTCACGGTGGCGGCGGGATTCTCGGGGCACGGGTTCAAGTTCGGTCCGGCCTTGGGTGAACTTGTGGCGGACCTCGTCGACGGAACCACCCTCGCTCCGGAAGTTTTCAGGCTGGGGGAGCGTTGACCAGATTCATGGAGGAAAGTGTTGTGGCACTGGAGCTCGGAACTCGACAGCTCGAGGGTGTCGGAGCGGTAGAGGTCTATTCGGTATCGCAGGACGATCCCTTGGCAGCTCCACTGATCGCGGAGTTGGCACTCGAATACAGTTCGCGTTACGGCGGGACTCGCGAAGCGATGCTCGAGGATCTCACGACGTATCCGGCAGAAGAATTTGCCTACCCGCAGGGTGCGCTTCTGGTGCTCACCCACGACGGTCTGCCGATCGCCGGTGGTGCGTTTCGTCAATTCGATTCCACCACTGCCGAACTGAAGAGAATCTGGACATCGGTCGACTATCGGAAGCGCGGCCTCGGCAAGGCCGTCGTTCGCGAGTTGGAACGAGAGATCGAACTTCGTGGATACAACCGGGTGTTTCTCACGACGGGCCCTCGGCAACCCGAGGCCGTCGCGCTGTATCTGTCCAGTGGATACACACCGCTTTACGACGCTTCGCTCTCGCCCGAAGAAGTGGGCGTCCACCCGTTCGAGAAGCAGCTTCGGGTGCTCGAAAATGTGACTCGAGCAGCAATTCCTACCGACCGGGTTGACAACACCCGGGTTTGACCTCGTACACTTGCGAACGACCATCCAGAGCGACCGAGAGACCTGGCTCATTGAAGTCGCAGCAACCCCCCGAGTGATCGGGTGCGGGTGCTACCGCCAGGACCGATGGAGGAACACGAAATGAAGGCAGTCGAAGGCGGTTTCGATACCGCCTGGTCGCGTCGTCACGTAGACCTGTGCCGCACCGCGGGATCTTTCTGTACCAACTGACCTCGGTCAGTCATTCACACTCAGGCGAGTCGTCGACAAGTCTGTTTTCTCTTCTCTCACAAGTGATTCGTGCTCGATCGCCTTTCTCGTCTCAGGCGACGGGTGCGCTCTTCGGCATGCCTCTTTAGGAGTTCTTGGTGTCTTCGCCCTCATTCGGTGCCCGCAAACGCGCGACCGTAATCGCCGGTATCGGTGCTGTCTCGGTTCTCGGCACCGTCCTCGCCGGCTGCAGCAGCGGGAGTGACAGTGCTGCCGACGCAGGCCCCGCCCAGTCCGGCGGAACCCTTCGCTACGGTCTGTCGCAGGCGCCGACGTGCGCCGATCCGGCCCAGGCCGGCAGTAACCAGACCGTGTATGTCACTCGGACCGTGGTGGATTCGCTGACCGATCAAAATCCCGACACCGGAGAGATCACCCCGTGGCTCGCCAAGAGCTGGGAGATCAGCCCCGACGCCGCTAGCTTCACGTTCGTCCTTCGCGACGACGCCACCTTCAGCGACGGCACCCCGGTGACGGCGGATTCGGTGAAGAAGACCTTCGACTCGGTCAAGAACCTGGGACCGAACGCGTCGTTGGCGAAGAGTTACCTGTCCTCGTACACCGGTACCGACGTCGTAGATGCTCACACGGCGAAGATCAATTTCTCCGGACCCAATGTTCAGTTCCTGCAGGCAACTTCGACACCACAGCTCGGAATCCTCGCCGATTCCACCACCGCGCTGGCATCCGAGCAGCGCTGCCCCGGTGCAGCGGTGATCGCCTCCGGACCGTTCGTGTACACCGACTGGCAGCAGGACAAGAGCGTCAAGATCGCCAAGCGTGCGGGATACAACTGGGCCTCGGATGCGGTCGCGCATCAGGGCGAGGCGTACCTCGATGGCGTCGACTTCACGGTGGTTCCCGAATCCGGTGTGCGGGCGGGCAGCGTGGCCTCCGGCCAGCTCGATGCGGTCAGCGATGCGCTTCCGCAGGATGCGCCGCAAATCGAGGGCGCGGGTGGACGAATCCTCACAAGGCCGAACCCGGGTGTGAGCTTCTTCTTCCAGCCCAACGTCAGTCGCGGCGTTCTCGCTGATCAGGCTGTTCGTCAGGCCATCATTCCCGCGATCAACCGCCAAGAACTCGTCGACACCGTTCTGGATCCGTCGTTCTTCCCGGCCACGAGCCCGCTGGCTCACACCACTCCGCTCTACAGCGACGAATCCAGTGTCGTGACGTACGACGCCGACAAGTCGGCGAAACTCCTCGACGCGGCTGGTTGGAAGACCGGCAGCGACGGTATCCGCGAGAAGGACGGGCAGAAGCTCACTTTCAGCGTCACCTTCAGTCCGGTGTTCTCGGGTAACCAGGCCATCCTCGAGCTCGTGCAGCAGCAGCTCAAGAAGGTCGGCGTCGACCTGCAGCTCAACCTGGTCTCGAACGGTGAATGGACCGAGAAGGGAGTATCGGGTGATTACGATTCGCTGTATTACAACAGCACTCGCGCGGACGCCGACATCTTGCGGGCATCGTTCAGCACCGAAGGCCGCAACCTGAACCGTCGCGGCGCAGATCCGGAGCTCGACAAGGTACTCACAGACCAGCTTGCAGCCACGGACAACGGCCAACGCGGCGAACTGGTATCCACCGCACAGGAATTGATCCTCGACCGTGGACTCTCCATCCCCACCATCGAGCTCTCGCAGGCCATCGGCGCCGGATCGAGTGTGCAGGACCTGAACTTCGAAGCCTCCTCGCGCCTGCAGTTCTACGACGCATGGTTGTCGGGTAAGTAATCATGACTCGATACGTACTCACCCGACTGGGCCAGGCCGCAGTGGTTCTGTGGGCCGCCTTCACCATCTCGTTCGTGATTCTGTTCCTCCTGCCCAGTGATCCCGTCAGCATGGCTGCCGACTCGTCCGGTCAGGGTGTTGCAGTGGATCAGGCTGCGCTCGATCAGCTTCGGGCACGGTACGGCTTGGACCAGTCGGTGTGGGTGCAGTACTGGACGTCGCTGACGAATGCTCTTCGCGGCGATTTCGGTACGTCCATCTCCACCGGTCAGTCGGTGACGGATGCCATCTTCTCGGCGCTGCCGAGCACTCTGGTCTTGGCAACCACCGCTTTGGTTCTGGCCGTGTTGTTCGGAGTGGCGATCGCGTTCTTCGCTACCTACACCCGCAAGCGGTGGCTCGCGAATCTGTTGTTCTCGCTGCCGCCGCTGGGTGTGGCAGTGCCCACTTTCTGGGTGGGCCTGATTCTTCTGCAACTCTTCTCGTTCCGTCTGCACATCTTCCCGGCATTCGGAGACAAGGGATTCGCAACGGTGATTCTTCCGGCGATCACCTTGGCGATCCCGACCGGCGCGGTGATCGCGCAGGTACTCACGACCAGCCTGCAGTCGACGCTGCGTTCGCCGCACGTGGAGACTGCGTATGCCAAGGGCGCCAGCCGCTGGCGCGTGCAGACCCGTCATGCGTTGCGACTGGCGAGCATTCCGGCATTCACCATCGCCGGTGTACTGGTCGGCACGCTGCTGGCGGGCTCGGTGGTTGTGGAAACGGTGTTCTCTCGCGCGGGCGTCGGCCGTCTGACACAGACGTCGGTGATGGCGCAGGACATCCCGGTGGTGCAGGGAGTCGTTGTGTTCGCCTCTCTCGTGTTCGTGCTCGTCAACCTCGCGGTCGACCTCTTCTACCCCTTGATAGATCCACG
This sequence comes from Rhodococcus sp. IEGM 1302, assembly GCF_030056935.1. NCBI lineage: Bacteria > Bacillati > Actinomycetota > Actinomycetes > Mycobacteriales > Nocardiaceae > Rhodococcus > Rhodococcus sp. IEGM 1302. The sequence goes on along the minus strand of NZ_JASHKY010000006.1, from coordinate 13,836 downwards.
GATCATCCAGACGAAGAAGAGTCACACCGAAAAGTCGAATACCGAAAGCTCGACCGATCTGGAGCCGGCTCATGTCTGACACATTGATCGAACCCCTACTCCTCGATCCGACCGTCGAGGCGAAGGCACCTGTTGTTTCGCGCCGAAAGTCCACGGCCATCGGCTGGATCCGAAAGCCCGGCTTGGTGATTCCGGTGTTGATCGTGTTGCTTGCCATCGGCTTTGCCGTCGCACCCGGATTCTTTGCCAGCGGCGATCCGTTGTCCGGTGTCCCGGCGGACAAACTGCAGGGCCCGAGCCTGGCTCACTGGTTCGGAACCGACAATCTCGGTCGTGACCTGTACACACGGTTCGTGCACGGCGCCGCGCTGTCCCTGACCGCAACCTTGGTGGCGGTCGGAATCGCATTGGTGGCGGGATCGATAATCGGTTTGCTCGCGGGCTTTGTCGGTGGCGTCGTCGACGCCGTGCTGATGCGCATCGTCGACGTGCTGCTGTCCATTCCGGCGCTGCTGCTCTCGTTGGCACTGGTGACCGCACTCGGCTTCGGCACCATCAACGTCGCCATTGCTGTCGGCGTCAGTATGGTCGCCAATTTCGCGCGAGTGATGCGTGCCGAAGTGATGCGGGTGCGCGGAGCTCAGTACGTCGAGGCCGCGTTCAGTTCGGGTGTGCAGTGGCTCGGTGTCCTGCGTCGGCACGTGCTTCCCAACTCCTACGCGCCGGTGGTCGCGCTGTCCGCTGTCGAGTTCGGGCAGGCAGTACTGGCGGTGTCGGCACTGAGCTTCTTGGGATTCGGCGCCGTTCCGCCTACCCCGGAATGGGGATCGCTGGTATCCGAGGGACGTAATTTCCTCGCCAATGCCTGGTGGATGACCACACTTCCCGGTCTCGCGATTGTCGCCGTGGTCATCTCGGCACACCGTATCGGCCACGAGATCGAAAGGAACAACCGGCGATGAGCACGACCGAGGAACAGTTGCTTTCCGTCACCGACTTACAGATCGCCTACGGCGCCGAGCCCGCGGTATCCGGCGTGAGCTTCACCGTCGGTCGGGGCGAAGTAGTTGCGGTGGTCGGGGAATCGGGTTCCGGTAAGTCGACCACGGCCCACGCGATATTGGGTCTGCTCGCCGGCAGTGGCCACGTCACCGGCGGGACCGTCGAGTTCGAGGGTGAACAGATCGACTCGTATTCCGACCGTGCGTGGCAGCGAATCCGCGGCGCGCGTATCGGTTTGGTGCCGCAGGATCCGACGACCTCGCTCAACCCGGTGACGAGGATCGGCGACCAGGTTGCAGAAGTCCTCCGGATCCACGGCCTCGCAGACCGTCGCAAAGCCCGGTTGGACGCCGTCGAGGTGCTCGAGCGCGCGGGTATCGACCGGCCGGAAATCCGAGCACGCCAGTACCCGCACGAGCTCTCCGGCGGTATGCGGCAACGCGTTCTGATCGGTATCGCGCTTGTCGCGAACCCGGCCCTCGTAATCGCCGACGAGCCGACCAGTGCTCTGGACGTCACGGTTCAACGGCGCATTCTCGACCATCTCGACGAGCGGATTGCCGAATCCGGTGCTGCCGTGCTCCTGATCACGCACGACCTGGGTGTGGCCGCAGACCGCGCGGACCGGATCCTGGTGATGCAGGGCGGCAGGATCGTCGAATCCGGCCGCACCGCGGATATTCTGGACAACCCGCGAGACGAGTACACGAAGAAACTTCTGAGCTCTGCGCCGAGCCTGTCCTCGGGACCAGTCGTTCGCCCGGTCCGCCAGGACACCAGCCCGCTGCTGACCCTGACGGGAATCACCAAGCACTTCAACGTCGGACGCGGGAGTTCGATAACCGCGGTGAACGAAGTGTCGCTGACTGTTCCGAGGGGTCAGACGGTGTCGCTGGTGGGGGAGTCGGGCTCCGGCAAGTCGACCACCGCACGCATTGCCGTGCGATTGGAGCAGGCGGACGCAGGCACCATCACCTTCGACGGCCAGGACATCACGAAGGTCAAGGGCAGCGACCTGCGTGAGCTGCGCCGAAGGATCCAGCTCGTGTATCAGAACCCCTATGCATCCCTCGACCCGAAATTGTCGGTCCAGGACATCGTTGCGGAGCCGCTGCGGGCCTTCAAGGTTGGTGGACGCAGCCAGCAGCAGAGTCGTGCAGCAGAGTTGCTCGATCAGGTTGCACTTCCCGAGCAGTTCCTGAGCCGCAAACCGGCCGAACTCTCGGGCGGCCAGCGTCAACGGGTGGCGATCGCTCGTGCGCTCGCGTTGAAGCCGGATCTGCTCGTTCTCGACGAACCCGTCTCCGCTCTCGATGTCTCGGTGCAAGCGCAGATTCTGGCGCTACTCGACGAGTTGCAGCGAGAACTGGGCTTGACCTATCTCTTCATTTCCCACGATCTGGCGGTTGTTCGCCAGATCAGCGACGTCGTCGGCGTCATGCAGGCCGGGCGATTGCTCGAAATTGGCACTACCACCGAGATTTTCGACAATCCCCGAAACGAGTACACACGCACACTTCTCGAGGCGATCCCCGGGCGGGATCATTCGACACGAAAGGCCGAACATGTCCGAGCGTAGTTCCGGAGCATTCCTGGTCGGTCTCGAATTCGAGGGCACCGGAGCTCATCCGTACTCCTGGCGACGCGAGGACTCACGCGCCGAAGATCTATTCACACCGTCGTACTGGGTGGACCTGGTGACCACCGCGGATCGGGGTGGGGTGGATCTGGCGTTCCTCCCTGACTCGTTCGGACTGCAATCCGAAGGCCGGCACGCAGTGCGCGGGAGATTGGAGGCGGTGGCAACTGCGGCGCGGCTGAGTGCCGTGACCTCGCGCATCGGTCTGATCCCCACTGCGACAGTCACGCACACCGAGCCGTTCCACATTTCCAAGGCCGTCGCGAGTATCGACTACTCGTCTGCTGGGCGGGCCGGTTGGCAGGTCGCGGTGTCCGACACCGCCGAGCAGGCGGCGTTGTTCGGCCGAAAGACAGTGCAGGGTCCTGAGTCTGCGTGGGAGGAAGCGTCCGAGGCTGTCGAGGTGGTCAGTCGGCTGTGGGACAGCTGGGAGGACGACGCCGAGATACGTGACGCTGCGAGCGGACGATTCATCGATCGGGACAAGCTGCACTACATCGACTTCGAGGGAAAGAACTTTTCCGTCAAGGGCCCGTCCATCACGCCGCGCTCCCCGCAGGGGCAGCCGCTGATCGCCGTCGACGCGAGCAGGCCGGAGGCTCGCGAACTCGCGGTTGCGCGCGGAGATCTGATTCGGATCTCGGCAACCGATCTCGCCGAGGCCAAAACTACGGCCAAGCTGGTCCACGCGAGTGCCGCCGCCCTCGGGCGCAGCGTGCGGGTTCTCCTCGACGTCGACGTGCTCCTCGGCGCCGATCGCGGTGCCGCCGACGACGCTTTGGCGGAACTCGAGGAATGGGCGGGAGCGCCGTATGCCCCGCACTCGCTGTTCTATCGCGGTGACAGCGCGGGTTTGACTGCGCTGCTGCGTGAGATCGGTGGGCTCGCCGGGATCGACGGTGTGGTTCTGCGTCCACTGGCGCTGGCCGCCGCCGTGGAGAAGATCGCGACGGACGTAGTGCCAACTCTCAATCCGCGACCGAGTACCGCCCCGACGCTGCGCGAGCGGTTGGGCTTCCAGTTGCCCGTCAATCAGTTCGCGTAGCGCGAGTAGAGAACAGGAACACCGATGACACAGAACAGGATTCGCAAGCAAGTCCATCTGGGCGCTCACTTTCCCGGCGTGAACAACACCACGGTGTGGACCGATCCGGCGTCCAAGAGTCAGATCGAGTTCAGCTCGTTCGAGCATCTCGCCCGCAGTGCCGAACGCGGATTGTTCGACTTCTTCTTCCTCGCAGAGGGTTTGCGCCTACGCGAGCATCAGGGCAAAATTCACGACCTCGACGTAGTCGGTCGCCCGGACACCTTCAGCATTCTCAATGCGGTTGCCGGTGTGACAACGCATCTCGGCCTGGCCGGGACGATCAACACCACATTCAACGAACCGTACGAGTTGGCCAAGCAGTTCTCGACGCTCGATCATCTCTCCGACGGCCGCGCCGCCTGGAACCTGGTCACCTCCTCGGACGCCTTCACCGGCGAGAACTTCCGCCGCGGTGGCTATCTGGAGCATTCCGAGCGGTATGCACGCGCCAACGAGTTGGTCGACGCAGTACGGACGCTGTGGGACAGTTGGAGCATCGATCGTCCGATCGTCGACCGTGAGCGCGGCGTTTTTGCCACCGACCAGCAGGTCGGTCAGTTCCACCACGCCGGTAAGCAGTTCGATATCACCGGACGCTTCGAAGTTCCTCGGAGTCCCCAAGGGCACCCAGTTCTGTTGCAGGCCGGTGATTCCGACGAAGGACGCGAGTTCGGAGCCGCCAAGGCGGACGCGATCTTCACCGGGCACGGAACGCTCGAAGCAGGCAAGGCGTTCTACGCCGACGTGAAGGGACGCCTGGCCAAGTACGGACGCACGCACGCAGACCTCAAGATTCTCCCCGCCGCCACCTTCGTGCTCGGTGACAACGCCGCGGACGCACAGGAGAAGGCGTATCACATCCGGCGGCAGCAGGTCGGACCCCAGACTGCCATCGCTTTTCTCGAACAGGTTTGGGGCAGAGACCTTTCCCAGTACGACGCCGACGGCCCGTTGCCGAAGGAAGATCCGTCGGACGACGTCAACATCACCCGCGGACGCGTCCGCCACGTCAAGGATCCGCGAGCGGTCGCAGATCAGTGGCGTGCCAAGGCCGAGGCCGAAAACCTCAGCATCCGTGAACTCATCATCGAAGTGACTGCCCGCCAACAGTTCGTGGGTAGCGCCGCCGAGGTCGCTGCCGAGATCGACAGCTACGTCCAGGGCGACGCAAGCGACGGATTCATCCTCGTTCCCCACATCACCCCCGCGGGCCTCGACGAGTTCATCGACACCGTCGTACCGGAACTACAGGACCGCGGCAGTTTCCGGACCGAGTACTCAGGAACCACCCTGCGCAGCCATCTCGGGCTGCGTCACCCGCACGAGCAGGCTGAAGGAGTCCGCGCATCATGACCGTTACCGACACTTCCACCAGCACCTTCACCGGCGATTGGAATGCCTGGCACGCCTCGCGCGACGCCACCTTCGGCGAACCCCTCGGCTGGCTGAGCCTGACTGCGTTGCATTGGCTGGTGGACACCGATTCCACCTTCGCGGACCTGCCCGGTGCATGGCGCGCCGACGCGAATGCCGTTGTCGTCACCGCGACGCCCGCAGACGACCTCTCGATCGACGGCGTCGCAGTGGACGGTTCGGCCACTCTGAATCCGATCGAGGGGGCGCCGGGACTGATCGTCAAGCAGGGCGCGCGGTTGGTCGAGGTCATCCGCCGCACCGGCGAGGTGGCTCTGCGGATCCACGATTCGTCGGCCCCGGCATTGGCGCAGTTCAGTGGTATCCCGACCTTCGAGCCGAACCCGCAGTGGCGCATCGAGGGTGTCTTCACAGCCTTCGAGGAGGCTCGCACGGTGACGACAGGTGCGGTCGTCGAGCGCCTCGAGCATCATCACGACGCCCGCGGAACCATCAGCTTCGAACACGACGGTGCAACGCATACGCTGATTGCGTTCGCGGGCAGGGACAACGGCTTTCACATCCTGTTCACCGACGCGACCAGTGGTGTGTCCACCTACCCGGCCGCCCGCTCGCTGCACGTGAGCGCACCTGAACCCGGTGGCGCGGTAGTCCTCGATTTCAATCGGGCGTCGAACCTGCCCTGCGCGTTCACCGATTACGCGACGTGCCCGGTGGCCCCCGCCGAGAACCGCCTGGCGTTCGCGGTGGAAGCCGGCGAGAAGACACCAGACACCCGCTCCGAAAGCGGACCGAGGTGAGCGCGCCGCTGTCCGTACTCGACCTCTCGCCGATCAGTGAGGGCGGAACGGCCCGCCAGGCTTTGCGGAACTCGCTGGACCTCGCTCGTTCTGCCGAAGCGTGGGGATACAAGCGTTACTGGGTCGCCGAACACCACTTCGTCGGTGTTGCCTCTTCGTCGCCAGCAGTGCTTGTCGGGCTGATCGCGGCCGCCACCAACACCATTCGCGTCGGCTCGGCCGCCGTGCTGCTGGGCAACAACACGGCGGCTCAGGTGGTCGAGGCCTTCGGTACCGTCGAAGCGTTGTATCCGGGTCGTATCGATCTCGGCATCGGGCGCAGCGGACAGCGTCGGGTGGAGGCACTTCGCGCGGTCGCTGCCGGAACGCCTGCGCCGGCAGAATCGAAGCGAGAGAACGTCGTACGCGACGGCGTCGTGATCCCGGCGCCCGTCGATCCAACCGGTCTTCTCACGTCACCGCGATTGCAGGCGTCGTTCGAGGCATTGGCGTTTCCGGGCGCGCAGGCGCCCGATTTCGAGCAGCAGGTCGACGACATACGCTCGCTCCTGAACGGTACCTACAGAACCCGCGACGGCATCGAATTGCACGCCAGTCCCGGCGAGAATGCCGACGTCGAACTGTGGGTGTTCGGAAGCAGCGCGGGCCCCAGTGCCGAGCTCGCCGGACGACTCGGATTGCCGTTCGGTGCGAATTACCATGTGGCGCCGTCGAGTACGCTCGATGCCGTCGAGGCATACCGCACAGCATTCCGTCCGTCGGACGTCCTGTCGGAGCCGTATGTCGTCGTGTCCGCGGATGTTGTTGCTGCGGAAGACGATGCGACGGCGAGAGAGTTGGCGTCGACCTTCGCGCACTGGACGCACAGCATTCGCAGCGGACACGGCGCCATCCCGTACCCCGATCCCGCGACAGCGCTCCCACTTTCCGACGCCGACAAAGCAGTGGTGGAGGATCGGCTGATCACGCAGTTCGTCGGTTCACCGTCTACCGTCGCCGACAGGCTCGACAGTTTGCAGAAGCTCACCGGAGCGGACGAATTGGTAATCACCGGGGTGACCCATCGGCACGAGGATCGTCTGCGCTCGTACGAGCTGCTTGCCAAGGAATGGGGACTACCCGCACTACTGGCAGCGTGAGTTTGCCTTGGTCCATTAGTGTCGAGTGATGTTTTCACCTCGAGATGCCCTTGCGGTTGCTCTTGACGTAGCGCGTGAGGGCATGGAGCTCGGGGAGATGCCGATCGGCGCAGTCGTGTTCGACGACGACCGTGTGCTCGGGCGGGCGTATACGCAAGAACGGGCACTCGGCCGACGGGTAGTCCATGCGGACCTTCAAGCGCTCTTGCAGGCCGACGAGGCTCTCGGATTCACTCGAGCGTCCGGTGAATTGACATTGGCGGTCAATCTCGAACCATGTCTCATGTGTATGGGTGCCGCGATCACGCTCGGCGTGACCCGGGTGTGGTTCGCTCTCGAATCCCCGAACGACGGTGCGGCGGAACTCGTGCAGCTGTGGGCGCCGCCTGTGGAACTTCCGTTTTTCTGTAAGCCGCGTGAAGTCCTCGGCGGCATCCGCCGTGACGAAGCGCGAAATCTGTTCGCTGAATACGCCACAGGCACTGGCCCCGCCGGGATGCGGGACTGGGCGCGCAGTCTCACCTGACGCCATGGCTTGTAAGGAGGGCCGTGAGGCTCACGCCCCGATAGCGCCCGCGATCATCGGCCACGACGCGCGCATGTCGGCTTCGAAGAGCCCCCAGGTGTGGGTGCCTTCGGGTCGGAAGCTGAACGTCGCGGGAATGCCGAGCTGACCGAATCGCCCCTGCAGGGCAGCGGTGCACATGTTGGTGATGCCTTCGAGGACCGCGCCGGGAACGACGCCGGCGGCCATCGCCAGCGAGTTGATTCCGTCCACCGGGCCGGGGAGGCCGTTGCCGGTCGAGATGAACAGCGCTGTGCCACGCAGTCTCTCGGCGTTGATCAACGGGTCGTGCGCCGCCCACTGCGGGCTACCCCACGGCCCCCACATGTTGGCCGCGTTGCCGCCGCCGAGTATCTCGACCATCGAGCGCACCGCTGCCTGGCCGAGCGGGTCGCCGGCGCGCGGACAGCCGCTGTACGAGCCGACTGCGCGGTAGGTGCCCGGCGACTGGATCGCGAGGTCCAGAACCGGTCCGCCGGCCATCGACACACCACCGAGTGCGTTGACACCGGTCGTGTTGTACCGAGCGTTGACCGCCGCCGGTAGTTCCTTGGTGAGGTACGTCTGCCACTTGTTACGGCCCAGCACCGGATCGTCGGCGTTCCAGTCGGTGTACATGCTGAACTTGCCGCCGACCGGCATGACCACGTTGACGTGTTTGTCGTCGAAGAAGTCACGAACTCCGGTGTTGTTGAACCACGAGATCCCGTCCTCGCCGCCGCCGACACCGGTCAACAGATAGAAGGTCGGGGCCGGGCCTCCTCCGGCCGGCGAAATCACGTCGTTGGCGATCCAGCGGTCCATCGAGGGGGAGTAGACGTCGATGCGACTGACCACGGAATCCGCGCTCGCGGTCGGCGCGCTGAGGCCGAGAAAGCCGGCGGCCATGGCCACCGCCATCGTCAGCCGAACCGTGAAACGACGTGTCTTCATATTTCCCCCCAGGCGCAAGCCGGACAGCGTATTTGTGCCTTCCAACAGTGGCACAATGCGAAGAGGAGTGACGAATGTCCGGGTAACAGTCGTATAAGAAGATGGAGACAATTGCGTGGGATCGCAGTCGCACCACCCCGAATCCGACGTGATTCGGCTGGCCTTCGGGCTGGCCGCGATCACGGCTGGTGCGGCGCGCAGAACCGCTGGTCTCGCACTTGATTCCGTGCAGCGGATCCCTGTCGTCGGTGACGCACTCGACGGCGCGATCACCCAGGTCACCACTCGCGGCACGGAAGCGATGCACTCGACCGTGGAGTTCGCCGACTCGACCTTGCGGACGGTGATCAAAGCTGTCGTCGACGCTGCTCTGTCCGAAGTCGACATCACCAAGATCGTCGTCGACCACGTGGACATCGACAAGATCGCCGAGAACATCGACGTGGACAAGATTGCCGAACGGGTCTCGCTCGAACCGATCATCGACCGGGTCGACGTGGACGAGATCGCAAGCCGCCTCGACGTCAAAGCGGTGATCGATCGCCTCGATCTCGACGGGATAGTCGACACGGTCGACCTCGAACGCCAGGTCAACCGCATCGACCTCGTCAAGATCGCCGACCAGGTCATCGAGGGCGTCGACCTGCCCCAGATGATTCGTGAATCGACCGGTTCACTCTCCACGGAAGCCGTGCACGGAGCTCGAGTGCAGGGCATGCAGGCGGACGACGCTGTCGCCGGCTTCGTCGGGCGACTCTTCGGCCGCGACAGCGCACCGTCATCAGATAAACCTTCACCAGAAAAACCGTCGACAGAGACCGATCCGAAGACGAACGCAGGCGAACGCTAGTGGCCCAGGAGAGTTCCGGCCCAGCCGGCATCGTCACCCGTGGACTCGCCGGACTGATCGACCTGGGCGTCGTCCTGCTCCTGATGGGTTCCGTGTACGTGGGCTTCGCCTTCGTCCGACTGCTCTTCTCGCCACAGAGTTTCACTTTCTCGGAACCGGGAATCTTCCTGTCCACGACGGCATTTCTCGGTGTCTCGGTGGCGTATCTGACCGCCTGCTGGGCGACCACCGGTCGGACCGTCGGGTCCCTCGTGATGGGGCTGCGGGTGATCACGTCCGGGCATCGCCTCGTGCGCTGGCCGTTGGCCTTCATCCGTGCGGTGCTCTGCGTGCTCTTCGCCTTCGGATTGCTGTGGTCGGCGGTCGATCGACGACGACGTTCGTTGCAGGACATCGTTCTGCGCACCGAGGTCGTCTACGACTGGCGTCAGGACCCGGATCTGGTGGCACCGCACGGAGGTGAGCACGCATGAGTGAACCGAACCGCCCGGACGAGCGCTTCACCCTTGCCAGCGAGCGCACCTTCCTCGCCTGGATGCGTAGCTCACTCGCCCTGCTGGCCGGAGGCATCGCCGTCGTCCAGTTGGTACCGGAATGGAGTACCGGGTGGGTTCGCACGACTCTCGGTCTGACCCTTATCGCACTCGCGGCGGCGGCCGCACTGGTAGGTATGCGACGCTGGCTACAGGTGAAGAAGGCGCTCGAGGACGGAGCGGCGATGCCGGAACCGCACGCATTGTGGCTGTTTGCACTGGCACTGGCCGGGGTTGCCGTCGCAGCCGGCGTGGCAACGGTGGTCACCAGCCTCGCTCGCTGAGATACGCAGAGAAGTCCGAGCGGTGTCTGGATAGTCTGCAAAGAACGTGAAGCATGTCAGAGAAGTAAACGAAACAGACGACAAGGGAGTGCACGGTGGCGCAGGAACTCAAGCTCGGATACAAGGCATCGGCTGAGCAATTCGGCCCTCGCGAACTGGTAGAGCTGGCAGTTCTGGCAGAGCAGCACGGCATGGATTCCGTTGCGGTGAGCGATCATTTCCAGCCGTGGCGCCACAACGGTGGCCACGCACCGTTCTCGCTCGCCTGGATGACCGCCGTCGGTGAGCGCACCGAGCGCGTGCAGATCGGCACGTCCGTGATGACGCCGACGTTCCGCTACAACCCGGCAGTCATCGCTCAGGCGTTCGCGACGATGGGATGTCTCTACCCGGGACGCATCATGCTCGGCGTCGGCAGCGGTGAGGCTCTCAACGAGATCGCCACCGGCTTCCAGGGCGAGTGGCCCGAGTTCAAGGAACGCTTCGCGCGGCTGCGTGAGTCCGTGCGGTTGATGCGTGAGCTGTGGCTGGGCGATCGTGTCGACTTCGAAGGCGAGTACTTCACCACTCGTGGCGCGTCGATCTACGACGTTCCCGAGGGTGGCATTCCCGTGTACATCGCGGCCGGCGGACCCGTTGTCGCCCGGTACGCGGGACGTGCCGGTGACGGCTTCATCTGCACCTCCGGAAAGGGCATGGAGCTCTACACCGAGAAGCTGCTTCCAGCCGTTACCGAGGGCGCAGCCAAGGCCGAGCGCGACGTCGCCGACATCGACAAGATGATCGAGATCAAGATCAGCTACGACACCGATCCGGAGGCTGCACTCGAGAACACCCGCTTCTGGGCTCCGCTGTCCCTGACGCCGGAGCAGAAGCACAGCATCGAGGATCCGATCGAAATGGAAGCCGCTGCCGACGCTCTGCCCATCGAGCAGGTGGCCAAGCGCTGGATCGTCGCTTCCGATCCGGACGACGCCGTCGAGCAGGTCAAGGCCTACGTCGATGCCGGTCTCAATCACCTGGTGTTCCACGCACCGGGCCATGATCAGCGCCGGTTCCTCGAACTGTTCGAGCGTGACCTCGCGCCTCGCTTGCGTGCTCTGGGCTGATCCTCGAGATCAACTGAACGGTGTCTGCCACTCGACGTGTGGCAGGCACCGTTCGTCTTTCTCGTAGCCGCCGGTTGTCGGCACGAGCGTGAGCGTGACCACGATCAGTGGCAAGGTGGGCGGCGGCCCACACTAGGCTGTTGGGCATGCCAGAAGCGCCCGCTGCCGTGTCGAGTGTCTACGTCGCCTCTCCTGAAGGTGATACCGGAAAATCCACCATCGCGCTTGGCGTGCTGCAGATGCTGTGCGCGACCGTCGCCCGGGTCGGTGTCTTCCGCCCGATCGCCCGCTCTACCGAGGAAACCGACTACATCCTCGAACTGCTGCTCGAGCACACCACCGCCGATCTCTCCTACGCCGACGCACTCGGCGTCACCTACGAGCAGGTTCACGCCGATCCTGAAGCCGCGCTGGCCGACATCGTCGCGAAGTACCACACCGTGGCCGAGCAGTGCGACGCCGTCGTCATCATCGGAAGTGACTACACCGACGTAGCAAGCCCGAGCGAGCTGAGCTTCAACGCCCGCATCGCCGTGAACCTCGGCGCGCCGGTTCTGCTGGCGGTACGCGGCGCTCGGCGCAGTGTCGAGGAGGTCGCCCAGCTCGCGCATCTATGCGCCGCCGAGTTGGCCGCCAACCACGCTCATCTGCTCGCGGTCGTCGCCAATCGTTGCGATCCCGACAAGCTCGACGAGGTCACCGCAGCGCTGTCCGACATCGGTGTTCCGACGTGGAGCCTGCCGGAGATTCCGTTGCTCGTCTCACCCACGATGGCCGAGTTGATGGAGGCCACCGGCGGCGAGTTGTATTCGGGTGACCCGGAACTGCTGCACCGCGAAGCGCTCAAGGTGATGGTGGGCGGCATGACCGCCGAGCACATCCTCGAGCGTCTGGTCGAGGGCATGGTCGTCATCGCACCGGGCGATCGCTCGGACGTACTGCTCGCGTTGCTCAATGCGCATGAGGCGGAGGGATTTCCGTCGCTCGCGGGCATCATCATGAATGGCGGGATCACGCCGCACCCGGCCATCGCGGCGTTGATGGCCGGCCTCAAACAGCGTCTTCCGATCCTGACGACAACCCTCGGTACCTTCGACACCGCAAGCGCCGCAGCCCAAACCCGCGGACGCGTGGCAGTCGGTTCGCAGCGCAAGGTCGACACCGCGTTGAGCTTGATGGAACAGCGCGTCGACGCCGACGTCCTGATGGACCGACTGGCACTGCCGATCCCGTCCGTCGTGACCCCACAGATGTTCGAGTACAAGCTGATCGATCGTGCTCGACGCGATCGCAAGCACATCGTCCTGCCTGAGGGTGACGACGACCGGATCCTGCGCGCGGCCGGCCGGCTGCTGCAGCGCCAGGTTGCCGACCTGACGATCCTCGGTGACGAACCCAGTGTGCGTCGACGCGCAGCGGAACTCGGCGTCGACATCAGCGGCGCGCAGGTACTCGCACCCGCGCAGTCCGAGTACACCGAGCGCTTCGCACAGGAATACACCGCGCTGCGTGCTCACAAGGGCATGACCATCGAGCGGGCCCGCGAGGTGATCGCCGACATCTCGTACTTCGGAACGATGATGGTGCACTTGGGAATTGCCGACGGCATGGTCTCCGGTGCCGCCCACACCACCGCTCACACGATTCGACCCTCGTTCGAGATCATCAAGACCGCCCCCGGTGTCTCGACGGTCTCGAGCATCTTCCTGATGTGCCTGGCCGACCGCGTTCTCTCCTACGGTGACTGCGCCGTGGTTCCGGACCCGACGTCGGAGCAGTTGGCGGACATCGCGATCTCGTCCGCACAGACGGCGTCGCAGTTCGGGATCGATCCGCGCATCGCGATGCTCTCGTACTCCACCGGCGATTCGGGCAGCGGAGCCGACGTCGACAAGGTTCGCACCGCGACCGCTTTGGTGCGCGAGCGTCGACCGGATCTGTTGGTGGAAGGGCCCATTCAGTACGACGCCGCCGTCGAGCAGAGTGTCGCCGACAAGAAGATGCCGGATTCGCTGGTGGCGGGCAAAGCAACGGTGTTCGTGTTCCCGGACCTGAACACCGGCAACAACACGTACAAGGCAGTGCAGCGTAGCGCCGGTGCTATCGCCGTCGGGCCGGTTCTGCAGGGACTGAACAAGCCGGTCAACGACCTCTCGCGTGGAGCGTTGGTCCAGGACATCGTCAACACCGTGGCTATCACGGCAATACAGGCACAGGGAGCGCAAGCGTGAGCGACGGCACCGTACTGGTCATCAATTCCGGCTCGTCATCCATCAAATTTCAACTCGTGCATCCGGATACGGCGGAATCGGTGGCGCACGGTCTCATCGAGCGCATCGGTGAGCCCGACGGCCACATCGTCTACAACCACCGCACCGGAGTCGAAGACCGGAGCCTTCCGATCGCCGATCACCGCGCAGGTCTGAAGATGGTGCTCGACATCGTCGCCGAGGTCGGGCGGCCGCTGAGTGAGGCCGGAATCATCGCAGTCGGTCACCGAGTCGTGCACGGTGGTGACATC